>BQJA01000003.1 GCA_021604405.1 Nitrosomonas sp. | reverse complement strand
TTGCTTGTGCCGCGGACTAGCAGGGATAACTACCGTATATTAGCCGGAGTTGTGAGACATTAAATCAAAACCCGCTTTAATTGACTTATTTCTATACCGGGTTGTTTGTTGAAATATTCTCAGACGATGAAGGCATTTTTTGCTTGCCAGTGCATCGAAACCAACACCTCGGGTAGCTGGATTTAAATATACTTAACAGGAAGAATTTCCGCAGATAGTTAAAAACAGGGCCTGTTTGATATCTAAATCATCCAGACTAAATTTAATTAGCCTGGATGAGTGAATTGTTATGATTTATATCTATTAATCAAACAATTGTATGTCAAAAATGCAATCGAAATATATTGGGTCGCCTGGCATAAATGCGTATTCTGTATCGTTAACCATGCCAGAGACTCGCACATTACCCTTAGCATTTTCATATTTTCCCGATCCCCAAATAATTGTGTTTCCTTCGGCGGCTGCGCCTGTTATCGCAGTAATCGGTACGCCAGTTATTGAGGTGGTTTCCTGTAACACTGGTCGTGCTGTAAATTTACCTTGGGAAACGATCGTGCCCTCGGGGAAGTAAAGAAAAGACGTGCCAATAAAACCGGCGCCACCGCCAACACTGTCTGGCTCAATACTTGAGAAGCAGTCTGTTGCTGCACCAATAACTTCATTGCTTTTCAAATCAACCAAGTCAATATCTTGGCACACAACATCACTCTCTGCATTTGGGACATCCCAATCCGGTACATACGCCTCGCTATGCCCCAGCAACTTTACGATAAGATGGTTGTTGTCATGTTTGCCATGGCGATGATGTCTATCCTCCTCATTTGCCATAGAGACACTAGGAAGAACATAAAGAAAGATGAAGAATAAGGCCCAAATACTTGATTTTTTGATCATGACAGATCTCCTATTTAAAAAATCACACAACATTATTATTGTTAAAAGTCAAGTGTAGTTTATATGCTACATTCAATTATATTTTTACTCAGTGACTATATGAAATTGCGTCATGAAATGCGCTAATCGCCTACCAAGTAGACTATAGAACCATATTTCTGATCAATATGTTACACGCTTTTTAATGTCACGCTCATATTTAGTCACAATAAATGCGCTTTGTCAACACAAACACACATTGTATTTCATTATAGTACTTTGCGAACACTTTTGCTATCTGACTTAACGAAACTTTACGATTTAACTTCAATCATTTTAATAGGTTATCTCGACAAGTGCATATTTGTTAAGTCTGTTTGTGCAGTTATAAAAATTTGAAAATATTTTTTGTTTTTTGTAACTGAAGGAAAATAGCGCAAGGATTGCTTTTTGCGGCTTTGTGGTCGTATAAAAATGATCTCTGGACTATTTATTCCGTTCGCAATGCGGTTACCGGATCCAATTTGGCTGCCCGCATGGCAGGCATAACACCGGCGACTAAACCAATAAGTACGGATAAGATCAACGCGCCAAGCACGTAATCCCATGGCGTGCTCACCGGCAGGCCGCTGACGAGAACTTTGAGCAGCCACGCAATGCCTGAGCCTATCATTAAACCACCGAGACCACCTAACGTTGATAAGACCGTGGATTCCATTAAAAAAAGAATGCGGATGCGATTTCGTGTTGCGCCCATTGCCGTGAGCAGACCGATTTCCGCAATACGTTCAGACACCGCAATATGCATTAGTGTCACCATACCGACCGCGCCGACCAGCAAGGATATTCCGCCCAGTGCAGCGACTGCAAATTTCAGCACATTCAATACGGTTGTAAGTGTGCTGAGCATTTGCTGCTGCGGGGTGAGCGTGAAATCTTCACGTCCATGGCGCGCTACAAGAATTCGATGAAGATCGTTTGTGACAACCTGTACCGGAACCTCAGGTGGATAGGCAACGTTTATTTCCATTAAACCTTCCCGGTTGAAGACTTCCAGTGCGCGCGTGGTAGGAATATAAACAGTATCATCAAGATCGAACCCAAGAACCTGTCCCTTTGCAGCCATCACGCCAATAACACGAAAACGGGATTCGCCAACTTGTAAAATAGCACCGAGGGGATTCGTGTTACCGAATAATTCGGTGCGTACTTTGGCGCCTAAAACAGCATAGGCGCGAGGGTTTCGCGGGTCATCCGCAGGGAGAAACTGCCCCGTTGATACAGACATATTGAATACGTAGGGAAAGTCGGGGCTCTGGCCGTATATCGTGACACGCCGGCTGCGTCCTTGCGCGCGGATTTCCGCATTTCCCATAACACTGGTATTGATATGTTGGGCATATCGGGAGTGCTTAAGCGCGATGGCATCCTCGATGGTAAGAAGTCGCGCGCTCCCAATAGCACCCAACGATCCGCCATGTGTGGTGATCTTTCCGGGTGTAATATTAATAATATTGGTGCCAAACTGGGTAAATTCTGATACGACAAACCGTTGGATGCCTTCTCCGATTGATGTCAGCAGGATAACGGCAGCAATTCCGATGGCAATGCCAGATGCGGTTAGAAATGTACGGAATCGGTGTGCAGTCAGGGCACGAAATGCAAATTGCAGCGTGTCAACCGTGTTCATTTTTTGCTGAGGGCTTGTACCGGATCAAGCCGTGCTGCACGGCTTGATGGCAACAGGCTGGCGAGAATACCGGTTATCAAAGCGACAATGACGCCAGCTATAATTGCCCAGGCAGGTGCCCAGGCGGGGAGTTGAGGGTAGGCAAGACGTAATAGCAGGCTGCCAAATTGACCGAATAAAAAACCAATGATCGTCCCTGCCAGCGACAACCAGAGCGCTTCAGCAAAAAACAGATGACGAATATCAGCGGCGTCGGCGCCGATCGCTTTTAATAAGCCGATTTCTGGCGTTCGTTGACTGATTGCGACCAGCATAACATTCATGATTAATATGCCGGCGACTGCCAGGCTGATAGCGGCAATTCCTGCTACTGCAAGCGTTAGCGCATGTAAAATTCGATCGAAAGTATCCAGTACCGCATCTTGTGTGATGATCGTAACATCTTCTTCACCATCATGGCTTTTTTTCAATGTGTCGTGAATAGCTTCCTTGGCGGACGGGATATCGCTGTGGCTTCTGGCTTCAACCAGGATGCGAAACAGCGAGGTCGTATTAAATAATGACTGGGCGTAATCAATCGGGATAATGACGATTTCATCCGTATTATAGCCCATTGTTTCCCCCTGGAGAGCAAGAACCCCTGTTACCAGAAAGCGATTTTCGTCGAGTCTGATACGTTGACCGATTGCGTTGCTGGTGGGGAAAAACTCCTCTGCCAGTTTGGCACCAAGGACGATTTGTGCGCTATGTTCAGAATCGTGCGCAAGAAAACTGCCCTGAGCAAGATTCATGTGCCGGATAGGAATTAGGTCCGCCGTGCTGCCGAGTACGGTTACATCCCGCAGTCGTTTCGCTGCGCTCAGTTCTGCAACGCCAACATTCAGTGGTGCATAACGCCTGACTTGCGGTAATCGACCGATTAATTGCGCATCTTTTAGTGTCAGATCGCGTGGTGTCCGTCCCATTGTAGCGCCCAGGAATGCGCCTGAAGTTTCTGCGCGACCCGGCATAACCGCAATTAAATTCGTGCCGATAGAAGAAAATTGATTGACGACATACCGCCGCGCGCCATCACCCAAGGCGGTCAGCATGACAACTGCGGCGACGCCAAGCGCCATTGCCAGGATGATGAGCAGGGAACGAACGCGGTAGCTGGTAACCGCTCTTAATGAAATTAACAACGTATCATTCAGCGTCATGACGAATCCGTTACGATTTTTCCATCGCGCATGCCAATATGACGTTTTGCACGGGCGCTCAGTTCTCGGTCATGCGTGACGACGATAAGCGTTGTTCCTTCCTGACAGAGTTTTTCCAGTAGCGTCATGACTTCAGCACCAATAGAATGATCAAGATTGCCAGTGGGTTCATCTGCAAGAATAGCCTTGGGCCGTAATATCGTGGCCCGTGCAATCGCCACACGTTGACGCTGGCCGCCGGATAACTCGGCCGGCCGATGCTGAGCCCGGCTTTGCAGATCGAATGCTTGCAAAGCATCGGCAACACGCGATTTACGTTCGTCAGGCGGAATTTCACCAAGGATCAGTGGCATTTCAATATTTTCTGCGGCCGTTAACCTTGGCACAAGGTGGAACGATTGAAATACAAATCCGATTTTATCGCGCCGTGTTTGCGCCTGCTCGGTTTCTGTTAAATCGGTGACATTTTTTCCATCAAGCGCATAGCGCCCACTGTCTGGACGGTCGAGTAGTCCGATAATATTCAATAAGGTTGATTTTCCGGAGCCGGACGGTCCCATAATCGAAACGTATTCCCCGGTTGCGATGTTCAGGTTGATTTCGTGCAAAGCATAAACGGATTGATCGCCCATTTTAAAGATACGCGTTATTTCAGTAAGATCGATCATGGCTGAGGCGATTTTTGCTGGACGGGAACACCGACCTCAACTTCGTCCTGATCAAATGACAATAATACGAGGTCACCCATTTCCAATCCGCTGATAATTTCGGTATAGCTCCAGTTAGCTAGACCAGTTTTTATAAACCGTTCTTCCAGTTTACTGTCTTTGCCGACGACTAACACCTTGTTGTTTTGCCGTATAGCCTGGGTCGGTATGCGCAGAACATTGTCACGCTGTTCAATGATTGCTTCAACGTCAGCACTGTAGCCGACCAGCAAAGTATCGGTGGGCGGTTGCAAAAAATCCACTTCGATATCAACGGTTCGTGCCTGTTTTTCTATCTCAGTGACATACGGTGCAATCCGCCGCACTTTGCCAGCGAATATTTTACCAGGCATGGCATCCAGGGTAATGCGTGCGGATTGGCTGATTTTAATTTTAGGGGCATCCACCTCATCCATTGGCGCGCTGACATACAGGCACGAGTCGTCAATTAAATCAATTGCCGGCGGTGTGGGTACGCCCGGTGGCGAGGGTGTGGTAAATTCACCCAATTCTCCCGTAATACGCGCAACAACGCCAGGAAATGGCGCATGCAGTTTTGCGCGTGCCAGTTGAGCATCGACCACCAGGATTTGCGCCTGGGCGCGCTTGATGTCAGCAGCGGCGGCATCACAACTTGCCTGACGTGCACGTGCATTGGCCTCATCATCTTCGGCGCGTTGCGAGCTGATAAAACCTTTGTCAACAAGTTGTTGCGTGCGAAGCGATTCACGGCGTGCATTTTCGGCTAAAATACATGCTTCGCGGCGGTGTTCTTTCGCCATGGCAAGTTGCCGTTGCGCCAGTTTCCGCTGGGCAACGAGGTCGGCGTCCCATAATTCCAGGAGTACCTGGTCTTGACTCACGCGGTCGCCTTCTTTGACCCAGAGTTTAACAATTTGTCCGCCTGTGGCGGGCGCAAGATTGGATCGGCGGCATGCTTTGATGGTGCCTGCACGCGTATTGACCACGGTCGCCTCAACCAGGCCATGTGAAATTGACGCCAGTTCAGCTTCAACAGGTTCAGAGCGGGTTAAATACCAAGTGACTAGAACCAGTGCAATTATGACGCTGGCAATCATGGCAGTACGCGATATTTTTTTTATTTTTAGCATGATAAAAAGTAGAAATTGCTGTCGTAGCAAAAGACGTGCTGGAATTTATAGAATTCAGTGCAGTCGAATGTCCTTAAATATTAGTTTTTATTTTATTTTATACTTCAGAATTTTCACCTTCAATGATGAATCCATGTTGGTACGCTCCAGAATTAGAGTGGGTTGGTTAGATCATAAGTTCCATTGAATCATAAAAGAGAGAGCCCATGAGTGAATCTGTCAAGACCGGCGCAATATGGCGCATTCCTTATCTGTTGTCCAGTAATAATCAACCCGCGAGTATTCAGAAAATACGCTTATCAGACGCTGACTATGGGGTGATTGATCCTAAAACATTCGATGCAATCGAGGCCGACGCATTATTCGATTCCATTGATTGCACTAAAACTCAGATTGGCCATTTAACGCTTTTTCGCTCACTGGCGCGTCCCATTACGGATGCGCAAGTGCTGCGCAATAAGCAAACAAGTCTGCGAGAACTTGAATCGGACCCTGAGTTGTATGGTGATTTGCAGCGATATGTTGCAAGTTTGGCGGCAAGTGAAAAATTTCTCTACCATTTATTGTACGGGGAATTTAGCGGCGGGTTTTCTAATGACGATGAACCAAAAAATAGAAATCTTGAGTTTAATGGTTGCGGATATCGTCAATTCCAAGACGGTACTGAGTTTGTCGTGGAAATGGTTGAAGCGGCAAATGCGCTACCACAGCCGAGAACTTCGTATCTGGGTGAATTGCTTGATACTATTCGGAAATTCAGTCAATCCCGTATTTATAAGTTGATGCATGGGCCTGTCTACCACGTAAATGGAAAGTTTAAAACACAAGAAGAAAAAAAAGGAGGATTGCCGCTGCCCCGTTTTCAACCTTCCATGTTTAAGTTTCTTCCGATATTTTTCTTCATGGCAGCGGTAGGCGTTATTCTTTATTTTTTTCAGACCATGTTGCCCGAGCTGGGGGCGTCTTATATTGGTTACGGTATTCTTGCATTGACTGTGCCAGTTTTTCCTGTGATTCTGCATGCTATCGGTGTTTCTGATCGAGACGCTATTATTTACCCGCTGCGTAAGCAATTTAGACAAAGCCCCGAATTGGCGCAAGCCATGGATGCGTTGGGTATGATTGATGAATTGTTATCTATTCGACGTTATGCGCAGTCAATAAGAACTCCGCTGACATTGCCAGAGATTGTCGAGCAAAAGCATCACCTGCTCACCGCTACAGAAGCGAAAAACCCCTTGCTTGTCAAAGATAACTTGGATTTCGTGCCCAATAACATCACACTTGATGTGGACGGCCGTATACTGATTATTACGGGGCCTAACAGTGGCGGCAAAACTGCCTATTGTAAAACTGTGGCGCAAATCCAGTTGCTGGGTCAGATCGGTTGCTACGTTCCTGCGGTAAAAGCGCAGCTGGTTCCTGTCGAGCATCTGTACTATCAGGTGCCGGAACCAGGCCAACTGGAAGCGGGTGTCGGACGCTTCGGTCATGAGTTGAAACGCACCCGCGAAATTTTTTTCAATGCTACGCCCCGCAGCCTGGTGGTGTTGGATGAACTTTCAGAGGGCACGACGTTCGAAGAGAAAATGACACTTTCCGAGTATATACTCAAAGGGTTTCACCAACTTGGCGTCAGTACATTATTAGTTACCCATAACCATGAGTTATGTGAACGATTGCAACGTGACCATATCGGTCGCTATTTGCAGGTTGAATTCTTGCCGCAAGGTCCAACGCACCGGATGGTAGCAGGTGTTTCCAAAGTAAGTCATGCTGACCGTGTCGCATCTGAAATTGGCTTTAGTAAAGAGGATGTCGAGAAACATTTGGCGGCACGCAATCAGGAGGAAAAATTATCCGATTCGGGTGGAGGATGAAATTCAGGCCTGGCGTTGACTAACGCGTTTATTCTGGCAATACTGAACAAATTTAGGCGCGGTTCTCAGACCTCAATTTTTTTATATACTGACGAGCAATGCAGAAATCAAAACCCCCAACCAAATTACCCCATACTTTTGTATTCAGTTGGCGTCGTTTTTTTATGCACTGCGCCATCATTAGCATTGGTGTTTTTTTTGGTCTGTTGTCTTGGTATATTTCCAAGCCGCAGACAACGCGGTTTTATCAAACCAACGCCGAGCAGTACCAGTCAATTGCGGCAACTCCCCATATTGAAATTTTCCTGGACATGAATAGCGCTGTCTCAGTGGCAGATAACGAACCGGTAAAGATAGAGCTATTAAAAGGGAATGCCTATTTTGAAACTGACGAGGATGCTTTAAATGAGCTGGAAGTCAAAGTGGGTGATGCATTGATCAGGGACATTGGTACGCGTTTTCGCGTCAGTATGCTTAAAGATGGCAGCGGCAATATTGCGGTCGAAGAAGGACAGGTTGAGATCCATGTGGCGTCAGGAATGCACCTGATTAGCGCTGGTGAGCAAGCAGACTTTAATAAATTACACGTTACGGAACATCGACTAATCACTGAAATCAACATTGCACCATGGCGCGTTGGTGAATGAGATTCAGGCACTTTCCATGACATAGTGGTGCGGGGTGCCTTTTGTATGACGAAACCCGAGTCTTTGGTAGAGGCTTTGTGCGCGGTGGTTTTTATGCAGGACCCGCAGGCGGAGCGGCAACCCAAGTTTGCGAGCTTTATTCATCAAATCAGCAATCACTTTGGTTCCGATACCATTATTCTGATACTTGGTTGCTATTTGAATTTCCGCAAGCCAGAGGTGGTCGCTGCGCTGATATAGTTGGAACATTCCGACGGGCTCTTTGTTAATGGTGATGACAGTGATGTTGTGTGATTTCCAGACATCCTGAAAAAAATTCATTTGTTCTTTTTCATCCCAGTCACCAAACTGCCGCGTTATCACATCTATGTAGACGTCCCGATGAAGTTCGTAGAGCCAATCGTAGTCCAGCATGTTTACGGATCGTGTTTGGATTGTCTTTAATAAAGGCGCTACAGTGTTATGCATCATCTATCATATTTAAATTGAACATGTCAGCCTGTATTGCGCAGTTTTTGCTAAAGAAAAGTACTGGTGTAAACTGTCCCGATATGTTGATCTACAGTATAACAATACCACGGGGTATAGTTATATTATTAAACGATTTAACATGAGCATGATTTATGCCAGAAAAAATTTTTATCTTGAAACAAGGAATTGCATTTCTTGATCCATGTGCAAATGTGCCGATTTTGTCGTTTTTCTTGGTTAGAATGTGACAGCTATTTTTTAATGCAATGTTTTATAGCTGTTATTTTTGTCGTGATATGAAGACATTTTGCGATGGGCTTAAGAAAATGACAATTTCGTCATGATCGGGATAATCAACTGTAATGCTGTCATTAACGATTTGTTGATAGCGCCTTATAGATTTTATACTTTTTGTGCAATTCTGGGGTCTGTTGGTTTGTAACGCGTTTATGCAAGCTATGTGCTTACATTTGCACTTCAAATCTTTTTTTGCCATGACGATTGAATATTTTTGTCATTGAATGCCAACAGTGTGTTATGGACGAATATTTTTCGCTGGGGTTTCCACACCTGGCTACTGATGCCGGATGCTTATAGCAGGCGCACTTCGGCGCGTACAGAGGAAGACTGCAGGAGGAGCGTGTTCGCGAATCGGGTACGCAACTTTTCGTTACGCATCCTTAAAAATGACTGCCGAAAATTTTAACTAGTTGTCATCACCATCATCGGTGTCTTCATCTTCATCAAGCTCAATATTATCTAAAACAGGATTGCCCTCGAAAAAAGAGACTTCCCAGTTTGATGAATTTCCACGGCGCTCCATATGGACTTTATTGACCTTACCGCCAATTTCAACGCAAGGGATGATCAGTAAACCCTGGTCTAGGTCAACCGTAGCAATGCATTCCTGTACAGCCACTTCTTCAACCGTAGTCAAACAACTTGACACATCGATAGCGACGGCATCCGTGATAGGGTCATCAAGTAAGTTACCATCGCTGTCGCTTTGGGTCTTAACGGTCACAACCGCAAAACCATCGTCAATCGTAACATCAGTCGCTGTCTGCAATAATGCGGATACTGGCGCCCCTTCGAGTGCTGACAATTGGTCGGCTACACACTGATTAACCTGTCCGTCTGGCAGGTTTTTTGCAATAAGCCCGCCATCGGCAATAAAAATCAAGCCACCTTTAACGGCAACGCTTTCGGCGGAAGCTGAATTGATGCTCCCTAATAAAAAAAGTGTTGACAATACTGAAGATAGGAGTGTTTTTTTTGTCTGCATCATTGTTTTCTTATAAATAATGATTTGATGATCAGCTTTGCCCAGTTTAAGGCCCGGCTGGTTTGTTAACAACGTACGTTGATTATCTCACCTTAGATATTCAACTTGTTACGATAAAAATAAGGGAAAACTTTAGCTTTTTTTGAAATTGTGAATTGTTTCTATATGTGTCGGATTATTACCGTTCAGCAGTTCTATGGATGTATAGCTTGCCTGTTTCTTGATTGAGATTAACGGCGGCGGTTGAAGACGATATGTTTCAATCGCCACTCAATAAGGTCAAATGATGTAAAAATCTGAGTTTTGCAGCGAAAGGCCGGCTGTCAGTTGGGCGAATTGCTGAGCAACCGCGCCACCCATTGCGTCGGTGTCGAAATATAGGGCGCCAGTTTGATCATCGTAGATTATCCGGTCGGTACTATCGTGTGCTTCCGTTCCGGTATGAAATGCCGAATTATTCAGTCTGCCCCTTTGCAGGCCGGAAAATATGGCGTTTTCTAAGATGATAAAGTCCTCAGCGGAAGAAAAATCGGTGATTTCGTCTACGGCATTAATAAACGGCGTATTAAATACGAAAAGATCGCGGCCTGATCCGCCGGTTAAAACGTCCGCACCCGTGCCGCCCCAAAGTAAATCGTTGCCAGAACCCCCGTCAATGTGGTCATTTCCGTCGTTACCGTACAATCTGTCCCGGCCGCCAATACCGAGAATCTTATCGTCATCAGAAGTGCCAAGCAGGGTCTCTGACGCCATAGTGCCGGTAATTATGTTTAATTCCGGTTCCGGTGCGGGTTCAGGAATTGGTTCCGGTTCTGGGATTGGTTCCGGCGCAGGTTGGGGAGGAGGTGTTGGCGCATCGTCACTGGTCGCCGGGTCGATAAGATCCAGCTTGACGTTCTTGTCGTCAATACGGGTTTGAAAGCTTGTGGTGGCAAAACCATTGGCAGAGAAACTTACCGTGTAGTTGCCGTTGGCAAGTTCCAGTGCATAGCCGCCAGCCGAATTCGTGGTTGTAGTTTCAACCGCGCCAGTCAGGTTATTTTTAACCATAACCGCAAAGCTATCGATCCCTTCGCCAATATCATAACGATTGTCGCCGTCTTGATCGTCGAAGGCCACGCCGGTCAAGAATGAATCCGTTGCGGTGCGGGCAAAATTCTGTGTGACAAATGCGCCTTCAAAGCGGTCAAATTGACCGACTTCAAAACCAACGCCTATTTCCCGGAAAGTGTCATTCAACAAGTTGGCGCGGTGGCCTGCAGAATTCATAAGCATGGTGTGTAATTGCTGCACTTCATCCTGCAGCCCATCAGGCGTCCGGGTACTCATCCAGGCGATGTTTTCAGCCCAGGCCCAGGAGCCGGTGAAATTATAGCCTGCTGCACTCATGCGGTCGCCAGGGCTGGATCCGTTTGCACCAGTATGTGAAAAGGTGTCAGTTGCTATCATCCAGGAACTGTGGTTCTCGGCCGATTCGTTTAGATCGCTATCGAAAGCGAGTGGTTGCGCCCCGACTTTGGCGCGTTCGGCATTGATAAGTTCAAGCATAAACTGTTCGTGGGTATTGGCTTGTGACATAAGATATACTCCCGTTTTAGTTAAGTCGAAGCGCGGCATTTAAATTACTGGGCATGGAAGCGACCATGTTTTGAGACGCCGCGCATTTGACGCTTAACTGACCATAACGATGAAATAGGGGATAACTTTAGCCTTTATTCAAAGAATGTGGACTTGTCCAGCATGAGCTAAGGCCATATAATATTTTATAAGTAACTGTTATATATATAATATTGAAACGTGCGGTATCGGACGGCGAATCATATAATCCGCCACCGAAAAGGTCCGATAATGAAAAAATCTGAGTGTTAAAATGGTATTTTTAAGCAACAGTTGACCAAAGCGTGGTGCTGTGATCCATGAATAGTTGCTATAAATTAGCTCTAATGGGGCTCACATGATGTCAAATAGGTTGTTGCAAGCCGGGCGGTGAAGCAGGTGGAAAAGAGAGCTTGAAAAAGGTATCGGTACAGTCAAAACTTAATCGGTATGAGCGTAAAAAATCTTCAGTCCATCGATACTAAGTATAATGACTTCAGTTTTTTTACCTCATGTATACCAGGGCAAAGGGAGGATAGAATAATGTGGCAATTTGTTGTTAAGTTATTGTTCGGGCTGTTTCTGTTTTTTGTTGCTGGCGCAAGTGTTTCAAGTACGGTTTCTGCGAATCGAGAAGCCGTTCCGCTCCAAGATAATCTGGGAAAGCATCAGTACCCGGTTTCCATTTCCGTGCCGAAGGCGCAGCGGTATTTTGATCAAGGACTGATTCTGTCCTTTGGATTTAATCATGCGGAGGCGGCAAGATCGTTCCAGGAAGCGGCCCGGCTGGATCCAGAATGTGCCATGTGTTTTTGGGGCGAGGCATTAGTTTTAGGACCGAATATCAATGCGCCAATGAGCGATTCAGCTGTCCCTCTGGCGTATGCAGCCGTACAAAAAGCGTGGTCACTTGCGGGCCATGCAACGAAAAAAGAAAAAGCGCTGATACAAGCTTTGACGAAGCGGTATGGGAATGAAATTGTGAAAGAGCGCACCCATCTTGATGCTGCTTATGCGGAAGCGATGCGCGAAGTTTATCAACAGTTTCCGGATGATGTGGTGATTGGTTCATTGCTGGCTGAAGCACTGATGGATTTACATCCCTGGGATTACTGGAAGAAAAATGGTGAAGCCCAACCATGGACTTCTGAAATTGTGTCCCTCTTGGAGGACGTGCTGGAACAAAAGCCCAATCAACCATTGGCGAACCATCTTTATGTTCATGTTATGGAAGGATCGTCTCATCCAGAAAAAGCGCTGCCAAGTGCCGAACGCTTGGCGACCCTGGTCCCCGGATCTGGCCATTTGGTGCACATGCCCGCGCATATTTACCTTCGGGTCGGACGCTATCGTGATGCGGCGCTCGCCAATCAACAAGCGGTTAAGGTGGATCAGCATTATTTGAATCACTCACATGTTGAGAGTATTTATACTGCGGCTTATATTCCGCACAATTATCATTTTTTGTGGGCAGCGGCGGCTAAGACCGGGCAGTATAAGCTGGCGCTGCAAGCGGCGCGGGATACCGCCGCCAAAGTAAATCCGGAAGAAATGCGGACGCCGGGATTTTCCGGAACGTTGCAACATTTTTCGTTGATGCCGCTCTACACACAAGCACTTTTTGGCAAGTGGCACGAAATCCTTGCGGAACCAGCGCCACCTGCGGATTTATTGTATGTCAGGGGAATCTGGCACTACGCGCGGGGGTTGGCGCTGCTAAGGCAAGGTAACATTGACAGCGCGCAACTTGAGTTAACGTTTCTACAGCAGATTGTTTCGGATCCGGCCGTGGTTGACCTTAATATTTTTGATGTTAATGAGATATCGCAGATTCTGAAAATAGCGCAAGCCATGCTGGAAGGGGAGATTTCAGCCGCACAGCAGAATTATGACGCAGCTATTGACCATTTAAAACATGCGGTTGCGTTAGAAGACGGCCTGAATTATACTGAACCGAAAGATTGGTATCTGCCGCCGCGCCAAGTGTTGGGGGCCGTACTGCTGGCGACTGACAAGGCCGCCGGGGCCGAACAGGTGTATCGGGAAGATTTGCATTTTCATCCACAAAGTGGCTGGTCTCTTTTTGGTCTTGTTCAGGCCTTGCACGCACAAGATAAAAAAACCGATGCAGAAACGACTCGGGAACAATTCGACGAGGCTTGGTCAGATGCGGACGTTGTGTTGACAAGTTCACGGTTTTGAAGCGCTAGTAGAATCATGTTGGGCTTTTGTTTTCTATACGCTCCCGGCAATTTGCTGACTGGAAATGAAGCCCATGTAAAATCCGGCTATGCTCAGTTAATGCGGCAGAATTTTATTTCTATACACTGATGCACTACGAAACGGGTCTGCTCGTCCTAGTGTTTGTCGTCTTATCTTTATTTATTGGTTCAGCGACACGGCATTTACTTAAAGAAACACAAATTCCCTATACCGTTGCCTTGCTGGTAATTGGCCTAATTCTTGGTTTAATCCATCGAACCGATTTCTTTGACCAACATACGCCTATGTTGGCCGAAACACTTAATTTAGTAGTAGATATAAGCCCTCATCTGATTCTATATGTGTTTTTACCTACCCTGATTTTTGAAAGTGCGTTTGCAATAGAAGTGCATTTATTTCGGCGGATGTTTGCCCAGATAGCAATCTTGGCTGTCCCCGGCTTAATTGTCGCAACTGTGATGACAGCAGGGCTTGCGCAGTGGGCGTTTCCCTTTGAATGGAGCTGGGCGCTATGCTTAATGTTTGGTGCACTAATCAGCGCGACAGATCCGGTTGCTGTGGTTGCGTTATTGAAGGAAGTCAGTTCCAGAAAGCGTTTGGAAACCTTAATTGAGGGGGAGTCTTTGCTGAATGATGGCACAGCGATTGTGTTTTTTACGCTGTTTTATGGCTGGGTGTTGAGTGCTTCAGAACAATCGGTGAATGTATTTGCAATCACAGCGCAGTTTGTCTGGGTTGTTTCTGCTGGTTTAGTCATTGGTCTGGCTGTTGGTGGTTTGAGTGTTATCTGGCTGGGCAGGGTGTTTAACGACCCAATGATCGAAATTTCTTTATCGATTATGGTTGCCTATCTGGTCTTTATGTTAGCTGAAAGTATGCATGTTTCAGGTGTTGTTGCTGTCGTTGCATTGGCGTTGCTGTACGCCAGTATCGGCCGAACAAGAATTTCGCCGGAGGTGGCTGGTTTTTTGCATCATTTTTGGGAAATGATGGCTTATATTGCCAATACCTTGATCTTTCTATTGGTGGGTGTGTTAGTAGCTGTCCGGGTGCCGCTGACAGATATCGATTTATGGCAGTCATTAGCTATCTTATATGTGGGCATTTTCTTGATTAGGACATTCTCTGTTGTATTGTTTATGCCCATTCTTAAGCGAATTGGGATTGGGATTAACCGGGAAAAGGCAACCGTACTTATCTGGGGTGGATTAAGAGGTGCTGTTTCTTTAGCACTGGCACTCACTGTGGTGGCGAATGATTTGATTGCGAAAGAAGTCGCTGATCAGATTTTGTTTTTGTGTGCGGGGATTGTCGTCCTGACTATCCTGATCAATGGTTCTTCGATGCGTTTGGTATTGAAATGGATGGATTTAGACAAGCTTCCCAGCGCGAAACAAGCCATGCTAGATAAGGCGCAAACGACCATTAATCAGGCCCTGAACCAACTACTGCCGAAGATTATGACCAATGAATTTCTAAAAGGAGCGGACTGGGAATCGGTTAAAGAGGTTGCTCAACTTCGCATGAATGTTCAGAAAGACGAAGCAACGCATATTACAGATGCGGAATTAAGCATTGCTTTTAAACGCCGCTTATTAGAAACTGAGCGGCAACACTATTGGGGCCAGTTTGAACAGGGAATGCTCAGTAAGCAGGCAACCGCGAAGTTGATTGAAGCGGTTGAACACGCTCTCGATGGAGATCCAATTATTGGACCACGGCCTGAGTTGTATAAAGTCTGGCAAACGCCAATGATTCTAAATCGACTTAGAGAGTTTAAAGGCTTAAAGCGACTGGCAACCTCGCTCACTTTTAATCGCTTGATTCATGGTTATGAAGTCGCGAGAGGTTTGATTTATGCTCAGAAAGCATTGGCAGATCATATTGATGCTTTAGCTCCGAATGAATTCGAGGGAGACAAAGTGCGTCAGGACGTTCATCGCAATATTGAAGAAACCGTTTCTCACATTAAAGATTTAAGAGAAAGCTTTCCTGAAATTATTCACGCCCTGGAAACGCTGGCGGCTACTCGCCTGCTATTAAATAGAGAGCGTGCCCTGGTCCAACACCAATTGAAGTTAGCGATACTGGATAAACCGGAAGCGGAACGTATGATAAATAATGTTGAGAAGCGCATGATGAAATTGCAACGCATACCGGTGTTGCATGTGATCAAGTCCGATCAGTTGGTCGATTGTACGCCCTGGAGTCGAAGTTTATCTAACGAGACGAAAGAGAAACTATTTGAGCATATGAACCAGAAAATTTATAACCCAGGAGATCGCATCGCCGAGCAGGGCAAGCCGCTTAATGCGATTGGCGCCATTGTCAGAGGTACCTTGGAGAGTAAAGAGACCGGGCCTGAGCATGTCATTACCTCGATGTTTGGGCCCGGTGAAACTATTGCGATGTTAGCGCTGTTATCAGCCAAGAGCCCTGCCACATATACCGCTGACTCACCAGTTGAAATTATCTGGTTTAGTGCTGAAAAATTGAAAGTATTAATGGGTGATGATCCAGCGTTGGCGAAAGCCCTTGCAGCATTATTATATGATGTCAGTATAAAGCGGTGACCGGTAAATTAATAAGCTACGGCTGCTTTGTGAAAGCATAGTAGATGCACCCGTTGAAGGCAACTAAATCACCGCCAGCAAAAACTTCGTAGTATGCATGAAAGCAGGTATCGCTTACAATGATGCAGTAATTCATTGGTCGCGTAATCGCCGAACTAAAGCAATGAACAAAAAACGATTAGAAGCGTACAGCAATGCCTGGAATGCGCATGATATTGATAGAATAATGGCGTTCATGACGGAAGACTGTATATTTGAGACGGGCGGTGGTACTGAAAAGTTTGGCACGCGGTACGAGGGTTTTGAAGCAGTGCGTGAGCGATTCATCGAAGTATGGACAGATTACCCTGATGTTAAATTTGAGAATGCCAGCCACTTTGTACAAGGAAATTTCGGTTGCTCTGAATGGACCTTCGTTGGGACATCGAAAAACGGTGTCAAAATGGAACGCAATGGGTGTGATCTGTTTACATTCGAAAATGGGAAAATAAAGTCGAAAAGGTCTTATGTTAAAAATCGACCAGTGCGTTCATAGTAATACGCCGCGTTCAGGAAAATGCTTGATTGATATATAAGTGTTTTTTTATAATCACCAAATAGCGAATTTCAGGGTAAGCCGAAGGGTTGCCGTTAATTTTTTTCTTTATTGGTTCCGCTCTCTTTTGATTCTTTGTCTTCGTCTTCAGAATGCGGTACAGGACCAGAATTATTAGCTGAGTTATTACGCTGTTTCAGGGTGTAAGCTGCGATGAATATCCCCAATTCATACAGCAGGTAAAGCGGAACGGCCAGCAAGAATTGCGATATAACGTCAGGAGGCGTGAAAATCGCGCCAATGACAAATGCGCCGACCAATACATAGTGGCGTATTTCCCGCAGTTTTTCAACGGAAATAATCCCGGTTCTTACACATACCATGACAAATACGGGGACTTCAAAAGTAAAGCCAAACGCGAGGAACATCGATAGAACAAAGCTGAGGTATTTGTCAATATCCGTCATGACCGCGACATCATCTGGCGCGATGAATGTGATAAATTCAAATACCAACGGTAATACCGCAAAATAGGCAAAAGACATGCCAAAAAGAAACAGAAGGCTGCTAGTAAATACCAATGGCAATGCCAGACGCTTTTCATGCGTATACAGGCCCGGTGCGACAAATGCCCAGACCTGGTAGAGGGTATGTGGCAATGTGATTAGAAAAGCCATCATCATGGCGACTTTCATGGGCACAAAAAAAGGTGTGGTGACTTCAGTGGCAATCATTTGTCCGCCTTGCGGAAGCTTTTCAAGCAGCGGCTGTGCCAGCAGGTTATATAATTCACGTGCAAAATAAGCACAAGGGAGGAAGCCAAGCATAAGTCCGCCGAGTATGCGTATCAGTCGCGTGCGCAGCTCCAGCAAATGTGAGATAAATGTGCCTTCAGTGCTCATTGGACGGCAACCGGCGATGGAATAATCCGGCAGTCATGCGTATATGCCAGCGGCTAATTGTCTTTAACACTATTATTTTGTTGTTTTTCGGGATTTGTTGTCTGCGATTGTGGTTTAGACGGGCCGGTTATGCCTGCCTGAGGTTTTGTGTCGGTGCTGGTTTCATCGTGGGTCGCAGAAGATGGGGTGGCTGTGTTGCCAGTTTCGGTCATTGACTTTAATTGATCCACTTCCTGCCGCACCGAATTTTCAATAGAATCCGTGGTTTCTTTTATTGATGCATGCATGCTTCTTAATTCTTCCAGCCTAATTTCATTCTGGATATCGTTCTTAACGCTGCTGACGTAGTGTCGCAACCGTCCCAACAGATGACCCGCGGTACGCGCCACATGGGGGAGCCGTTCCGGTCCAATCACAATCAGTGCGACCATTGAAACGATCATTATTTCGATAAAGCCGATATCAAACATGCTGTCAAATAGGATTTGCGCGTTTTACAATAATCGCTGGTCAAACTTTGCGCAGCGTGACTAGGGTAAATGTCTGGCCGTTAATTACGTTGTCAAAAAGCGGGATTATCTATCCTAGGACTGGATTTTCTCCTTGGTTTCTTCTGCCGATTTCGTTTCCCGAGCCTCGCCTTCTATGGTCTGGCCCTTTACTTGTGGCGGTGGAGATGTAGACTTTTCATCCTCGGATTCTTTCATGCCTTCTTTGAAGCTTTTTATCGCGCTACCCAGATCTCCACCCAGATTGCGCAGCTTTTTAGTGCCAAATACCAGGATAACGATCGCTAAAACGACAAGCCAGTGCCAAATACTGAATGTACCCATCATTTACTCCTCTTAATGAAATGTTTGAGTATTTCTCAAACTAATCATGATGAATCATACTTGGTAAACGTTCTTTTCCACCGATGATATGAATATGCAGATGAAAAACTTCTTGTCCACCCGCATGCCCGGTATTAATAATAGTGCGAAAACCATTGACACAGCCTTGCTTTGTTGCCAGACGAGGCGCAAGTAGCAACATTTTACCCATTAACTGCTGATGTGTATCGTCAACATCGGATAATGATGCAATATGAAGCTTGGGGATCAGCATAAAATGAACGGGTGCTGCTGGATTAATGTCGTTGAATGCAAGTACGTCTTCATCTTCGTAGACTTTACTGGCAGGAACTTCACCCCGTACAATTTTACAGAATAGGCAATCGTCCATATTCGTTTGTTATCCCGTTTTTCTTGCTGCTTTTTCGTCTATTCCTGATACGCCTTCACGTCGCTGCAGTTCATCCAGTACATCTTCCGGTTTTAATCCGTGATGAGCAAGCAGCACCAGACAATGAAACCACAGATCAGCAGTTTCCCTGACCACATGCTGCGCGTCACCATCTTTCGACGCCATCAGCGTTTCGGCCGATTCTTCAGTAATTTTTTTCAGTATTTTGTCCTGGCCATCATGTAACAACTTGGCAACATAGGAACTGGCTGGATCAGCGTGCTTACGCATTTCTATGGTTTGCGCCAGCCGATGTAAAATAGATATATCTGTCATTTATGGTAAATTTCTTTCGGATCTTTAATAACCGGAGCATTCACTACCCATTGCCCGTTTTCCAGTTTATTGAAGAAACAGTTGTGTCTCCCGGTGTGACAAGCAATACCACCGATTTGTTCTACAGTCAGTAATAAAACGTCTTCATCGCAATCCAGATAAATATCTTTTACTTTCTGGAAGTGGCCGGACGATTCACCTTTGCGCCAGAGTTTTTTGCGGGAGCGCGACCAATAAACAACCCGCCCGGTTTCGGCGGTAAGCTTGACAGCTTCCCGGTTCATCCAGGCGACCATCAATACTTTGCCACTGCCAGCTTCTTGTGCAATGACTGGAACCAGTCCATCATCAGACCAATTAATCTTACTAAGCCAAGAATCAGGCATAAAACCGGCTCTGCATGTTATAAAACGAAAATATCACGTTAAATACGAGGTTAAATGCTTTGTTCTTATTGATCGAGAATAACATACGACTAAAATAGCACGCTGTTTTTGATGAAGAGTCAAGTGCAAACAGCCGGAATAATTATTTTGTTGCAGGGTGCTGCAACAACGTCTTGTACCATAAGAGATGCGCTTTCGCGGATTTTCTTGCATATAAGCAGTATAACATCACAATCGTACTTCGATACCATGTTTTGCCATATATTGCTTGGCCTGATGGATGGTATGTTCGCCATAATGAAAAATACTCGCCGCCAGAACGGCATCCGCCTGACCTTTTAAAATGCCGTCGACGAGATGATCGAGGTTGCCAACGCCACCACTGGCAATGATAGGAATATCGACGGCATCTGACACGGCGCGGGTTAGTGCCAGATCGAAGCCATTGCGTGTGCCGTCTTTGTCCATACTGGTCAGCAAAATTTCACCAGCACCCAGCGACTGCATCTTCTTAGCCCATTCAATTGCATCTATGCCGGTCGGGTTGCGCCCGCCATGCGTGAAAACCTCCCAGCGCGGACTAACATCATTGCTGTTAATCTGTTTCGCGTCAATCGCGACAACAATGCATTGAGAGCCATAATGGGCCGTAGCGTCAGCGACCAATTGCGGGTTTTGCACCGCCGAGGTATTGATACTGACTTTGTCAGCACCTGCATTTAATAATCTGCGTACATCATCAACTTGCCGAACGCCGCCGCCAACGGTCAATGGAATAAACACCTGGGCGGCAACATCTTCAATGATGTGAAGTATCAGATCGCGATTATCAGAGCTGGCGGTAATGTCAAGAAACGTCAGCTCGTCAGCACCTTGTTCATTGTAGCGTCGTGATATTTCCACCGGATCGCCCGCGTCACGTAGTTCAACAAAGTTTACCCCTTTGACAACTCGTCCGTTGTTGACATCAAGACATGGAATAATGCGTTTTGCCAGCCCCATAGATTTGTAGTTCCCTAGGCGTCTGCGCTAAGTTTATCGGCTAATTCCTGAGCTTCCTTAAAGTCTAATGAGCCTTCATAAATTGCCCGTCCGGTGATGGCGCCCATGACGCCTTCCTGCTCGATTTCGCATAGCGTTTTAACATCGTCGAGATTGGTAATACCGCCGCTGGCAATGACAGGCACCATCAGTTCATTGGCCAGTTCAGCAGTGGCTTTGATGTTTACACCACTGAGCATGCCGTCCCGTCCTATATCTGTATAAATGACCGCTTCTACACCATATCCTTCAAATTTTTTCGCCAGATCAATGACATCATGGCCAGTGATTTTAGACCAGCCGTTGACGGCGACTTTGCCATCTTTGGCATCTAATCCAACCATTATATTTCCGGGAAAGGCATTGCAGGCATCTTGGAGGAATCCGGGAATTTTTACTGCCGCAGTACCAATAATGACATAAGTGATGCCATAATCCAGATAGCGTTCTATAGTTTCCAGGTCACGAATGCCGCCACCGAGCTGAATTGGGATTTTGTCGTCGATGGTTTCTACTATCTCACGTATAACCTTTTCATTTTTCGGTTTTCCGGCGAATGCGCCGTCTAGATCGACTAAGTGCAGTCGTCTTGCGCCCAGTTCTAGCCAACGTTTCGCCATGCTGCCGGGATTATCGGAAAATACCGTGGCATCCTCCATGATTCCTTGTTTAAGCCGGACACATTGTCCATCTTTTAGATCGATTGCGGGAATAATTAGCATATCTTAACCAACGTTAATGATTGATAATTGAGATTGGATGGAATAAGAGTCATCAGTGCAGGATCAACGGGCCTGGTCAGCGTAATGTGGCGTCCAATTGACAAAGTTTTTAAGTAGTGTTAATCCTGCAACATGGCTTTTTTCTGGGTGAAACTGGACAGCGAAAATATTATCCTTTGCGATGGCACATATAAATGGAAAAGGGTAATTGCTGCGTGCCGCTACCGGTCCTGTGGTTTCGACATAATAACTGTGAACAAAATAAAATCGGGCATCGTCAGTGATACCCTGCCACAGGGGATGATCTATGGTTTGATGTACTTGATTCCAGCCCATGTGGGGTACTTTAAGTTTTTGTCCGTCAGGCGTGGCCATTGCCGATGGTGGGAAACGCAAGACCTTGCCCGGCAAAATACCCAGCCCTTTGATATTCCCTTCTTCACTTTCTTCAAATAACATTTGTAGGCCAATACAGATTCCGAGAAACGGTTTGTTGGCGGCCGCTTCCA
Source organism: Nitrosomonas sp. (assembly GCA_021604405.1). Taxonomy (GTDB): domain Bacteria; phylum Pseudomonadota; class Gammaproteobacteria; order Burkholderiales; family Nitrosomonadaceae; genus Nitrosomonas. Next base: position 73,742 of record BQJA01000003.1, on the reverse strand, counting down.
ATACTGCGCTGTGTAAACCGCGTTTTTTCAATTCACGCATGCAGTTGGTCATTGCGCCCTGACCCGGTACCACGACACGTTCAGCCTTTTCCACCGTCGCTGGGTCACTGGTAACTATGATTGTAACTGTGGGCGCGACATATTCCAAGGCTTTAGATACGGAACGCAAATTCCCCATTCCATAATCTACAATTGCAATATCGGTCATTGTGTACTGTGTTTTAGAACGGAATTGTTTATAACGCGCCTTTAGTCGACGGGATCATTCCTGCCGCAGCGGGGTCAAACTCAAGCGCCATACGCAGTGCGCGGCCAAATGCTTTAAACACCGTTTCTGCCTGATGGTGCGCATTTTTTCCGGAGAGGTTGTCAATGTGCAGTGTTATTAAAGCATGATTAACGAAACCCTGGAAAAATTCATTGACCAGATCCACGTCAAATTCACCAATACGCGCGCGTACAAAATTAATATTGAGTTCCAGTCCGGGGCGCCCGGATAAATCGACGACAACCCTTGATAAGGCTTCATCAAGTGGCACATACGCATGACCGTAACGACGCAAGCCTTTTTTATCACCAGTAGCCTGGGCAAAAGCCTGTCCTAATGTTATACCGATATCTTCAACTGTGTGATGCGCATCAATGTGCAAATCCCCCTTGGCCGTGATATCAAGATCAAGCATGCCGTGGCGTGCAATTTGATCCAGCATATGTTCAAGAAATGGTATGCCGGTATCAAAACTGGTTTTTCCTGATCCGTCCAGATTCATATTGATACTGATCTGAGTTTCTAGTGTATGGCGTGTAACTTGGGCTTGGCGCATAGAATAAGCGATGAAAATGTGTTTTGATTGGTAATTAAACAGGTTTGTCGAGTATGGTATGTAACGCCAGAATAAATTGCGAATTTTCGTCTGGCGTGCCTACTGTGACACGCAGGCAATTTATTAACAGCGGGTGTGTTCCATTTAAATTTTTGATTAATATGCCGTGTTGCTTAAGTTCTTGAAATATCCGGGTGGCATCAGCGACGCGAAACAAAATGAAATTTGCATCAGAATGAAATACTTCGATGCCATCCAGCGCCGCCAATTCATCATGCATTTTTGTCCGTTCTAATTTAATTGCATTTGCCTGCGCGAGCAGGATATCAGCATGACGCAGCACTTCTTTGCCAACCAGTTGCGTTATTATGCCAACATTATAAGGTAAACGCAGCTTTTCCAGTTGCACCAACCATTCCTGCCGACCAATTAATAGTCCCAGTCTTAAGCCTGCTAATCCCAATTTGGAGAGTGTACGCATTAGCAACAGGTTTGGATATTGAGTTAATTTGTCTATTAAACTGGCGTCAGCAAAAGCATGGTAGGCTTCGTCAATAATAACAATACCTGGTGTTGCTTCAATAATGCGGAGAATAACTTCAGCATCAAATAAATTGCCCGTGGGATTGTTGGGGTAGGCGAGGAAAATAACGGCAGGCTGATGCTTGGCAATGGCGGTAAGCATCGTGTCCTGGTCTAGCGAAAAACCTGATTTTAGTGGTATCCCGACATAGCTGATATTGGCAAACGCGGCAATCATGCGAAACATAGCAAAAGCCGGCTCAACACTCATCAATACGGCACCCGGTTTGGCTGCTGCCATGGCGATAATCTGGATGATCTCGTCTGAGCCATTGCCCAACATGATTGCCATTTCATCGGGGATATGCAATGTTTTACGTAACGCGGTTTTAAGTAACGTTGCATCGGCATCGGGATAACGATTGACTGGCGCTTCAGCAGTCAGCCGGGCTATTTCCTGTCGCAGCGCCGCGGGTAAGGTGTAAGGATTTTCCATGGCGTCAAGCTTAATCATGCCCGTTGCAGGCGGGACATGATAAGCATTAAGCGCAAGAATTTCTGAGCGGATTATCTGGTCTGGATCGTAAGAATTCGGCATGCCGAATATTTTAACCTAAAAATCGCAGTTGAATGATGTTTAGCGTGTTCTGGGTAGATAATTCTGGGAGAAAGCAGCAATATGACTTAATTCGGCCAAATAGTGTCAGAAGTGTCAAATATCAGCAAGAAATTTTGTCTTGCAGCGCTTTGCCGAGGTTTCCTCAATGCCGGCGCAATAAATGAATCTTGACTTGACTATTTTTGGGGAAAAAAGGCATCAAACCAGGATTTAGATGAATGCGGCGGCTTATGTTCAACAAATAGATATTTGTTTGAGTGCGTTAGGGATCATGGCGTTCACAATTTTACAAATTATTTTTATCTTCCAGGCGGTTTTAATACTGAGCAGGCCTTATTTAATGGCATAGTCAGTCCGGTTGCTCAGAAGTGAATATTAAATAGCGTAGAAAGAAACAAAATCACATGGTCAGACATGGAGGGGCACTTTGGGACAGCTATCGCTGAAAATAACGGAAGGAAGTACCTGTTCCGTTGCACACGAACCATTTGAATAAACCGTGGAACAAACTACTTATCGGCCTGTTGAACTCCAATTCCATATTCATAAACAAGTTTTCCGCCTTTCCAGCCTGCCGCCCATAAAAACAGTAATCCCGTTATTGACAGAACAATGGCGAAAATGTTCGGTTGTGTGAGGGTAGTGCCCTCTAACCGCAGAAAAAGACTGATGGTGTAAAATGACCAGCTAATCATCGCTAGAACCATATGCTGATTGGCAACCTGCATGGCGATACTTTGCTGATCAATTTTTGCGAGTTCAATTAATCCAGCGAGCATGGCAAATAATGCGGTGATGATGCCTATAACAAGCAGCACCCCAGCGACCCATCCAACTTGCTCTCCCAGGAATAAGCTGGCTATATCACCTATCGTAGCAAGAGACCAAGTCGCAACCGGAAAGTGAACTAACAAAGGGTGTATGGGGTGCGTCATAATAATTCCTGATAGATATTAGCCCAACAGAACACTTAACAATGTGAGAAAGCCGACTACTGCAACACCGGCATGAATAATTACAATATTTTTAGGGGCGACAACTTGCTTAGCATGGAATGAGGCAAGATAAAATCCACCCAATGCCGCAACTAAAAGCAAACCAAGTGCCGCTGTAATTGCTCCGCCACCAGTGCCCTCAAGAACCATCATAATCAGAATAATCAAGCCAGTTGCACCGAGCAAGGCATGTACAATCGACAACGGCCAGGGAGCCAATTGTCCAGCAAACACTTTTGAAGCCAAAACGACGCCACCAACGGCCGCTATTGCAAAGATTACAATTGCATAATTTAACATTTCCATTTCATTTATCCCTTATTAAAAGTATAGAAGGCGCTATACTATACTGCAATTGTTACAACTTTTACAATATATATATGTCAAAAGATTTAAGTAATAAATCTGTTAGATTCTTCAGCGTAAATTCATACACATAATGCCCGCAATTACATGTTTAGGACAACGCCAGCAATCGCTGCTAAATGTTTTGTTGCGTCATCGCAACGGATTGACAGTAGATGAATTGTCAAGTTTGCTCGAGATTTCCCGGAATGCTGTTAATCAGCATCTGGCCAGCCTGGGAAACAGCGGCTTTATTCAAAGTACCCTGCTTCATAGTACTGGCGGCAGACCCAGCAGGGTTTTTACATTAACTACGAGTGGATTAGAGCTTTTTCCGAGACATTATTCTTTTCTTGCCAGATTCCTTCTTTCCTGGTTCAAGAAAAACTTAGGTGAGGAGCAGTTGGCATCCTGTCTGCAAGAATTTGGCGAACAGGTTGCCCAGGAATTTTCTGGACGGGTTGATAAACACTTAACGCAAACCGACAAAGTAAGTGAAGTGGCCGTTATTATGCGGGAGCTTGGCTATGACGCAGATGTCGCATTCAACGATGAAAATTATTCTGAAATTATCGCAAGTAACTGCGTTTTTCATAAACTTGCGGAAGAATGCCACGGTGTTTGCCAATTAGATTTAAGTCTTTTGGCTTCTTTACTAAAGGCAGATATCGAACATAAGAAATGCATTATTAAAGGGGATAAAAACTGCTGCTTTGGTGTGTCGGAAAAACATTAATGTCTTCTGCTCATCAAGCCTGAGATGCAGAATGATCTTGCCAGGAAACGGCATGCGGCAGAGCTATGCGCTTCTTGGCTTTTTGTGTGATAAGGCCAAGAAGCGCATCAGGTTGGTATCGTTGCAAAAGATAGTTCGATAACTCTGCCTTGGTTCATGGCATGATGTCTGGTATTTTGAAAATCCAATTCTTAATGGGCTGGGTAAAAGAGAGAAAGGGTTCGTGATATTGTTCTTATTATTGCAGAGACTAGGTATGGTTTACTTTCATTGTTCTCCTTAGATAAGCCAATGGCCAATGAAACTGCATTACTGACACCATAGCGCTTTTATTCGAGTTGTATTTCATATTCTAGCTTTCTTTAGTCCTGACATGACACATTGCTGGGTTTTTATCCAAAACAGCATAAGCAATTTTCATCCGGCGAGTTTTGCCACAGTAATGGCCACCGGTATTGTGTCGATTGCTTTTGAAATGATGGATTTTTCCTGTGTGGCAAGGCTATTATTTGCACTTAATCTATTGTTGTACCTGATTCTATTTGTCATTCTGGTTGCGCGGGCCGTGTTTTTCCTGCCAAAATTAGTGGCCGATCTCAAAACCCTTCAGCGTGCATTTCCTTTTCTGACATTCGTTGTTGGAACAAATATCGTCGGAACACAGCTCATTTTATTTTGCCAATTGACAGAGCTGGCAGTGTTATTGTGGTTTTTAGCCGTAGTTAGCTGGCTAGTAGGTGTTTATTTTCTTTTGCTCAATTTAAGCGTCATACAGACCAAACCCGGCATACTTGAGAACATTAACGGTACGACATTGCTTATTGTCGTCAGTACTGTATCCATATCGATATTGGGTGTGCATCTTCTGGATGTGACGGATAGCCATGCTGACCATCTTTATTTTGTATTAATGGGACTCTGGTTGCTTGGTTTTATCTTGTATTGGATCATCATAGCACCATTGTTTCATGGTCTATTTTTCAGTCGGTTTGAGTCAAAAGATTGGTGTGCACCTTACTGGATCTGTATGGGCGCGGCCGCGATTATCACCTTGGCAGGCTCAGCGTTTATTACCCGCATGCCTGATTTGTCAGTCTGGGAAGGTATACGGGAAGCCATTTTGTGCATGACTGTTTTTATATGGTCTGTTGGAACATTGTGGATTCCTTACCTTTTGATCATGGATGCTAGAAAATTCATGTACATGGGCAGCGAGGTTTCAGTACCATTATGGATAAAAATTGTCCCGTGGTCGAGATTGGCGTTTGGCAGACGGCATCATACTTATGAAATTTCCTCATGGAGTAGAGTTTTCCCCATGGGTATGTACATGACCAGCACGCTACACTTGGCAAGCGCGACAGATTTTCTATCTCTAGCGGCTATACCCCAATTTTGGGGCTGGTTTGCGCTGCTGATGTGGTCGTTGACATTCATTGGTATGCTTCGATCCGTCGTTTTTGCATTCAGTCATTCTGAAAAATCCTGCCAATAAATCTTTACCGAATTTTGAATCACTAAATTATACGGATATATATTCTGTCGACGGGATAAATTAAAAATTTTACAAGACTCGTATAATAGATTCCTGCTTTTTTCTTTTAATTGCTATTAGAAAATATTGACTTATTGCGCTTCAATAACAATGTAAGGGCATTCTTTACCGTTTTTCCAGACAAGATACCTGACACAACTCAGTAATAATGACAATTTAAAGTCAAAATTTAGCTGTCTAAAAAGAGCGGCACGGTATCGGGTTGCAGTGTGCGCTGCTAAATCGGGGTTAAAGATAAATATCTTATTAAGGAGTGACAGTGGCTATTTCTAACGTGCAAAAGAATAATATCTTAGGCGTCGTCGCCGGTCTTTTCAACGCAGCACCCGGCAGGCAATTTCTAACGGACTTTGTCACTGCAGTGGAAAACGGGTTAACGATATCGCAACTGGCGGATATTCTGGCGTCGCATCCAACTTTTACCGATGCTGTCATGGGTGACCAGGACACGACCGCTGTGCAAGTTGTCGTATTGATGGATCATTTTGGCCTGGCACACGATGGGGTCACTGGCAGTGCGGCCTCTCAGGCGGAAACGTTCTTTACCAGCAACATTAATTCAGGCATTGGGTTTGGCCAGATTATTATCCAAGCAGGCAGCTTTTTGCTGGCAGATACAGTGCCTGCAGAGTTTCTGGCAACAGCCAATTTATTTAAGAACAAGATTACAACCGCGGACATTTATTCTGCAAGTAACTTTCCGGCTGACCTTGAAATATTGCAGGAACCGTTTATCGGCTTGAGCGGCGCCACAGAAATGACGCGGGAAGAAGTCATCACTTTTCTGGGGAATGGCGGATTTATTGCAAATCCTTTTGCCGCACAAATTAAAGAGGGGTTCAATGGTCCGTTATTAGCGCCTGTTGAATTTGAAGGAGTATCGGATTCATTTTTTCTTAACATTATCAGCGCGGCCAATGGTGCGGGGCAGGGGGGTACATTTGATATCGGGGAGAACGTTACCGTGACGCTGGCAGACGCAAGCGGCACCACAGCAAACGGGGACGCCGAAACATTTACCCTGAATGCCGCTATTCACGATGGCAACGCAGATGGCATTGCTGACGGTATTAATGCCCGTACGATTACAGTTGATGGCGTGGAAAAACTGGTTGTAATCTCAACGGTGCCAACTGCTGATGGCTTAAATTCGGCTACTGATCTTGCCGACCACAAAGTAACCGCAAAAATCATTGCAGCTGACGCCGAAATTATCGAGATCACGGGCAATGGCGGCGTTGACCTGGTTGCGGGGGACATTTCTTTCAGTGAAGCCACCATCGGCAAAGTGAGCAAAGTTGATGCCGGTGCGTCAACTGGCAATATCCGGATAAACCTGTCGGGACATTCGGAACGGGTTGAATACACCGGTTCCCACGGTATAGACACGTTTTGGGGTAGCGCCGGCGGTAGCACGATTACCGCAGGCAGCAGCAGTGATTTCATTAATCTGGAAGGTGCAAAAGCCGTTAGAGATATCCTGGTGCTTAATGAGGCCGCCGATTCACAAATCAGTGATACCAACAATGATGGTGAGATTGCCATTCTCCTGGATGTTGGTTTTGATGAAATCGATAATTTTAAAGTTGGTGCTGCAAGCACCGATGACCGCCTGGATATATCAAGCTTTGGTTTTGCTGGTACTGAACGCGGCATCGTCGAAGTAACCAGCAAAATACCTACATTTGATACCGTGATTGAGATTGTGCCTGACCTGTTTCTCGATTCGACAAATGTTGCACGCGGTCTGGCCTACTCGGAGATTCCGCTTCCGCCGGAGCATGAATTTGCTGGTCAAATACAAACATTTGTATTTTTTGATGTCAATAAAGATGGTGACTTCACCGCAGCGGATGATGCGTTGATAGAACTCATGGACATCGGCCCCATGTCCGAAACGATCTTTATTTTTTAATGCGCCTATGTTTCGGTTCGTTCACCCACTTCTTCGGCAGACAGCTTGATATAACAACCGGGAGAACGTTCTGCTAATCGTGCTGAAAGAGGCAAACGGCAGATTGTCTTAATTGTATCCATTGAATGCATCGATAACGAAGTATATGATTCAATATCGATGCATATTCAGTTACCGGTGAGTGTATGTGCCGCTATCTTTTCTCCTTCATTTCATCAGCTTTTAAGAAGCGGAGTGCAGCCCTGGCACAGGCTTCATCCAGTTTTACACCCGGTGCGCCACCTACACCAACGCCGCCTATTGTTTCACCGTTGATTATGATTGGGAAACCGCCGCCAAGTAACAGAATTTTTTCATTCATGCGTGCCAAGCCTTGCAGTTCGGGGTTATTTGCTGCCATAACCGCAAATTTATGGGTCGAGTCACGCAGACTGTTCGCTGTATAAGCTTTGCGAAAGCTGCTATCAAGCGTATGTGGTCCAGCGCCATCACCTTTTAATTGAACTTTGAGTAGACCTGCTTGATCAGTGATTGCTACACTAACCTTGTGTCCATCGTTGTTACACTGTTGGACGGCGGCCATAGCGGCCCGCATGGATAAATCCAGTGGCAATATTTTTTGTGTCGGGGAATTATCTGCCAGAGCCGGACAAGATATAAAAAAGGCGAATCCAGAGAACACGCCCATCGCGGTTTTTCGAAGCTTATTAATCATCATTTGGTTATCCTTAAATATAAATTAATCAACAGTTTTCTAACATTACCAACGCAATATTCAAAAGTCACCTCCTGAATTTTTATGCAGTAAGAAACCAGAATATCAGCTTGACAACATTTTGCCTCAAGCGTATTGTCAATATAAAGCAGTTTCTTAAGTATATTGAATTAGTTATTCTTTTTTCTAAGAAGGAGTCTTTATGAAGACATTCCTTGTAACGGGAGCTGACGGTTTTCTCGGCTATCACGTTGTCAAATTGCTTAATAAGCATAGTATTCGACCGCGTGTTCTGCTGCCAGCCGATATTGATCCGGATTTGCCGGGTATTAATGCGCTGAAAAGAATGAATATTGAGATTGCCAATGGTGACATTAATGATCCAGATTCATTACGAGCTGCATGTGTTGGCATCAATGTAGTTCTCCATTTACATTTTGCGATTACGTTGGGTGGTGGCAAACAAGTGGAGGAAACGCTGTATCAAGAAAATGTTGTCGGTACCCGGAATCTGCTGGAGGCTGCTGCGCAAACTGGTGTTGCGCGAGTTGTAGTGAGCAGTAGCTCACTGGCGGTTGGATTGCATCATGAACCGAAATTGCTTGATGAGGAAGCGGACTGGGATAAATATGGTTTTTCACTACCATATGCCGTATCACGACGTAACGCGGAGCAAGCGCTGCTGACTGACACTAAGACTGATCTTCCTGATATCATCGTAGTCAGCCCCTCTTTTACGCTGGGACCAGACGATTGGAGTGGTGCGCCCGCGAACGGTTTGGTAGTGCGTATGAGTAAGCCGGGATTTCGTATCACCGCGCCAATTGGGTTCGGAATTCTTGACGTGCGCGATTATGCAGAGGGCGTACTACTGGCCGCGGAGCGTGGCATCCCTGGCCGCAAGTATATTTTAAGTGGCGAAAATATAACGCCAGACCAACTTGCCAAGGCGGTTGCTAGCGAGGTTGGTTTTGAACCGCCAACGTGGTTGTTCTCTTTGCGCGCCTGGATGATTTTTCCGCTTGTGGTTATTCTGGAGCTGTGGAGCAAAGTGACCGGGAAGCCACCCAAAGTGACGCGCGAGCTGCTTGAACTGTGGGGGCGTTATGCTTGGTATGACACAAGTCGGGCAAGTAAAGAACTTGGTTGGAAACCGCGCCCGCTGCAGGAATCGTTACGCGACACGATTCAATGGATGCGTGAAAACAAAGCAGAATAAACATTCAGATTCTGATCGTTTTCTGATCCTAATGTCAAGGAGAGAGGACAGATGAAAAAAATGGTTTTCATTTTTGGGCTGGTCGCAGTATTGATGACATGGTGGTATGTGGCTGCGCCCAGGGAGGAGATTCGTTGCTGTATTGCGGACTCGATTGTTTTCGATCCGGCAGTAGTCCAAGCGACGGACGAAATTGATCAATCTGAAAAATTTGCTGCTGGATTGGAAATACTTCCGCTGGATCTGCCCGCATATGATGATGCGGTATTTTTTGAAAATGGCAAGAAGGCGCTGGTTACTGGACATGATGGTAAAATCTGGGCGGTTGACTTTATTGCCAACGTTGCACAACCTTTTGTCGATGTACCTTTGATGGCGTGGGGTATCCATGAAGCGCCAGGCGATCCCACGCAGATCTACTTTTGTTCTGCCGGTTCTTATGAAGAACGGCCGACGGGAGAGGTCGCTGGCTTATATCGCCTCGATCTTGGCACACGTTCCATCGAGCCACTAGTACTTAATGTTCCTGACACAAAAGTAGATCAGCAACAGCCGGTTGTTTACGCCGATGATAATCCGGATGCACCAGAACTACAGGCCGACGGTAGTGGCCACCCCAGCCGTAAAATTGCTGTTTGCGACAATCTCGAGGTCAGCGAAGACGGGCGACGAATTTATTTTTCTGAACCATTTAGTTACGAGAATTCCTCGGCGGATGATGCAATTGATGAGGCTATTGCGCTCGCACGCAATGGCCGCTTATGGCGGCATGATCTGGAGAGTGGTTCAACCCGCCTCATTGCTGAAGGTTTTCACTTTATCAACGGCGTTCTCTATGATCCCCATCCTGGGCTGTATCGTGAGACGTCAGTTGTGGTCACACAAACTTCGCTGTTTCGTGTGGCGCGTTTTTATCTCAGTGGCCCAAAAGCTGGTCAACATGAAGTCGTGATTGATAGCCTTCCCGGTATGCCCGACGGCATGGACCGGGATGCGGATGGACGAATCTGGCTGGCGATGTTTGCAGACAGAAGTCCGGTACTGACATGGGTTCATGAGAATGCATGGATTAAGCCTTTAGTAATGCGGCTGCCTGCGGCGTTACTGTTGTCACAGACACAGCGTACCGGAGTGATTGTACTTAGCCCGGATGGTAGCAAGCCATTGTATTCCGCTTTTTATGAAGGTGCCAAACTGTCTTCTATCGCTTCCGCCGTTCCTGCACCAGATGGCATTTATCTGGCAAATATAGCGCTTGACAGTCCTGATAGAGGCCAGCGCAAGGATATTTTACGTTTACGCTGGCCTATGGAATAGTTGCAGCCAATGATATAAGCTGTTTATTTATAATAGCCGGCTTTTATCGCCGTTTGTAAAACCGATTAACGGTTGACCGATATTTTTGCCAAAAGCGATCACCTTGAATAATTCTCCCATTTCGGCGGGACTCACTAATTTTTGTAATTGATTTGACAGCGGCAAGTATTTCCCCATATGGTCAGCGGGTGTTTGGCTTAGAATTTCCGTGATACCGCAGTTAATCAAAAAATGCGCCTGTGTGGTATAACCCATTAATTCAAGGCCTGTGTTTCCTGCTGCTTCCGTTGCAGCACTAAAATCGACATGGCTGGTGATATCTTGTAAACCAGGCAGGTAAAATGGATCGTCATGGGCGTGATGGCGATAATGACACATCAGCGTGCCCTGATTTCTTTGCGGGTGATAATATTCCTTGGCGCCGAAGCCATAGTCAATCAATAAGATTAAGCCGTGCTGCAAGATACTTGCCAGACTGGTGATGAAACTGGGAATGACAAGGTTTATTTCGCTGGTATAGCTATAACGTTCGTTGCTGAGATTATGCTGAGCGCCCAGCTTTGCGGCAGCTTCAAACAGAGCGCCATCGCGCAGTGGGCGTTCTTTCCAGACAAATGCTTCGTTTTTATAAGTAACACCCCGTTCAAAAAACTGATTGCCACGCCACACCACCAGATGGACTGGCATAGCATCGAGCACTTCATTAGCAAGCATTAATCCGCTGAATTTGGCTGGTAGTCGATCCATCCACTGTAGTAACGGGATAAGCTGGGGCGCGTTGTTTGTAAATAAAGTTTGCTGCCGCTGGCGCAATTCTGCGCTGACTTCAAGAATGAAATAATTTCTTGGAAGGCACTCTGTTTTTTCCAGTTCAAGTAATAAATCAAGCGCCAACTTTCCGGATCCTGCGCCAAATTCAAGAATATCGGCTTGTTTGACTTGTTTTAATATCTGTGTTGTTTGTTTTGCCAATGTGCGGCCAAAAAGCGATGAAATCTCTGGTGCGGTGACGAAGTCACCGGCACTGCCAAATTTGTGCGAACCGCTGCTGTAGTAGCCCAGGCAAGGCGCATAAAGTACCAGTTGCATAAAATTTGCAAAAGAAACCCAGCCGCCTGCGGCTTTTATTTCGTTCTGAATTGTTTTTTCTACTGCTTGACTGTGTCGATGCGCCGCATCACTCGGCTTGGGTAATGTTTGAGAGCGTGACATTAGTATTAGTGTTCTTTATAGTTATTAGTTTTTGGTTGAAAAGTAAATGATGCTTATCGGTTTGACGTTGCGGAAGTATCAAACCGTATTTTACGGATTCGTTACAGTTTAACAGTACTATTAACCTGAAAACTGTAATTGGCAGGCAGTTAGCGAATATTGACTGTTGTTTGTAGTATGGCGCATTAAGAGTAAGCCTCAGTTATGAAATAAATTGCAACGCAGACATAGATTGCATTGTGCTATAAATAGCATTGTAACAATCACTCAGACGGAGCATGGCAAACCGTTCAGCATAATCTTGTAGATTTTTTTGCTTCGTAAGCTTTATAGCAGTCAAGTATGACTTTTAGGTTTAAGGAGATGCCTGTGCAGGGAAAAGCGGTATTGATTACTGGTGGTGCTAAAAGAATAGGCGCGGCTATTTGTAGAAAATTACACGCGCAGGGTGCGAATCTGGTTGTGCATTATCGTTCTTCATTGAAAGAAGCACAGGAATTACAAGGTGATCTCAATAGTAATCGCCCTGGCTCAGTGACTTTGGTACAAGCTGATTTGTTGGATATCAACATGTTGCCCGATTTTGTTGATAGAGTAACGGAGCGGTTTGGCAGGCTGGATGGGTTGGTCAACAATGCATCAAGTTTTTTTCCAACGCCGCTGGGTCAATGCACGACAGAAGCATGGGATGATCTGGTAGGCAGTAATCTGATGGCGCCGTTGTTTCTGTCACAGGCAGCAGCGCCTTACCTGAAATTACAGCAAGGCTGTATCGTTAATATTATTGATATTCATGCTGACCGGCCACTGAAAAACTATGTCATCTACAGCGCCGCAAAAGGCGGTCTGGTGTCGCTTACAAAATCGCTGGCGTTGGAGCTGGCGCCAGAAATTCGTGTCAATGGTGTTTCCCCTGGGCCAATCCTGTGGCCGGAAAATGGCGAATGGAGAGACGACGCGGCGCGTCAGCATATTATTCGCAGGACGCTTCTCAAGCGCACCGGCGAACCGGAAGATATTGCGAAGACCGTACGTTTTTTGATAGCTGATGCTTCGTACATTACAGGACAGATCATTGCGGTAGATGGCGGGCGAAGTATAAATTTGTAGTGCTGGCGGGACGCCATTACGCTACTCTCCAAATGCATTTTTGATCCATTCCACGTCGCGACCGTTAGTGCCGGATAGTAACACAACATCAAAACGGCAAGCCGGCTCAGCATTCGATCCAGCAATATAATGCCGCGCAGTACGTAGCAGTTTTTTTTGCTTGGCGGCGGTTATGCTGGCTGCTGCACCACCAAAAACATCGCTGCTGCGCATTCGTACTTCGACAAACACCAGCGTTTCATTTTCACGCATGATCAGGTCAATTTCACCAAAACGACAGCAATAGTTTTGCTTGACGAGGATAAGTTGTTGACGCTGTAGATAGGAAGCCGCCAACTGTTCGGCGTCGTTACCTTTCACTGATGGAAAGACCTTGATAGGTGTTTGCATTTATTAACACAGCTTTTCCATTCTTAAATCTGGCTGGGATCGATTCACGAATAAATTGATTTGGCGGAACAAAATAGACATGACCGGTTACACCATCCAGCGAAATTTCATAAGCTGAGTGAGCGCGCATCATCAATGCCATTAAACGAAAAGCATCAATTCCAAGCGCATAAAGACGTTCCTGGTCTTTGCTCATGGCTGTGTCATAGTGTTTGTAGGCCATGACAGCGGGATGATCAGGTTGCAATAACCATGGCATATCCATAAAATTTGTATTATTCAGATCATGATTGAACAATGCATCATTATTACTGATAAAAATCTGTGACGTCGCGTAAATGGGCGTGGAAGGGTTTAAGTATGAACGTATCAAGCGGGAATCTTTTGCGCCCAGCGCTAGAAAAACGATCGCATCCTCGCCCGCCGTGAATTCGCGTAGCGATCTCAGGAAAGTCTGATCTTCAGAAAACTGTATCGATTCAACTGTGGCATATGTATTATTTTTCCGCCATTCCTCGGTAAAAGCTACTTTAAGTCTCGTAGATAACGGGCTGTTGGAATTAATAATAATTGCATGGTGCCGATTTTCTCTGGAAGCCAAATCCGCGACCTGACTTGCTTCATTTTCCATCTGCAGGCCAAACAAATAAAGATTGGGTGACATATAATCGATATTGTCTGCAGTATTTAATGTCAACGTGGGGACCGTAACAAAACGGCTTGAAGCCAATGCGGATACGCCGTCTCGGGTCAAGGGGCCTACGACCATTATGGCGCCGGCATATAACGCTTCCCGATAACTTACAAGAATGTCCAGCGGGTCATCCGTCGTTGCGTAAATTCTAATCGTTACAGGAAGTGCTTCGCCGCGCATGGTGGCCGTTACAAAACCTTGACGGACCACTTCGGCAGCCTCTCCAAATGAAGGGGAATGTAATGGTAGCAACAGCGCAATATGCGGCATTGGCGTCGTGCCGGATGCTTGGTCATCCACATAATAATTCTCAGGATGAGTAGAAAATGCCGACGGTGTGCCGTATAGTACGACGATTAAAACCAAAAAAATAGAGAAGTAATGTTGCATAGAAAGAAATATGCTTACAAAAAGTGCATTATATGTGGTTGCTACGCCAATAGGAAATTTACGCGACATTAGTTTGCGTGCGATGGATGTGCTTGCATCGGTTGATGTAGTTGCTGCTGAGCATGTAAATACCGTCAGATACCTATTGGCGTCTCATTCGATAGCGGCGAAGATAATCACGTTGCATCAGCATAATGAAGCGACTGTCAGTAACAAAATTGTTGCAATGCTAGCGGACAAAAAAACGGTTGCGCTGGTTACAGACGCGGGTACGCCAGGTATCTCGGATCCCGGTGCGATACTGGTTAATCAGGTGCGTAGGCATGGTTATCAAGTTATTCCAATCCCTGGTGCGAACGCGGCAGTTTGCGCATTATCAGCAGCTGGAATTACCAATCCGCATTTTTTGTTTTACGGTTTTCTGCCGAACAAATCGGCCGGGAGAAAACGTGCGCTTGATGCGTTAAAATCACTGCCCTATGCACTGATATTTTATGAAGCGCCGCATCGCATTCTTGCGTGTGTGTCAGACTTGGTTGAAGTTTTCGGAGAACAACGCCAAATCACTATTGCCAGAGAGTTAACTAAAGTTTTTGAAACTTTCCATGTTTGCAAACTGGGAGATGCGCTCAACTGGATTCAGGCGGATAGTAATCAGCAGAAAGGTGAATTTGTGCTGTTGCTATCTGGTGCCACAGCTGTAAGTAATCCAGAAATCAGTGATGAAAGTCAGTATACACTAAAGCTGCTTCTCGGAGAATTACCGTTGAAACAGGCAGTTAAGCTGGCAGCGGAAATTACGGGTAATAATAAAAACAAGCTATATAAGCTGGCGTTATCCTTTAAGGCCGACAAAGAATATTAATTAGCAGGCTTGCTCAGCAGGATTACGCGGTGCATTATAATACGAATATATTAACAGCATATACAGCCTCTTTCTCTTGACTTCAATAACCATCACCCGTCCCGATGATTGGCATTTGCATCTGCGCGATGGCGGGCAAATGCAAGCGGTATTGCCATATTCGGCAAAACAATTCGCGCGAGCGATTATTATGCCAAACCTAAAGCCGCCAGTTGTGACAACCGAAATGGCGCTGGCTTACCGGGATCGAATCCTTGCCGCTTTGCCGGTAGCGATGCAGGCACAATTTGTGCCGCTTATGACGTTATATCTTACTGATAATACGCATCCTTCAGAAATAGTTCGGGCAAAAAAAAGTGGTGCGGTTTATGGCGTGAAATATTATCCAGCCGGTGCGACGACCCATTCAGACGCGGGTGTGACCGATATTGCGAATTGCTATGCTGCCTTAGAAACAATGCAACAGGTCGGTCTGCCGTTACTAGTTCATGGTGAAGTGACCGATCCGGCAGTGGATGTGTTTGACAAAGAAAAAGTATTTATCGATCGTGTACTGTTTCCGCTGACGCAGCGTTTAGCTGATTTGCGTATCGTTCTTGAGCATATTACGACGAGAGATGCCGTTGCGTTTGTTAAAGGCGCATCCGATAACATTGCAGCCAGTATAACGGCCCATCATTTATTGCTTAATCGTAATGCTATTTTTCAGGGTGGTATACATCCACACTATTTTTGTCTGCCAATATTAAAGCGGGAAAGGCACCGATTGGCTTTGATTGAGGCAGCGGTCAGCGGGAATCCAAAATTTTTTCTCGGTACCGATAGCGCGCCGCATTCTCAGTCAAATAAAGAAACTGATTGTGGCTGTGCCGGGATTTTTACCGCGCACGCAGCAATGGCATTTTATGCCGAGGCATTTGAACTGGCGGGTGCGTTGGATAAATTGGAAGCATTTGCCAGTTTTTATGGTGCAGATTTTTATCAGTTGCCACGTAACACCAATCGCATAACCCTGAGAAAGGAAGACTGGACAATTCCTGCGCAACTTGATTTCGTCGAAGAAAAATTAATTCCGTTGCGAGCGGGGCAGCGTTTGTCATGGAAAATGATTTAAATTATCGCGAACGGTGGGATAACGCCTGACCGATTAAGTTGTCGTGAGATTACCAGTGTTTTTTTGCACGATTCCATCGATAAAGAAGCCGTGCAAAACTGTTGTAGGTTAGATGAAAGAATTGTTTGAGTATCGGTAATTGAAACAGTTTTCCCAGCCAGCGCTGGCCTGGTGTTTGGAGCCATAAGCGGATAAAAGCATCTGCGCCGATATCCAGATGTCCGTTTTCATCCTTGAAATACAGCCGTTCCCGTACTTGTTCCAATGAATCGCCCACTTCTAATGCGGCATCTGGATTACTATGCACATCCACCCATTCTGTGTCTTTTATATTGCAGGCTTCCATGCGTTGACGCTGATCTTTGATGCCCGCATTGCAAACGGGGCATGCACTGTTGTAGTAGACTTTGCCAGACATATTGTGAACTAACTCGCAGGGCGCCAGGCTGTAACGCCATAATAAGCCGCTACGATTGCTGTTAGAAATCCTTCAATCCAGGCGATTAAATTTTGATTGTTTTTTATGGAATCCAAAATTTTTTCGCATGTTTGGCCCGCTGAGCACGTACTGAGACCATCAATGAAAGCGGCTAGGAAAATTAGGGCTAATGAAACAATAATGGCGCTTAATGAGAGATATGCCATTCTTCGCCGATTCTTGAATCGTGTCTGGGCGTAAAAAATCAGCTCGGATTTATCTTGGTCCGATAGATTTTTGTTTTCTGCTATTTCGATCATAATTTTTATCGGGTCTCTTCCAGCCTCGGGTGCGGATTCAACTTTTACTGGGACAACAGAAGGTTGGTCAGCCATTTTTTACTCCTAACCTGGTTTGATTATTTGGCAAAAAATAAGGAGGTATAACCCGTCGTCGGTTATTTTTGAACGTGGGGAGAGTTCGCCTTTATTCATATGGCCCTATTTTTTTGTAACTACTCGACAACCTTATCACTTGCTATATTGTACTGAAATACCTGCTCAAAAGGTGTTTTTTTAACCTTGAGTAAAGCTGCCCATTGTTCTGGACAGATTAATAATATTGTCTGTATTCTTGCAAAATATGTATATAAGTTCATGAATTTAATAATATTACTTGCGTAAGGCGTTCTTTAATGCCTGTCGTAAACTCGATAGTTTACGAGCAATCAGGGGTGGGCGATCTTTTGGTAACCCGGTACGTACGACTATCAATTATCGTGAGCGTTGCGATCTTAATTTGCTGTTTTGGAGATTTATTCCAGTTCGTTCAGTGGTCGAGGTCTGGCGACCCCGAAACCCTGAGCAAAATCAACGCCAATTTCGCGTAATTTAACTATTATGTCTTCGGTTTCAACAAGTTCAGCAACTGTTTGTATTTTTATGGTGTGAGCGATCCGGTTAATTGCTGTAACCTTGGCTAAGTCTTTCTCGTCGTGTGAAATGTTATAGACCAGACTGCCGTCAATTTTGATTATATCGACATTAATTTTTTTTAACAAATTTACGGAAGCTTGGTTGTAGCTTATGCTACATAATGAAACGAGGCATCCCAATTGTCTTATTTTTTCTGCAAATACTGAAGTTGCGGAAGGATTTGCTAGCGCATCGGATTCCTCAATTTCAAAACAAAGGGCGTCTGGAGGTATTTTATTCTGTTGCAGTTGGCCCCTTACAAAAGCAGGAAAATCAGCGCACAATAGTGTGTCCTTGGCTATATTGACGCAAAATTTTGTACCAGGTGTTGTTTGATGTGTGGACAACCACTTCATCATGTAATTCACAACCCAGCGATCCAATCGAGGCATCATCTTGAATTTTTCGACAAGGGGCAGGAAAGTGCCCGGGGGCATTAAATTATTCTCCTCTTCAGACATGCGGATCAAAACCTCATAAAGATCAGGTACATTTGCATTTGTTTTTAAAGAGAGAATTTTTTGGTGATAAAGACGGAATTCGTCGCCCTCTATGGCTCGTACAATGCGGGAAGCAGTTAATTCCGGGCCTATGAGATTTTTATTGGCTTGGGAAGATAAGCTGTCGGCTGTTGCGGATATCTGGTTTTTTTCAGGCGCGCGAGGAGTATAAAGCGTATAAAAGCCGACAACTCTTTTTTTGCCGTCAACATGTGGGATGAATTGCTCGGTAAGATTATAAAGGATCCCTTTAGCAGATTTCTGAATGCGTTCGTTGAAGACGGTTTCTCCTGCCAGGATACTCTTCATATGATTTTTTAAGCTTTTACTAAACTCATCACCTGAGAAATCCTGCAGAAACTGGCCGTCAATTTGATTTGCATTCAATCCGAGCCAATTCCGGTATGCCCGGTTATGGTAACCGCAGCGTTGTGCAATGGTGAAATAAGCGAGTAATACTGGAAAGTTTTCATCGACAAACTGAGATTGTATTTTACTTTCTGATGTCGTTTTTTCAGCCCAAAGACGGTGTTTGATTTCGTTGGCGAGCCGTTCTTTGGTGTTTATTAATTGTGCTGTAATACTTTCATTTTTTTTTGTGGCGTGCGCTATCTGGCCAATCATGACGAATATTGTCATAATCAGTATTCCCCACAGACTGGTAATCCAGTGCTGTGCTGTGCCGGAAATAAAATAAAAAGCAGTGACGAGTAGTACTATCGCTGTAATGGCAAAGCTCGCAGATAGGTATGGTTTAATGATGCTAAAAGGTGAATGTTTGTGCATCCTTATTCCTTGGTATTCCGTGTGCTAAAAATGACATTTTGCATAATCAGTGACAGATATTCGGCAGTGATATTTTTTATTAGGTTAACTTCGCCTCATTATTCACGTAGCTTGATAATGGCTTTGCCAAATTCCAAAATTTCCACAAATTTTTGCGAGTTATGATGAAGTCTCTGGCAATGTTGTCTTCTATAGCAGTGATCGTTAGTTGCGTAATCTGACCTTTTTGCAGTGCGGTATATAAAGGCGCAAACCAATTCTGCTCAAATGCCTTCAGATCTTCCCGCCAGCCATAAGCATTGTTATATTGCGTTTTTCTCCATAGCG
The DNA here is from genome assembly GCA_021604405.1 of Nitrosomonas sp. Taxonomy (GTDB): domain Bacteria; phylum Pseudomonadota; class Gammaproteobacteria; order Burkholderiales; family Nitrosomonadaceae; genus Nitrosomonas. Next base: position 54,200 of record BQJA01000003.1, on the reverse strand, counting down.
CTGCAAGTACGACAAGATGGTTTCCATGCTCAGCAGTTTCTAGCCATCTTTCAGCATTGGCGGGGAGCGTGGCATATGGTGTGCCGCTTGTCAGCGCCAGTGCGCGAGGGAGCATGTCATTGCTCCATATATGGGTATAAATCGAGGTGACCGTTTCCGGTATCCTCCCTCCTCCCCAGAACCATAGGCTATTGATAGCTAGTTCGCCACGCTCTTGTCTTGCTTGATTTATCGGATGTTCGTGCAGCAGCATTTGTATTTCATTAAATCTATTGTGCCAAATGGTTCTGTCCTCACCTGTTGGTAAATAATTATTGATATTCGTGCCGGCAATTTGACTGAGGGCGTGAAGTTGTAAATCCGGATTTTTCTCTAAGCGGACATACCAGCGATCAGGGTTTATCGGTAGAAAAGCCAACGCATCCTTTTCAAAATGCCGGTTGACTATATCGGCAAGTTGATCTGATTCCTTTACTGAAATTTTGAACATTTGGCTGTCTGCCAATAAAATATGATTTTGTTCGATCCGTAGATGGACTGGATCGGCGCGTAGCCAGTAACCATTTTCTGCTGATGCTTGTTCAGTATTTTCAAATTGGAGCAAAATTGGTGCTATCGGCCAATTTTGTTGTTTACTTATTCCGAAAACTTGACAGAGCCATGCTTCGAACCCTTGAGACGTTTGCTGGGTTTGTGAGCTTTTAGCTAAAAAGTTTTCTACGGCGGGGAGTGATAAGCCGTCAAGAGTTTCAGGCTGAGTGATTCTGTTCCAAAAAAGGGACGGGATCAATAAGTGAAGATTTGTCATAGTATTAAAAAGGAAATTATTTAGTGTGGCGCTTATCTTATGGCAAAGTAGACTAATAGTTGTTTGGCTATAGAGTTAAAAAAACGGTAGTTTGTGCCTGGGATTGAGCATATTTTGTACAATTATGGGGAAACGCCAAGGCGCTGGATAGACATAGCCTGGATTTGATAATAATATTATTCGGATTTGTTGTAGCCAAACCATCAGCAAAATTTAACACAGCTGGATTTTTGATCAAATAAAATCATTTCGTGCTGATTCAAAAATTCGCTGTGACAGGTTCGAAACCAGAATACACTAGCGTGCGCGAAAAAATATTTGTTATATGTCTTAATGCGCTTTTTTTTTGAATTCAATTTATAAAGATAGTGATATAACGGGAATGAGATGGCGTTGCAAAATCCGTGTGCATGATAATTTAGCTGGGATTGGTTGCCTGGTTGACGGTAGTGGTCGAGGCTGAGATTTTTTTAATGAGTAGTCGAATCACCAAGAATCTCATTTCCGTGCTTGTGATCTGGATAGCTATTTTTAGCGCATTCTTCCTTTATTTCGAGACTCGACAAGATCCGACGATTGCCGTTGCCACAATAGGGATGGGGCGGGGTAAAGTTGTGATACCAAGGTCCCCGGACGGGCACTATTATGTGCGCGGTGCTATTAATGGTTATCCGGTTGATTTTATGGTTGATACAGGTGCAAGTATTGTTTCGGTCAGCAAAGAATTGGCAAGAATGGCGAACTTGCCAAGGGGCGCGCCCGCTAATTTTTCAACCGCAGGCGGTGTGGTTACGGGTGAAATTATTTCAGGGCAAAAAGTAGAAGCGGGCGGTATCGCGGTTAATGGCTTGAGTGTCAGCGTTGGTATGCATGGCAGAATGGCGTTACTTGGCCAGAATTTTTTACGTAGAATTGACGTAATTCAATCAAATGACAAGATGATATTAAGAGTAAGTGCAGAATAGCATTTATTTATTGAGGCAGTTTTAATAGGAGCGATTATTTAATCGTTATATTTTTCGTCTTTTTTAATAAATTGCCGATTTGCTGCAATTGTAATCTAAGATATTGATGGTATTGGCATGCCGTCTATATCGTTTATTCGGAGATGCTATGTATCAGCATATTAAAGTACCAGCTAACGGTGAAAAAATTAGTGTTAATAATGATTATTCTTTCATTGTGCCAGATAATCCAATTATTCCATTTATTGAAGGTGACGGAATAGGTGTTGATATTACGCCGGTGATGCAGAAAGTGGTCGATTCTGCTGTGGAAAAAGTTTATGGTAGTCAACGTAAAATTTCCTGGATGGAAATTTTCGCTGGAGAGAAATCTACTCGTGTTTATGGCAGTGATGTATGGTTGCCAGAAGAAACGCTGCAAGCAGCAAAAGAATTTGTGATTTCGATTAAGGGCCCGTTAACGACACCTGTCGGTGGTGGAATTCGTTCCATCAACGTGACGCTTCGTCAACAACTGGATCTATATGTTTGCTTACGCCCCGTTCGCTACTTTAAAGGGGTGCCAAGTCCACTGAAAAATCCTGAAAAGACCGATATGGTGATTTTTCGAGAGAATTCGGAAGATATTTATGCAGGTATTGAATGGGAGGCAGAGTCAGAATCAGCGAAAAAAGTAATCGATTTCTTAATAAAGGATATGGGTGTTACCAATATACGTTTTCCGTCGACTTCCGGAATTGGCGTTAAGCCGGTATCTAGAGAGGGTACTGAAAGATTTGTGCGCAAGGCGATTCAATATGCAATTGATAATAAGCGCGATTCTGTTACTTTGGTGCATAAAGGTAACATTATGAAATTCACCGAAGGTGCATTCAAGAGCTGGGGATATGCTTTGGCGGAACAAGAATTTGGTGCCGAATTGCTCGATGGTGGGCCGTGGATGAAAGTTTCAGCGGATCATGGTGATATCATCGTCAAGGATGTGATTGCTGATGCATTTCTGCAGCAGATTTTGTTACGACCCGAGGAGTATGATGTGGTGACGACATTAAACTTAAATGGCGACTATATTTCTGATGCGCTGGCCGCTCAAGTTGGTGGTATTGGAATTGCGCCGGGTGCTAATCTGAGCGATTCAGTTGCTATATTTGAGGCAACACATGGAACAGCGCCTAAATATGCAGGTAAAGACCAGGTCAATCCAGGTTCAATTATATTGTCGGCGGAAATGATGTTGCGGCATATGGGTTGGACTGAAGCAGCTGATATGATTATCAGTGCAATGGAGCGGACGATTCAAGATAAAATTGTAACGTATGATTTGGCGCGGTTAATGGTTGACGCGAAAAAGGTCTCATGCTCAACATTCGGTCAGGCGCTGGTTGAGCATATGAAATAAGAGAGGCTGGCAGTGGGGTGCAGCCTTTTTTAATCGAGGCGCAATTTATCCCTTGCTGGCGCCCCAGCAAGGGATAAATTACTACAATCTTATTTTAGCAAGCAGCCCAATTGCGATTATCAGGCTGCTCCGGCTTATGATTTTTAGTTAGGAAGATTGAATGTTTGAGGCTTGTTTCCCTTTTGGACCCTGGGTGACATCAAAGCTGACTTTCTGACCTTCCTTAAGTGTTTTGAATCCAGACATGTTGATTGCTGAAAAGTGCGCAAACAAATCCTCGCTGCCATCATCAGGGGTAATAAAACCAAATCCTTTTGAATCATTGAACCATTTTACTGTACCTGTTGCCATTATTACTTCCTATAAAAAAACTGGGCCGGAAACCCTAATACTATTTGATTATCAAGACCGCAAAAGGCTTAAACCAATACTGCAGAAAACTTGAAGCCAAACGCCTACTACTTTTTACTGAAATTTTGAGTTAAAGTCAAGCGGATACAAAATTATTATTGTGTTAAGTCACAAGATTTTTTTAAGATACTTGAAAAATTTGTCGTAATCGTCAAATAGGTATAATGATACATTTTGTATTTAAATTAAATTTGTCATGAGGCAGGGCGTGAAATTATGGCAGTAGGCGATCGTGAAGAAGTTATTCAGGAGAAGAAAAAGAGTGGACTCAAACCACCCCCCATGTATAAAATTCTGTTGTTAAACGATGACTTCACCCCAATGGAATTTGTTGTCGATGTGCTACAGATTTTCTTTTCCATGAATCAGGAACAGGCGACACAAATTATGCTGAAGGTTCATACAGAAGGATCTGGAGTATGTGGCGTTTATCCGTGCGATATTGCAATGACCAAGGTTGAACAGGTGCTTAAATATGCGAGAGAGCACCAGCACCCGCTAAAGTGTGTAATGGAAGAGGAGAAAAACTGAGATGATTGCTCATGATTTGGAAATAAGTTTACATATGGCGTTTGTTGAGTCACGGCAAAAACGTCATGAGTTCATTACAGTTGAACATTTGTTATTAGCAATGCTCGATAATGCGAGTGCTGCCGAAGTATTAACTGCTTGTTCAGTTAATGTAGAAGATTTGCGATCTTTATTGTTAGATCATGTCGCGCGCCATACCCCGACTGTCAGTGGTGACGGAGAAGTCGAAACGCAGCCTACATTAGGCTTTCAGCGAGTTATACAACGGGCGATATTGCATGTTCAATCATCTGGCAAAAAGGAAGTTACAGGTGCGAATGTGCTTGTGGCAATATTTGGCGAAAAAGATTCTCACGCGGTTTATTTCTTGCAGAAGAAAGGCTTGACCCGGCTGGATGTGGTCAATTATCTCTCGCATAATATTACAAAATTGCCGCAGAGCGCAGATGCTAAGATCAGCAATGAAAATGAGGGGGAGCAAGAGCAAAGTGTAGGGGGCGTTCTGGAAAGTTATACGGTAAATCTTAATGTTCAGGCGTTGACTAATAAAATAGACCCATTGGTAGGACGACATAAAGAACTCGAACGTGTGATACAGACATTATGCCGCCGACGCAAAAATAATCCGTTGCTGGTAGGCGAAGCCGGGGTCGGTAAAACAGCTATCGCAGAGGGCCTGGCAAGGCAGATTGTTGAGGGTGACGTACCGGCAGTGCTTCTGAATTATCAAGTTTATGCACTTGATATGGGCGCACTGTTGGCGGGTACCAAGTATCGTGGTGATTTTGAACAGCGATTAAAATCAGTGCTGAAGCAATTGATCGATAATCCGGATACGATCCTTTTTATTGATGAGATACACACCCTGATAGGTGCGGGTGCGGCTTCTGGTGGCACATTAGATGCTTCCAATTTACTTAAGCCCGTATTGAGCACCGGACAGCTAAAATGCATTGGAGCAACGACTTACAGTGAATATCGCGGAATATTTGAGAAAGATCATGCGTTATCACGTCGTTTTCAAAAAATTGATGTGCCTGAACCAAGCGTTGATGAAACGGTGGCAATTTTGCGCGGCCTAAAATCCCGCTACGAAATGCATCATAAGGTTAAATACACAGCAGTCGCACTGACTGCTGCGGCAGAGCTATCTGCAAGATATATCAATGACAGGCATTTGCCGGATAAAGCGATCGATGTCATTGATGAAGCAGGTGCTGCTCAGCGCATATTGCCGAAATCAAAACAACGTAAAATTATTGGCAAGCATGAAATCGAAAATATTGTCGCTAAAATTGCGCGTATTCCACCGCAAAATATTTCCAGTAATGACCGCAACAAGCTGAAAATGCTTGGTCGCGACTTAAAGGCGATTGTATTTGGCCAGGATCCAGCCATCGATGCACTCTCGGCGGCTATCAAGATGGCCAGAAGTGGTCTGGGTAATCCGCAGAAACCGGTTGGCTCCTTTCTTTTCTCGGGTCCAACGGGCGTCGGTAAGACTGAAGTTGCAAGACAATTGGCTTATGCACTTGGTGTTCAGTTGCATCGCTTTGATATGTCTGAATATATGGAGCGTCACGCGGTCTCACGCTTGATTGGGGCACCGCCAGGCTATGTTGGTTTTGATCAAGGTGGTTTGCTAACGGAATTGATAATTAAACATCCGTATTCTGTCTTGCTGTTGGATGAAATTGAGAAAGCACACACTGATATTTTTAATATTCTATTGCAGATAATGGATTACGGTACGCTGACAGATAATAACGGTCGTAAAGCAGATTTTCGCAATGTCATTATTATAATGACAACAAATGCTGGCGCTGAATCGCTCACCAAAACCTCGATTGGCTTTACCAAACCATCGCAGGCGGGAGATGAAATGGCTGATATCAAACGAATATTTTCGCCCGAATTTCGTAATCGACTGGATGCGCTGATTTCTTTCTCGTCATTGGACCAAGACGTTATATTGCGCGTTGCTGATAAATTTCTACTTCAGCTTGAAGCACAATTGCAGGAGAAGAAAGTGGAAGCAATGTTTACCGATCGTTTGCGGATATTTCTTGCAAAGAATGGTTTTGATCCTCTGATGGGCGCGCGTCCAATGGCACGTCTTATCCAGGATACAATCCGCAGTGCGCTGGCTGATGAATTGTTGTTTGGCCGGCTTGCTAATGGCGGAAAAGTGATGGTGGATATAGATTCAGAAGATAAAGTAATACTCCAGTTTGAGGATGAAGAAGCGGTTGTTTAGCAACTGACGGTAGATTTTTCCTTATTTTTATGGGTTGGTTATCGGTACGGATCAGTATTGAAACGATGGTTTGACCGCGCGTCAGTGATGTCATTTTTTTAGTTATAAATTGTGAAAATTTTCTTGCTTGGTGGCAAATAATGGCAATCTTGAAAATGGCGCATTTGGTTGTTCATGCTATTGTTGCGATACTTATATCTTCATTGGCTGTCACCGCAGTATCTGCTCAAGCTGTCTATAAATGGCGATTAGCTATGTCCTGGCCGGAAGGAACGCCGATGCTGCATAATGCAGCAGCCCGTTTTGCTAGCAATGTTGAAAAAATGACGGGGGGGCGTATGCGTATTATTGTCGATGCGCCTGGCAGGCACAAAGCGCCGTTAGGTGTTTTTGACATGGTTCGGTCAGGCGCATATGAAATGGGTCATACGGCTTCTTATTATTACAAAGGCAAAGATCCAGCGACTACTTTTTTTACCACTACGCCATTTGGTATGACCCCCACCGAAATGAATGCATGGTACTACTATGGCGGCGGCTTGGCTTTGCTGCATAAAGTCTATAGTCGGCATAATATTGTTGCGTTTCCTGCTGGTAATACCCATATACAAATGGGCGGGTGGTTCAGGAAGGAAATTAATTCGCTGAATGATCTAAAGGGGTTGAAGATGCGTATTCCGGGTCATGCGGGTGAAGTGGTGGAAAAGGTTGGTATGAAGCCGGTCAGCATCCCGCCTGGTGAGCTGTATACAGCATTAGAACGCGGGACGATTGATGCAGTGGAATGGGCCGGTCCAGCCAATGACGAGAAGATGGGTTTCCAGAAAATTGCACCTTACTATTATACGGGCTGGCATGAACCCGGTGCGGAATTGCACGTTTTTGTTAATAAAGATAAATTTGATTCCTTGCCGGAAGATCTGCAAGCAATTATTGCAACTTCTGCTAAAGAAGTTTCGTTTGACATCCTGTCAGAGTCTTTTTTTCGGAATGCGACGGTCTGGGCGGAGATGAAGTATCAGCGTAATATCAATATCCGCACATTTCCGCCTGATGTATTAAATGCATTTAAAAAAGCCAATAGTGAGCTGTTGGACCAAGTCGCGGCTAAATCACCGTTTGCAAAAAAAGTAATTGGCAGTCAACAAAAATTTCTTGGTCTGGTAAAGGAATGGTCCGCGATTACTGATCAGGAATATTTGCAGTTACGTTAATTTTTCATTTCTCAAATTTTATTACCTAACAGTACGTTCAGATGTATCGCTTCATTTCTTCCGAAAATGGTAATATAACTAATTTCTCAGCATCCAAAAATTAAAAGGACTGATATAACCATGTATTCCCAGAAGCAAACGATAGCAAAAGTTGACCCTGACCTGTGGCAGGCGATCAAAGGCGAAATGCAACGCCAAGAGGATCATATTGAATTAATCGCGTCAGAAAATTATGCCAGTCCGGCGGTCATGCAAGCGCAAGGATCGCTCTTGACCAACAAGTATGCAGAGGGTTATCCCAACAAACGCTATTATGGCGGTTGTAAGCATGTCGATATCGTTGAACAGCTGGCAATCGATCGCTTAAAATCGCTGTTTAATGCTGAATATGTGAATGTTCAGCCACATTCGGGTTCGCAAGCAAACGCAGCGGTTTATCTGTCTGCCCTAAAACCGGGAGATACGCTTCTTGGTATGTCTCTGGCGCACGGTGGTCATTTAACGCATGGTTCGTCGGTTAATCTGAGTGGAAAAATATTCCATTCAGTCGCTTACGGACTTCATCCTGAGACAGAAGAGCTGGATTATGATGAGGTGGAACGGTTAGCAGCTGAACATAAACCAAAAATGATTGTTGCCGGTGCTTCTTCATATGCACGGATAATCGACTGGAAACGTTTTCGCAAGATTGCCGATTCAGTGGACGCATATTTATTTGTTGACATGGCACATTATGCTGGATTGGTAGCAGCGGGCTTTTATCCAAATCCAGTCGGTATTGCTGATTTTGTGACGAGCACAACCCATAAAACATTACGTGGTCCACGCGGGGGCATTATTATGGCTAAACCAGAATTTGAAAAATCACTTAATTCTGCAATTTTCCCGCAAACTCAGGGCGGACCGCTAATGCATGTAATCGCTGCCAAGGCGGTTGCTTTTAAGGAAGCTGCCAGTAAAGAATTCAAAGATTATCAAGAGCAGGTTATAGAGAATGCCAGGGTAATGGCAAAGGTGCTAAAAAAACGGGGGTTGCGAATAGTGTCCGGCCATACAGATTGTCACATGTTTTTAGTTGATCTTCGTGCGATGAATCTTACCGGTAAGCAGGCTGAAGAATCACTAGAACTGGCGCATATTACGGTGAATAAGAATGCTATTCCGAATGATCCGCAAAAACCATTTGTTACGAGCGGCATACGTGTTGGCTCTCCTGCAATCACGACACGGGGCTTCAAGGAGATTGAATCAGAGAATTTAGCGGACTTAATTGCTGATGTGTTGGAATCCCCAACAGATCCCGCGGTATTATCGCGCGTGGCGGAAGAAACGAAGGCGCTATGTGCAAAATTCCCTGTTTATGGCGACTAATTTGGTGTCAGCGTTTGTCTTTGATATAAAGCATTATGAAATGTCCTTTTTGTAATGCTGATGAGACGAGTGTCATTGAGACGCGTGTTAGCGAAGAGGGTGACCGAGTCCGCCGCCGCCGCCGTTGCCTTAATTGTGATAAGCGTTTTACGACCTATGAAACGGTTGAACTGCGGTTGCCGCAAGTGGTTAAACAAGATGGTAATCGTGCCGAATTTGATCGCGAGAAATTGTTAACCGGTTTTGTGCGTGCACTCCATAAGAGACCGGTTCCAACTGAAAAAGTCGATGCGGCGATCGATAGTATTATACAAAGGCTTTTAAGTCTGGGTGAGCGCGAAGTGCCTTCCCGTTTTATTGGTGAGATGGTGATGCAGGCGCTGTATAAACTGGATCAGGTGGCCTATATTCGCTTTGCTTCTGTTTATAAAAGCTTTCAGGATGTTGATGATTTTCGAGATGCGATCAAGGAAGTGCAAAAGCCGCAGCAAAAGAACCAACACAAATTCCGTGAATGAATCTGTGTAATTAACAAAAATTGCCTGTCGGGTGTTACTGGTCGCCATCCCGGATGTTTTATTATTCAGCGCTCGTAAAATTGGTGTGTAGAACAATTTATCTTCGTCTTGTATAGATCTTTACCGAAATAAGCCGGATAAGTATAGCAGGCATCATTATGTTTTCTTCAGCAGATCATGCGTTTATGGCTCAGGCGTTGCGGCTTGCCGAACGGGGGATGTACAGCACAAATCCCAACCCGCGGGTTGGCTGCGTGGTTGTGCAAGAAGGGCGTATTGTTGGCAGCGGCTGGCATGAACGTGCGGGACGGCCGCACGCGGAAATTTATGCACTTAAAGCTGCAGGGTTAAACGCACGTGGCGCAACCATTTATGTGACGCTAGAACCATGTAGTCACTACGGACGTACGCCGCCCTGTGTTGAAGCGCTGAAGCATGCGGGTATTGCCAAGATTGTCATGGCGATGAAAGACCCAAACCCCCTGGTGTCCGGCAAGGGAGAGGAATTTCTGAGACAGTCAGGAATTGAAGTGCAAGCCGGTTTGTTGGGAGCAGAAGCGCAGAGGCTCAATATTGGATTCGTGAGCAGGATGCTGAATAAGCGGCCTTGGGTGCGTTCAAAAATCGCAGCAAGTCTTGATGGGAAGACAGCCCTCAATAACGGTCTCAGCCAATGGATAACCGGTATAGCTGCACGGCAAGACGGTCATCGCTGGCGTGCCCGTTCTTGTGCAATTCTTACAGGGATTGGTACGGTTAAAGCGGATGATCCGCAGCTTTCAGTACGAGAAATTAGAACATCCAGGCAACCGTTAAAAGTCGTGGTGGATGGTCATCTGGAGACGCCGGTTGATGCCAAGTTGTTATTTGGAAAAAATGTTTTGATTTTCACTACTGATGAGCATGCAAAGAGAGCCGATGTATTGCGAAAGAAAGGTGCGCATGTAATTGGCATGGCCGATGATCATGGTAAAGTCGATCTCGTGAAAATGATGCATAAACTCACGGATTTCGGTATCAATGAATTATTGGTCGAAGCAGGTAATAAACTGAATGGCGCGCTTGTGAGAGCTGGGTTGATTGATGAACTGGTGATTTATCTCGCACCGCATTTGCTTGGTAAAATGGCGTTGAATATTATTGACTTGCCAGAACTAACCAGTCTTGATCAAAAGTCTTCACTCGAAATCCAGGATTTGCGGATGATTGGAAAAGACATTCGAGTTGTCGCCAGATTTTCATGATATTAACGTGGCTTCTTGGCTAGTTTACGTTGCAATGTGCGGCGGTGCATATTCAGTATTCTGGCTGTAACGGAAATATTGTTGTTATTCTCTGTTAATATCCGGTGAATATATTCCCACTCCAGCCGGCCAACAGACAAGGGATTTGTACTGATTTGCACATCTGAGTCTCCCGTGGTACGTTCAAAAGCTTTCATGATTTCATCGGCATCAACGGGTTTTGCCAAATAATGCGTTGCGCCGAGCTTAATTGCCTCGACGGCTGTGGCAATGCTGGCGTAACCGGTCAACATGACAATCCGGGTGCCGGGGTCGAGTGCTTTTAGTTTTTCGACCAGCGTCAGTCCTGACTCGTTGTTTAACTTTAAGTCAATAATTGCAAATTCGGGTGTTATGGCTTCTACATTTTCCAGGGCATCATCAATGGTATGTGCGCAATTAACGTTAAAGCCTCGTTTTGTCATTGCTTTTGCAAGCACATCGCAAAAAGTTATGTCATCGTCGACAATCAATAGGCTTGGCTCTTCAGAGGGTTCATTTAATAACAATTCGGTCATGGTGATACTTCTATTAATGGAAGCGTGACATGAGTGCAAGCGCCACCTTGCGCTTGATTAAATAACTGAACACTGCCACCGAAACGTTCGATGTTGGCGTTTGCTAAAAATAATCCAATCCCGAACCCTTGTCCTGGCGCTTTGCTGGTAAAAAATGCTTCGCCCGCACGCTGTGCAACTTCATCTGTTAATCCTTCGCCGTCATCAATAATTTCCACACGTAATGCCTGATTATCCCAACTGCTTTTTATATCGACTTGCTTTGAAGATGCATCGGCCGCATTGTTAAGTAGATTTATGATAGATTGACTTAGTATCTGGGTATTTAGAATTTGTGGTGCAGGCTTTGCCCCTTCATATTGATATGAAAATTTAACTGACGGACGAATCAATTGCCATTTATCCAGTACTTGCTGCATAAAACGGTCAACAGGTTGACTACTGCCGTCTTCTGACCGGGTTTGTCCCGCGTTGGCCAGTAGTTGTGTCAGCATCTGCTTGCATTGTGTTATTTGATCGCGCAAAATGTGAATATTGTTTTGAAATTCGCGGTTATCGGGATATTCCTGCTGCAGTTCTCCCGTAATAACGGCCATGGTTGACAATGGAGTCCCCAGTTCATGTGCTGCTCCAGCTGCCAGGGTGCCGAGTGCGATAATTTGTTCATTACGTAGTGCCTGTTCACGGACTTGCGCAAGATCTTTGTCGCGATCGCGGATCGATATGCCCATTTTAACTACAAACCACGCGATTATCACAGTGCTAAGTACAAATGCCAGCCACATACCAATGACATGCAAATTGAATTCCGCAAGGTGCCGGTCATGATCGTGCGGAAGCGGGACATAATTAAAGAGCAGCAGTGAATAGCAGCCGACTGTTATAGCTGCCATTACCCAGGTATAAATCCACGGTAGCGCGGCGGCAGCGATTGTTAAGGGTAGAAGATAAAGCGAAACAAATGGGTTGGTTGAACCGCCACTGAAGTAAAGCAACGCACTGAGTCCAAATACATCGATCAACAATTGAGCAAAGAATTCAATATTTGAAACCGGCCAATTACGGCGCAAACGTATGCATGTTAAGAAATTCAATGTAACAAGAACGGCAACGGCTATTATTAATTTCTGCCATGGTAGAACGATGTCAATAGTCCAGTATACCAATGTAAGCGCCAGGCAGAGCGCGCCGATCGCAATATTTCTAAGTAGAAATAAACGTTGTAAATTCTTTTTGAGTGGTGATTGACTGAGGTCGCTGAACATGTTGATGACTGATGACTTTTCTTCGGTCCATTGTAATAAGCACATTAGCTTAAATTAACTATTTTTGCCATGTGACAAATTGTCGCGGTTCGTCCTATATGCTATCAGATTTATAATGACCAATAATACTGCTGAAACTGGCCCGTTAGATACGGTTTTGTTGGCGTTACTTGCGATCTTGGTGGGTGGCGTAGTTGCTTATGCGTCAATTGGCTTTTTGGTGGCGATTGGCTGGTTAAATGATTTGCTGGTGGGTGAATCAGGCGCTTCACTGTATATCTATTTAACGGGTTTTTCCCCGGTTTATTTGTTCGTCATACCCGTTATCGGGGCGATAATCGTCAATATCATCACAAGTTATACTATGCCTGCGCAGTATAATCATGGCCCTGCTGATGTCATTTATGCTGCGCGACAAGGTAATAGCGATATGTCGATTAAGGCTGGCTTAACCAACGCGGTTGCCACTATTGTTTCCATTGGAAGCGGCGCTTCTGTTGGGCGGTATGGCCCGATTGTTCATCTTGGCGCAACGCTTGGCGCTTGGTTAGGAAAAAAAATGAAACTAGCACCTGCCCGTCGAAAAATACTATTGGCCTGCGGGGTTGCTAGTGCAATTTCGGCTTCATTTTCCGCACCACTGGCAGGGGTGGTTTTTGCGTATGAGGTTGTTATCGACCGCTTTGGGATTAAATCGGTGATGCCTATTGTAGTTTCATCAGTGGTGGCTACAATTGTCGCAAAAAATCACGGGGTTGCTGATGTACTTTTTTTGCTCTCAGATCTGTCTGTTCCGGCAAACTGGGAATATGCATTATTTGCATTGGTTGGGGCGGTTGGTGGTGGACTGGCTGTGATTTATATGGCGTTAATGCGTACGTTTAGTCTATATGCGCTGCGTTTGCCTGGCCCTCCAGTGGTGCGTGCTATCCTTGGTGGTGTGTTGTTGGGGGCAATTATTGTCGCGTACCCCCAAACATTCGGACTCGGCGAGCAGGTTGTCCGGGATGCCTTAATGCTAGAGCTAACAGTTGGGGTTTTGTTTGCTTTGGTTTTTGCAAAATTGTTGGCGACATCCATTAGCTTTGCGGCTGGGTTTGCGGGAGGGGTGTTTGGTCCCGCGCTTTTCATCGGTACGATGATGGGTACAGCAATTGGGCTGGGTGTAAATGCGTTAGGTATCGTAACTTCTTCTCCGGCCGTGTATGGTGTTGCGGGAATGGGTGCCGTGATTAGTCGTGTGGTGGGTTCACCGCTTGCGACAATCTTAATCGTTTTTGAATTGACAGCAAATTTTTATCTTATGACTGCAGTAATGGTTTCCGTTGTTGTAGCAAATACAGTCACCCAAGCATTGTTTAACCGCTCGTACTTTTATCAGCAACTTCGTGAACGCGGTATCGAACCCGATGAGCCCAGAGCGCATCAATTATTGCGTGAAACTCCAATCGATCAGCTGGTTGAAGAAAAAAAACCGGTGGTCGTGACAGGTGATGCAACTATTTCAACGGTCCGTGATACGATTGCTAAACAGCGTGCGAGTGAAGCTTATGTTATTGATCATGAAGGACGTTTGTTGGGTCAAGTCAATGGTGTCATATTGTTGGCACAGGTTGATGAGGAATCGCTTTCTGAACCTGTAACGCGTTTTCTTGCCAAACCACCGATCATATTGGATGCTCAAATGAATGTGCTTGAGGCGTTTGCATTGTTAAAGGATTTTGTCGGGGTCAGTGTGCCAGTGGTAACTGATAAAAGGTCGTACCATTTTGCGGGTGTGGTGTATCAAAGTACGGTGATGCGCACATACCTTCGTGCCGTAGCGAAATCTCAGCAGGATGAGCGCTAGACATATACTTGTCATGCAATAGTAACCAATAGTTTTTTCAGGTAAAATCAGGCTCCATTTTTTCTTGTATTTGTTTTTGGCGTTATTCCCCAGGAATATTTTTCATGATCCTTATATTGATCCCGGATACCCGGCCCGATAGTCCGGAATATAAACAGCTACTGGCGCATTTGGCAAATCTTCCTGGTATTTCTTCGCGTGTGCATACAGAGGTAGGTATCGAGCATACATTGACAGAGGTATACCTGATTGGCAATACGAAAGCATTGTCAATTGAAGAAATCGGCAGCCTGCCCTGTGTTGAGCGAGTGGTAAGAGTTTCTGAGGAATACCGTGTGCTTGGCCGTCACAAAAATGACGACCGCCCTGCCAACTTTGATTATAACGGTGTGCGGTTTGGTCAGGATACACTTAATGTGTTTGCTGGATTGTGCGCGGTGGATACACTGGAACATGTCGAGATGATGATGAAAGCGTTAAGTGAACATGGTCAGGTTTGTACCCGTATGGGCGCTTATAAGCCGCGCACCAGTCCTTATTCATTCCAGGGACACGGTAGAAGTTGCCTTCCGTATGTTTTCGATATTGCTGGAAAATATGGAATTAAAGTGATTGCAATGGAAATTACCCATGAATCTCACTTGGAAGAAATTCATGATGCACTGTTCCAGACAGGCAATTCTACCGGGGTAATGCTGCAAATTGGGACACGAAATACACAAAACTTTGAATTGCTGAAAAATGTCGGGCGTCAGCAGGATTTTCCGGTGTTGATCAAACGAGGTTTTGGCATAACGTTGGATGAATCTCTCAATGCGGCTGAGTATTTGGCTTCTGAGGGAAACCACAAGGTAATTTTTGGTTTGCGTGGGATGAAAACCAATATGGGAGACCCGCATCGAAATTTTGTGGATTTTGCCCATGTGCCAGTTGTGAAGCGTTTGACGCGCATGCCGGTATGTATTGATCCTTCACATTCGGTTGGAATACGCGCACAATCGCCGGATGATATTCCTGATATTATGCATGTGACCGCACAAGGTATCATCGCGGGCGCGAATATGGTGCTGGTTGATTTTCATCCGGTTCCAAATAAAGCTTTAGTGGATGGCCCCCAAGCGATGTTAATTAAAGAATTGCCCTATTTTCTGGAAGATATCCAGATTGCGCGTGAAGCTTACCAGCAGCGTGCTGCATTAGCGAAGCGCTATCAGCAGGTATAGCTTGAGATTATTTGAAATAATGCTGAGGAATTTCAAAAAGATGGAGAATGACATATGATCAAAGTATTGCTTGCAAACCCAAGAGGATTTTGCGCCGGCGTTGATCGGGCTATTGAGATTGTTGAAAGAGCACTGACCGTACATGGTGCACCTATTTATGTGCGTCATGAGGTGGTGCATAATCGCTTTGTTGTGGAGGATCTGGAAAAAAAAGGCGCAATATTTGTTGAGAATCTTGATGAGGTCCCACAAGAGAGTATCTTGATCTTTAGTGCACACGGTGTTTCTCACCAAGTGCGGCGGGAGGCTAAAATCCGTAAGCTGAGAATTTTTGACGCGACCTGTCCACTCGTTACTAAAGTTCATGTTGAAGTCGCGAAGATGCGTAAAGAAGGTAAGGAAATTATTATGATTGGCCATCAAGGTCATCCTGAAGTTGAGGGAACCATGGGACAAATTGATGGCGAAGATAACGGTATGTATCTGGTAGAAACAGCCGATGATGTGGAAACCTTACAAGTTAAAGATGCTGCGAATTTAGCATATGTTACTCAGACGACATTGTCGGTAGATGATGCCGCGAGAATCGTGGATGCTTTAAAACAGCGTTTTCCACTAATTACAGGACCCAAAAAAGACGATATATGCTATGCCACCCAAAATCGCCAGGACGCGGTTAAACAAATGGTTAGTCAGTGTGATCTGGTGATTGTGGTTGGTTCGCCCAATAGTTCAAACTCAAACCGTCTATGTGAAGTGGCGCGGAATGCCGATGTGGAAGCATATATGGTTGACCGTGCGGCGCAATTACAAGATAAATGGTTAATTGGAAAGAACCATATTGGGATTACCGCAGGTGCTTCCGCGCCAGAAATTTTGGTGCAACAGGTGATCACGCGTCTTAAGCAAATTGGAATGGAGCAAACGGGGAGCGAAGTGATCGTCGAAGAATTAAGTGGGGTTGTTGAATCGGTGGTATTTCCCTTGCCAAAAGTTAACTAGTGCATTATCAATGCTAGCTTGACGGCTTACCAGAGGTATCCAGGTCCATTTGGTATGCGGTTGTGTCAAATGGTTGTGGCGCACCGATTATTTCATTAAACAGAATTTCAGCGCTGGCTGGCGCCATCGTGACGCCATAGCGGAAATGTCCACTGTTAATAAAAAGATTGTTTAGCTGCGGGTGTCTTCCGATGGTTGGGATGTTATGGGGTGAAGCGGGACGTAATCCGGCCCATTGCTTTTTAATTGGCACGTTGTTTAGTATGGGCAGCAGTTTTTGTGCGCGCTGAAATAACTCATTGCGAGCGGTCGTTGTTGTATTTTTAATAAATCCAACATCTTCCAGTGTACTGCCAACCAGTAAGTGCCCATCTCTGCGGGGAATTAAATATAAATTCTTTTGCAGAAGAATATTGCGTAAAGGTGGTGCGGCAAATTTAAATAGCAGCATTTGTCCACGCGATGGTCTGATGTTCAAATTCAAGGCGTGTCTGCCAAGTATTTCCTGGCTCCATGCGCCTGCAGCCACGATGTATTGCGCTGCATGAACCATTCCGCTACTGGTGAGTACAGCCTGTACTTTCCGCTTTGCTGTTTTAATTTCGTGAACAGTACAGTATTCAATAATTTTTCCACCGAGTGCCAATACTTTATTCTTGAGCGCGTGCAATAAGCGTGGATTGCGGACCTGAGCAATATCTGGCAGAAACAGCGCATTAGTTGTTTTTTGATGGTTATCTTTTGCTAGTTCATAGGCAGGAGAGAAAGGAAGCATAATCATTTTCTCTTCAATTCTGACATTATGGGTTGCACACCATTGTTGAGCAACTTGTTTGTCAAATGTTGGCAGCAAGAGCATTCCACAAGTTTCAAATTCAGGGTCAATTTTTGTTGCTTCATATAATGCCGTAACCCACGTTGGGAAAAGCATCAAGCTGTAGTTGGTCAGGCGGGTTACGTCGTCTGAATAATCCCATGGGCAAAGTGGCGACAATATACCACCACCTGCCCACGATGATTCTTGTCCAATTTTGTTCCGTTCCAGAATGGTTACCTTCGCGCCTTGTGCCAATAGACGTTCTGCTGTGGCGAGTCCAATAATGCCACCACCGATCACAATAACATCTTGTTTCATTCCATCCTTATTGTTCATTCCTTTAGCTTAAATACCGCAGTGGATGGTGTTTAAATGGCGGTACACCGTAAGCGCTTTTGTGTTATTCACTAAGAAGGTGAAAGATATAACGGCGTATATGCACTTATCACTCATTTGGGATCTACTGCTGTTCTCAGGTTGAATGATACGCCAGCTGGGCATTCGTTTCAGGTTATATTTTTGTAGATTGATAATAAAGCGTGATAAATGGTTAAAAATAAAATGTGCGATTAAAAAGTTAAAGTTAGCTTCAGTCGAGACCGTTATATCGAATGGTTGTGAATTATTCGATGATTATAGGAAAAATGATATTGATCATGCCGATCAGCAGGGGCTTCACATTAATAGAACTGCTTGTCACGTTGAGTGTGGCAAGTATTCTGCTGAGTATGGCGGTGCCGAGCTATCGCGTATTTATCCAGGACAGTCTCCTGTTAACGCAAAGTAACAATTTTTTTTCAGCAATGATGCTGGCTAAAAGTGAAGCGGTTAAAAGAGGCAGTCCAGCCACGATTTGCCCGAGTATCGATGGTACTGCTTGTACTGGTGGCACGGTTTGGTCAAATGGTTGGTTAGTGTTTGCCGATCCGAACAGTAACGGGGTGGTCGATGCGGGCGAGCAAATTCTTCAGGTTGGCTCGCCATTTGCCGGTGGTAATACGTTGAATGGCAATAATGGAGGGAGGGTGACGTTTTCGGCGAGTGGTTTTGCGTTCGGGTTTAATGGCACCTTTTCTTTGTGCGATGACCGTGGTGCGGCGATGTCCAGGGCCATCATTCTGAATAATCAAGGGCGCTTGCGCACAGAAACAGGAACTGGTGCATGCTCTTGAATAGTAGAGTTAATTTTTGTGGACTTATTCAACAAACACAAAAGGGCTTCAGTATGCTGGAAGTGCTGGTGACAATTCTAGTCTTGTCATTAGGTTTGTTGGGTATGGCAGCATTGGTTACTACGGGCATGCGCAGCAACAATGTTGCGCAATTTCGTTCAATTGCTACGCAACAGACACTGGATATTGCCGATCGTATGCGTGCCAATCTGGCAGGTGTGCGCGCTGGAAATTACGATAACCTCAATGCAGGAATTCCTGCCAGCAATGACTGCACCGCGGTTGATTGTACAGCTGCTCAAATGGCAGCATATGATCATGCACAGTGGAACACCGCGAATGCTAATTCTCTTCCCGGCGGACAGGGTGCAGTAGCCGGTAATTTGGTGAACGGATTTACGATCACGTTAATGTGGACCGAGAAAGAAATGGGCGTCAATATTGATCCTGTGTGCCCTGCCGGTACGCCCGCTGCAATGCGTTGTTTCTTAACAAGGTTCTCGCCATGAGGTTTTTTTTACAGATGGATTGCCCCAGGTCAAATACCGGTAAAGGAAAGCAAAATTCCAAAACCCAGCAAGGTTTCACTTTAGTGGAGTTAATGATCGCATTGACAATTAGTTTGGTATTGCTGCTGGTGGTTGGGACGGTTTTTACCAGCAGTCGTCAGGCTTTCCGTTTGCAGGAGACCAATGCCCGCATACAGGAAAGTGGTCGTTTTGCACTGGAAATTTTAGGACGCAGCATTAAGCAGGCGGGACATACGAATATTCCGTTCACTGGTTTTAAGGTGGCTTTCACGGGCAATGCCATCACGGGTACCGACGGTGGTGCAGGAGCCGCTGATACGATAACGCTGCAATATGATGGGACCGTTGGGGATCGGGATTGTGGTGTCGGAACACCGGTAACCGAAGCCGATATCGTCGCTGGCGCGAATATCATCCAGAACCATTTTAATCTGGATGTGGCTAACGCACAATTACAGTGTGCCGGCACGATCGCAGCTGCGCCGGCTGTGCCCGGCGCGCCGCCAACCGGCCAGGTATTATTGGATAATGTCGAAGATTTGCAAGTTCTTTATGGCATTGATACCACCGGTGATCAGTCAGCCAATCAATATGTTGCGGCACCTGCTGACTGGACCCAAGTCGTTACCGCGCGTATTTGTGTGCTGATTCGTTCTGAGCAAACAAATATTGTATTAGCAGGAAATAGCTACTTGAACTGTAACGGTGCAGTTACCGCTGTTCCAGCGGACAGGCGGCTTAGACGCGCTTTTACTGAAACATTTAATTTGCGCAACCGGATAAACATTTTGCCATGAATGCAAAATTTTGTTTTCAACAAAAACAGCTTGGGGCGACATTTGTCACCGGTTTGATTTTTCTGGTTGTAATAACCTTACTTGGCATTACCGCAATGAAGACGGCGAGCATGGAAGAGCGTATGTCGGGCAATCTGCGTGATCGCAATCTGGCGCTTCAGGCTGCAGAAATGGCGTTACGTTATGCCGAACAACATATTCGCGATAACGATCCCACTACCAATACGCCAATGCCCGTCATCGGTGTTACCGGCTTTGATGCAGCTTGCACTGCAGGATTGTGTTATTACGGCACCGGCATAGCCGCGCCCGGAGAACCCGGGAATCCGGGTAACCCAGCGTGGGTCACTAACTGCACGCCATTATGTCCGATAGCCTACGTTGCAGGCACTGTATTCAGGGTGGATGGCATCCCTTATACAGCACCTGCGCTGCCCGCGGGGGTGCCTGCGCCGACTTATCTCATCGAAGGGATTCGGAAAACACCGCCGGGCAGCAGTCTGCGGTACTACTACCGTATTACAGTACGCGCGCAAGGTGCTAAACAAGGTACGGTAGTCCAGTTGCAAGAAATATTCAGACCGTAGTCATATGGTAATTAGAGAGAAGATGGTGAAATTATGGAAAATAATCTGATTCGCTCGAGGGTGGCAAGTTGGATGGTTTGCTTGCCGCTTATTTTAGCGGGCCATGCGCACGCCTTGCTGCCACTCTCCAATAGCCCGCTTTTTTTGGGCGGAAATATTTCGCCGAATGTCATGTTTACGCTGGATGACTCAGGGTCAATGCACTGGGAGATCATGCCGGACGATGCAATCTATTCCTATTTCATGTTTCCAAGGGCTTCTTCCGTATATAACAGCGGATCCGATTATTCTAATTATGTGCCAATATTTGCCGACGGTTTTTCCTACAGCGCGAGAACGCGTTCACCCCAAACTAATCCCATTTATTACAATCCGGCAGTCACCTACCAACCCTGGTCTAATTCGGATGGTAGTTTAATGCCAAATGCGGTGCCGACCGCCGCTTTTCACAACCCGACGAAAACAAGCGCAGGATCACGTAATTTAACGGTAAACAATACGCAATCCGCAGGCTGGGACAGTTGCAATAACCTGCCGCCCGCAGGCTGTGGTTATTCATCTTCAAGTAAAACTTTTTATCCGGCGGTTTATTTCTTTTTTAACGGCGGTGACGAATGGAATTGGAATAATTATACAAAACAGGAAATCCGCTCAAATATACCGAGCTATAGCGGTCATGGTCGCAGCAACCGAAGTGATTGTACAGCAGGGGTTTGTACTTATGATGAGGAAATTCAGAATTTTGCCAATTGGTACACCTATTATCGCTCTCGTATACTATTGGCTCGCGCGGGTATTGGTAAAGCATTTTCGGCACAGGGTAATACAATGCGTGTTGGATTTGGCGCGATCAATAAAGGTGAGACAACGGTTGATGGCGGTAAAACTGATGTAGTGATCACGGGTGTTAGACAATTTACAGGTACAGACCGGACAAACTTCTTTACCAATCTTTATGAACATCCTATTCCAACATCCGGTACGCCACTGCGAAGTGCGATAAAAGAAGTTGGTAAATACTACGAGCGAGCGGATGATAAAGGTCCCTGGGGTGAAACGCCGGGTTCAACCGGGGGAACGCAGCATGAATGCCGCCAGAATTACAATATCCTGATGACTGATGGTTTCTGGAATGGTTCTTCCCCAAGTGTGGGAAACACCGATAATTCGGCGGGTGCCAGTATAAACAATGATTCCTCTCCGGCTACACCGCCAGCCTATACGTACACGCCTGCACTTCCCTATTCTGATAGTTACAGCAATACCCTGGCTGATGTCGCGATGCATTATTGGAAGAGAGATCTGCGCGCTGATATGCAAAATAAAGTTCCAACCAATCCATCAGATCCTGCTTTCTGGCAGCATATGGTTACTTTTACCGTGGGTCTGGGTGTCAGTGGATCACTGGCGACGTTACCGTCGGGTGCTCAGGCCTGGCCGGATCCCTCTGTAAGTGATGCTGCGAAAATAGACGATCTTTGGCATGCGGCTGTCAATGGACGCGGTAACTTTTTCAGTGCAGCAGATCCGGGGACATTTGCCGAGGCCTTGACAAATTCGTTGTCAAGCATCGTTTCGCGTACCGGCTCGGCATCTGCAGTAGCTGCTAATTCAAATTCATTAATGACTAACGGGCGTATTTACCAGGCGAAATTTAACAGTGGCGATTGGAGTGGTCAATTATTATCAATCCCTATTGATTCCGTAGGTAATCTGGGTGCCACAGAATGGAATGCTGCGGACATTTCACTGTCACCGGGTACCATTAATCCGGCGTCCCGCGTCATTGTCACAAAGGGTAGCAGTGATGGTGTTGCATTTGAATATGCCAATTTGACTGCGGTGCAAAAAGCATTACTTGATAAAAATGTTGCGGGTATTGTAGACAACTGTGGTTTGGAGCGAGTTGATTTTTTACGGGGAGATGCTGTTAAAGAAGGTGTAAGTGGCACATTCAGCTGTGCCAGTGCCACGGTAGTTAATAAATTCCGCAGTCGTACGACCAGTAAACTGGGCGATATTGTTAACTCTGGGCCATTTTATGTTGGTAGGCCTAATGCGGGCCATTCAGATGTGGACCATCCGGGTTATGCCGCGTTTAGTGCGGATTACAAGGACCGGTTGCCAATTGTTTATGTGGGCGCAAATGATGGCAGTTTGCATGGTTTTAGCGCGTGTATTCCTGGTGTAACGGCTGGATGCGCTGCTGGTGAAGCTGGCAAAGAGATGATTACATATGTTCCAAGCATGGTTTTTAGCAATCTTAGTAGATTACTTGATAAGGACTATAATGCTAATCACCGATATTTTGTTGATGGCTCGCCAATGGTGGCAGACGCCTATACCGGTGCAATACCTAGTTGGAAAAGTGTGTTGGTGGGTAGTTTAAATGGCGGCGGCCGAGGATATTATGCGCTGAATGTTACCAATCCCACCGATGGTGCACAGTCCGAGCCCAATTTTACCGAAGCGAATGCGGCGGCTTTGTTGTTGTGGGAATTCACTGACAGCGATGATATTGATATGGGTTACAGTCATAATCTGCCGCCAGTCAATCCGTTTACCGGCCAGGCTCAGCAGATTGTTAAAATGGAAAATGGCCAATGGGCGGTAGTGGTCGGGAATGGTTATAACAGTATTGGCGGCAAAGCAGTATTGTATGTGTTGTTCATTACTGGCGGTGAAGATGGCAGTTGGACGGCCGATGTGGATTATATTAAGTTGACGGCCGACCCTGGCATACTGGTCGGTGGCGTGGGAGGCAATGGCTTGTCTACACCAATGCCGTTCGATTCTGACGGAAATGGCCTGGTGGATGTCATTTACGCCGGTGATTTGAAGGGCAATTTATGGAAATTTGATGTCAGCTCTTCGACGCCAGCACTCTGGAAAGTCGCGCTTGAACCAACGTCACTGGGTCTGGGCGGTCTATTGTCCGGAGACACGCCGCTATTTGCAGCTGGTAGTCAAAAACCCATTATTTCACCGCCGGTCGTCAGTTTACACCCGCAGGGCGGGTTGCTGGTTATGTTTGGTACCGGAAAATATCTTGAAACCGGGGATACAACAAATACAGATGCTCAAACCATTTATGCGGTTTGGGATCACAATACGACAGCGACTGTATCCGAAAGTGACCTGGTTGAACAAGTGTTGACAGACGGGGCTATCAGAACCGCTACTCAGAACCTGGTTAACTATTCCGCGACAGTAAAAGGCTGGTATATGGATCTGCCGGTCGGCGGTGAAAGACTAACAGGCATACCTGCTTTGGAAGATGGTCTTTTCACCTTTACGACTATTATTCCATCAACTTCACCTTGTGACTTTGGTGGCAGAGGATTTGTTAATACCGTGGATTTTTTAACTGGCGGCATGCTTCCTTTTGCAGCATTTGATATTAATAGAAATGGGATTGTTGCCTTTAATGACGGGCTGTCAGCCGGTGTAGAAATCGGATTCTCAGTAGGGGGTGTGACAAGAATTAGAGGGCATGCCAATGACGTTTTAATATCTTCCAGAGCCGATGGTACGCTGGTAAAAACGCCGGCTACAAAAGGACCTGCTGGGTTACGTGGCCGAATTACTTGGCGAGAACTCTTCAATAATTTATAGGGAGGTACAGATAATGACCGGTCGTTATGTATGGTTATGGTATGTATTGGCGGTCAGTTTAGGGATCCTGACATTCCAGACGACTGCTGCAGCCAGTGAGTTAGAAGTGCCTGGTGCGCATCGGAACAGGGTCGTTGAGACCGAGGGTCGAAGTGGTGTTATTAATCGTATCGATGTTGAGAATGGCCAACTGGTGATTGATGACTTGAAATATGGTTTTTCACCCGGGCAACTGATCGTGCGTAAAGGTGGACATGTTTCCAGTTTAAAAGCGTTACGACCAAACCAGCGGGTTCGATATAGCAATAAATCACATGCGCCAAGACGGGTTGCTGGTAACAGAGTAATCAGTGAAATCTGGATACAATAAAGGTATATTGAGTATGAGAAAGAAAGTAAAATCTGACAAACAAATGGGCTTTACGCTGATTGAGTTATTGATTGCGATCGTTATTGTCAGCATCCTGACGGCAGTTGCTTTACCTTCTTACCAGAATTACGTGAGACAGTCCAACCGTGCAGCCGCTAAGGCCATACTGTATGAAAATGCACAGTTTATGGAACAGTTTTATACAGAAAATAGCCGATACGACCAGACTGTGGGGGGGGCAGCTGTTGTATTGCCTATTCTACAATCGCCGAGGGCAGGCATCGCCCAATATAACATTTCACTCCAAGCGGTAGCAAATGCGGCATTCACATTGCAAGCAATACCGGCAGGTACCATGGCTGGAGACGTTTGTGGAACCTATACGCTGACAAACACCGGCGTGCAGGGCGCCGGTGGAACGGTTGCAGACTGCTGGAATCGTTAACGCGACTAGAGGGTAGAAGAAACAGATTTATCTATTTCCGTACTTCACGTTCGATTTCATCAGCGGTTACATGACGTACATCCTTACCTTTAACCATGTAGACGACATATTCAGACATGTTTTTTGCATGGTCGCCGATACGTTCAATTGCTTTGGCGATAAATAGAATTTCCAGTGAAGTAGAAATCTTGCGTGGATCTTCCATCATAAATGTGATCAGTTGACGCATGATTGAACGAAATTCCTCATCGACTTGTTCGTCTTGACGAACGATATGTGCTGCCTCATTTAAATCCAGGCGGGCAAACGCGTCCAGCGCTTTATGCACCATATTTGTGGCTATGCTGGCAACCTGCTTGATTTCAAAAAAGCGCGGCGTATGCATGCGATCGGAGGCATAAATTAATCTGGCCATGCGTGCAATCTTTTCAGCTTCGTCTCCTATGCGTTCAAGATCGGTAATCGTTTTAATGACCATCATTATTAAGCGGAGGTCACTGGCAGCTGGCTGTCTACGCGCTATAATCTGATTGCAGGTTTCATCTATTGACACTTCCATTGCGTTAACACGATGGTCGTTGCTGATAACCTGTTCGATCAGATCATCGTGGCCACTGGTAAGTGCTTCTATTGCCTGCTCAATTTGTTGCTCAACAAAACCACCCATTTGAAGCACACTTGATCGGACGCTTTCAAGCTCGGCGTCAAATTGTTTGGATATGTGGTCTTTGTCTGTCATAAAGCCGCCTATTAGTGAAGTTGATGTGCTGTAGTGACAATTATTTTGAATCTTCAGTTAGATAGTCATTGTTTTGACGCCGCTATCCGTGCCCAATAACAATATATCAGCACTACGTTTAGCGAATAAGCCGTTGGTTACAACGCCAGTTATCTGGTTAAGTTTTGTTTCCAGTTCAACTGGATTAAGAATTTGTAGATTATGGATGTCCAGAATCAGATTGCCATTATCCGTCGTGAAATCGTGGCGCAAGGCTGGCTGTCCACCCAGTAAGGCAATTTCGCGCGCTACATAACTGCGCGCCATTGGAATGACTTCTACCGGGAGCGGGAAATTGCCCAACACATTGACAAGTTTACTTTGATCCGTAACGCATATGAATTTTCTTGCAACGGCAGCGACGATTTTTTCTCTAGTTAATGCGCCACCGCCACCTTTTACCATATGGAGGTGTTCAGTAATTTCATCAGCACCGTCCACGTAAACAGGCAAATCATCGACATTATTCAAGTCCAGAACTTCTATGCCGTGGCTTTTGAGGCGCTGTGCAGTGACATTGGAGCTGGCCACAGCGCCATTAATTTTATGCTTGATTTTAGCCAACTCATCAATGAAGTAATTTGCTGTTGATCCTGTGCCTACCCCGATAATACAGCCTACTGGAATATGTTCAATAGCAGCTTTGGCCACCGCCTGCTTTTGTTCGTCTTGTGTCATTATGTCCTTACATGAATTAATATTAGCTAACAGAATAGCGCTACCTGATAATTTATACAATGTCTTATGTTATATCAGGACGGCATGGTAATGATTTTATTGTTTCGTCGTCTATTTGCCATGATATTACGCCGTCTGCTATGCGGAATTAACAGATGTTAATTCTCGATATTTTCCCGCATATTCAATTATATGCTTAATCAATAACGCTAGCAAATGTCAATAAGCGGGTGTAAAGCGTTATAATTATCGAACAACTTTGTTTCAATATTTATATGGCTGAGATTAAACCGCTACCTGAGCTGCTTATTAACCAGATTGCTGCCGGTGAGGTCGTTGAACGTCCTGCCTCAGCACTCAAGGAAGTTTTGGAAAACAGTATCGATGCAGGTGCAGACAATATTAAGGTGCAACTGGTTCAGGGGGGGAGCAAGCTGATTCGCGTAACGGATAATGGCGCCGGAATTGCGAGTGACGATCTTTCACTTGCATTGGCTCGGCACACAACCAGTAAAATTAACACACTAGAAGATTTGCAGAAAATAGCAAGTTTGGGATTCCGTGGCGAGGCATTGGCAAGCATTGCGTCAGTTTCTCGTTTGTCCATGGCCAGCCGCAAGGCGACGGAGAAGCATGCTTGGCAGGTACGCGTTGAGGATGGACATATTTTGCCGCCGGAACCGGCCGCGTTGACCGCAGGAACGGCGGTTGAAGTACATGATCTTTATTTCAATGTTCCAGCGCGTCGTAAGTTTCTTAAGACAGAAGCAACCGAATTTGGTCATTGTGAAGAAGTATTCAAGCGTATTGCGTTGTCAAGGTCGGATATTGAATTTTCCTTGCAACATAATGCAAAAGTGCGTAGTCATTTGCGCGCTGCAGATATGACGCAGCGGATTTCGTCGGTATTAGGTGACGAATTCAGCCAGGCGGCCGCATTCGTCGATGAACAAGCGGCTGACATTCGTTTGCATGGGTTGGTGGCATTACCCGCCTATTCAAGATCCACGCGAGATGCTCAGTATTTTTTTATTAATGGCCGTTTTGTGCGTGACAAATTAATTACTCATGCGCTGCGTGAGGCTTACCGTGATGTATTGCATCATGAACGTTACCCGGCTTTTGTATTGTTCCTTGAGATGAATCCTGAAGGTGTGGACGTAAATGTTCATCCCACAAAAATTGAAGTTAGGTTTCGTGATTCACGTGCATTGCATCAATTTATTTTTCATGCAATCAGTAAAGGCTTGGCTGCGCCATGTCAGGGCTCTGGTGACATTGAAAAGCGAAAGGTCGCTCCACCAAGTGCAGCGCCTTCTTACCTGCATCAGCAATCAATACCTTTTGGAGGGGTTGCGCAACCTTCGACGTTATACCAGACTTTATTTGAAACGCATACAGCGCCACAAGAAAATTTAACCAAAGAATTTCCGGCGGACTCATTGGATAACCCAGCCAGTGCGCTTGAGACGGTGGAAGATGAAAAAGAAATTCCACCGCTAGGTTTCGCGCTGGGCCAACTTCACGGTATATACATACTTGCGCAAAATGAAAAAGGTCTGGTTATTGTAGATATGCACGCTGCCCACGAACGGATCGTTTACGAAAAACTTAAATCGGGGCTGGAAAACCAGGCAGTATCTACGCAGCAATTATTGATTCCCGTTACATTTCAGGCAGATAGTTTGGAGGTGGTAACGGTCGAAGAGAATAGCGGGACTTTGTATAATTTTGGGTTTGATATTGCGGTTTTGTCTCCAACTGCACTGATCGTACGCGCAGTACCAGCGATTCTTCAACATTCCGATATGGTGAAACTGGTGCGTGATGTACTGAGAGAAATTCGAGAATTTGGTGCCAGTCAAATTTTGACTGAAAGACGTAATGAAGTGCTTTCTACGATGGCCTGTCATAGTGCACTCAGGGCCAGTCATCTGTTGACCATTCCGGAAATGAATGCGCTATTGCGCGAAATGGAGTTAACGGAACGTTCTGGTCACTGTAATCACGGCAGGCCGACCTGGTTTGAAATCAGCGTTGCTGACCTGGATAAAAAATTTATGCGTGGTAAATAAAGGTACGCAGATCGTTAGAAATGGTGATTCTTGCACTTCATATTAACCGCAAAGTCTGGTTACCGTTCATTCATAATTTCCGGAATGATGCATTTTAACGTATGGCCATACTTGAAGAATTATTAAGCAAACTGACCCATCAACGACAAATATCAACGCAATCATTTTCAACTGAAAACCGCAATGAGAAGTGATTTATCAGTGCTATGACACTCGTTTAATATATTGTTTAATATGATTCAGCAGCTCTTCTTCGCTATAAGGTTTACCAAGAAAACCGTTAACGCCGAGTTCATCAGCCATCTGGCGGTGTTTGTCTGCGGTGCGCGATGAAATAATAATAATCGGCATGTTTTTTGTATCAGGATTATTTCGCACATTTCTAATCAGCTCAAAGCCATTCATATGTGGCATTTCCAGATCGACCAGCATGACATCGGGCATGTTCTCCCGTAATAAGTTAATAGCCCCCACACCATCCTTGGCGATTAAAACTTCGCAGCCTTCGCGTTCAAGCAGGCGGCTTGTGACTTTACGTACAGTCAATGAATCATCTACAACCATAATAGTCGGTAATAATGCAGTATTGCTGTCAATGCTTGTTAGTTGTGTTAAACGTGGCGAGGTAAAGAGTTTTGCTGCATCATCGCGCTGCATGAGTTTGACAGGATTTATAATGAGAATAATCTCGCCGTCACCCATGACTGTCGCACCTTCTACGCCTGGTGCATGCGCTATTTGTGGACCAATATTTTTCACGATGACTTCACTGTTGCCAATTAACTCATCCACGTGGACGGCAAGTTGATATGGGTCGCTTTGCAGTATCAGGATTCTGTTATGCCGCTTTACTTTTGGGATGCGATCAGTGTCACCAAATAAATGCACTAGATAAGCAAATGGATAATTCTTTTCATTAAATTCAATATGTTGGTTCTTATAAGCCTCATCAAGTTCATCTGCATTAAGCTCTTGAATATGTTTTACGATTACTGTAGGGATGGCATAGGTGCTTTCACCAGTACGTACCAACAGCGTTTGCGCGACGGTTAATGTCAGCGGTAAATAAATGTGGAAAGTCGTTCCTTTTCCGATTTCTGTTTGTGTCTCGATACGTCCACCAAGTGATGTTATTTCATTTTTAACGACATCCATTCCAATACCCCGTCCCGCTGTGCCAGTGGCTTCATCGAGTGTGGTCAGACCGTGAGAGAAGATAAGCGACATGAGTTGATCCTTATCTAACTGCTCATCATTTTTTATTAATTCCAACCGGAGGGCTTCTTCACGAATTCGTACAAGATCCAGTCCGTTGCCGTCGTCATTTATGGTTATGATGACTTCGTTACCTTCTTGATGCAGGCTGATCGTTATTTGACCGGTGTCAGGTTTGCCTTGTGTCAATCGTGCAGCGGGTTCTTCTATACCATGTGCCACCGCATTGCGTAACAGGTGGTCAATTGGCGAGTTTATTTTGTCCAGTATACTGCGGTCAATTTCAACTTCATCACCCTGGATACTCAAATTGGCTTTTTTGTTTAAGTCACGGGCTGCCTGTCTGACGATACGGTAGAAATGTTCCGCAACATTACCAAATGGAACAGTTCGGATATGCATCAAGGCTTGTTGTAACTGACGGCTCATCACTGCCTGCTGAGTTACCGCCTCTTCGGCTGCACTATGAGTAGTCCGTAAATTTTGCTGAACTGTGACGACATCGTCGACACTCTCTGCCATTAGCCGGGTGAGTTCCTGGAAGCGTGTAAATCGGTCAAATTCAAGTGGGTCAAACCGTTGCTCATTTTCCTGCGGTTGCACGAGATGAGATTGCATTTGTGATTCAGCCTGAATTTCAACCTCGCGTAACTGTCCGCGCAATCGTTCCGCACTTTCAGTAAGATCCAGTAACGATTGCTTGAAATTATATAGCTGAGCTTCAACTTTAGAGCGAATGATGCTGATTTCTCCAGATTCATTTAATAAACGATCAATGAGCGCTTCATTGACACGCAAGACCGTTTTATAGGAGGAAAATTTGATTTTTTCTGGAATGTTTAGCAGTTCTGATGCTTCTTCACTGGGTTGCAGTGAAGATGAACCCGATAAAAAGTTGCTTGGCATTCCGCTTTCGATTTGATCTAAAGTTGCACGCTGTTTTTCAGTCTTTGTTGCATGTTGAAGGCGCTCAATACGTTCACTGATGCTATCAAATTGAATTTCAAGTTTTTCGATCATGGCTGCTGAAACTGTTGTGCTTGCGCTGATCGTATTTTCCACGCCACTTTCCATGTTGTGTATCATTTCACCAAGATAAATAGCACCTACCGTGCGGGCGCTGCCTTTTAGTGTATGTAAATCTCTCAACAAAGCTTTATGAATACTGTCATCTTGTGGAACAGTATGCCAGGCGCGTAGCTTTTCCCCAATTTTTGGAATCAGCTCCATCGCCTCGTCAAAAAATACTTGGGATAAAGCTGAATCGAGTTTATCAATGGTATCATTTTGCGTTTTTTGAGAATGAGCGAGTATGGCGGCCTGCTGTTTCGATGGCTTACTGTCCTGGGGAGCCGCTTCAATCACCTCCGCTGATTCGATATCCGTTGAAGTTTTATTGACCCGTTGTTTCTCCAATTTAATCAAGGGATTCAATTGGTGTGACAGCGCGTCAGCTGCTTGAAGATCAGCTTCTGTCGGTAACTGGCAGCTATTGACGCTTTCCAGCATACTGCCCAGACATTGGATGATCTCTCGTGCCAGTTGCAAGCCTGCTTTATCGGGCCGCCCAGAATTTTTCAGCAGTAGTGAAGACCATTGCTCCAGAGAAAACGCAAGGTTAGCAATAAATATTAGTCCCAAAGTCCGTGAGGTACTTGATAAGGTGTGGGCGGCGAGCATGAATTGATGATTTAATGCAGTTTCATGGCATTTAAACAAGCTATTCAATCCGTGTTCAAGTGTAACGTAATGTTGGCGTGCCTCAACTGTAAATACCTCGAACAAATCGCGCGCGATAATCTGATTACCAATTGTAACATTGCCCCCCGTTTCAGCTGCGGCACCATGACCGGATAGGGTTTCTGCATCTTGATCAGCGTTGGTAGTTGTCATTTCATCCTGCGCACTTGTTTCAGGGATGAAGCCATCGCGTAATCTTTTTGCAAACAGCAGTAATTGATCTGCACTGATATCTGTTGAGCCATGTTTTTTCAGATCATCGCACCACCGCCTGAATTCATGGTGTGCTTGTGCTATCAGGTCCGTTAAGTGTGGTGAAGCGGGTTTTCTTTCATTCAGCCATTGATTCAAAACTTGTTCCATGTGCCAGGCTACTTCGCTTAGGTCGTGCAATTCAACCATGCGCCCACTTCCTTTGAGGGTATGAAATCCACGTCGCAATGTGGTTAGCGATGTAATATTGGATGGATCATCCTTGCAGATTACTAGATTTTCTTCGATTTCCCGCAATACATCGTCAGATTCCGCTAAAAAAGTATCAAGCAGTTCCGGATCAATTTTTCTAGGTTTTTTGGGTTTTTGCGCCGAGGCTGGCTGTGCAGTTGTTCCCAAAATCGGGGTGACAGTGTCAAGTGTTTGTTCATGACTAAATAGCGCCAGTGCTTTGTCGAGAATTTTGTCGTTATCAGGATGTGCACTTGTCAACGCCGCAATATAAAAACCAAGGCTGCCTAGCCCATCAGCCAGTCGTGCTTGATCGGTTGGTTTGATTTTATATTCTGGTTGAAGAAATTTATTTACCAATTGCTGGCAATATGTCAGCAGCGTATTAGCGCGTTCAAGATTGAACATCACCATTACGCCGGCTGTTTGCTTGAATAATGGCGAAAGTTTTGACAAGTCAGACTGCATTGACGGCTCATCAAAGAACCGGTCAAGAATGCCTTCAATTTGCCCCAGATTAGCAAGTATTTCCTGGATAGCTTGCCGTTGTGATTTTTCCTCTTGCGTTTTGTATTCAATTTCATCCGGACCAGGGATAGCGGGCAGATTATTTTTCTGCTGTTTGCCGGTTGTAATCATGCGCAATCGCACCGACAATGTTTCAACTTGATCGGAAAATCCGGAAGGTAACTTGTGAAAATCTGTTATGACATTTTCTATTAAGAGTAATGCCGTTGCTATTTCCACCGCTACATTTTCATTCATGTCTTGAGGCCGGATGCGCAAATAAGTGATCGATCCTCCCATGACACTGATTAGTTTCTCCAATGGTGGAAATTTTATTTGTGTGGCTAATACTTTAAGTTTTTCAATGTCTTTTAGCAGAGAAGATGGGCTGTCCTGGTTTCTGGTGTAAAACTTAAGCCAGTTGTCATTGATTTCCTCGAGTGTCTTACGCATAGCCTGCAGAGCGGTATCCCGTATCTCTTTTTCTTCGATTTGCCGTGTACGGGTTTTTTCGTTCCCTGGCACTGGGCGACCCTGTAAGTTATAGCTAAGTTTGATATCGCGAATTCGTGCACTAGTAAATCCACTTAGTGCAATGTGATATAGCATTTCTTGCAAGAGTTTTTCAGTTGTTACAGGTTTGTTCTCCGCAAGTCGCCGAA
This sequence comes from Nitrosomonas sp., assembly GCA_021604405.1. Lineage (GTDB taxonomy): Bacteria > Pseudomonadota > Gammaproteobacteria > Burkholderiales > Nitrosomonadaceae > Nitrosomonas. Next base: position 21,154 of record BQJA01000003.1, on the reverse strand, counting down.
TTTCCTGTTCTATCTTTCCGCATAGTCGGCGTACCGGTAAATCAATGGTTATATTCTGTGCCAACAGAGTCTCAAGAAACCCTGCGCATATCCACCAAAACGAACGCAGTTTTGTTGAGCCGGGTAATTTTTCAATCAAGCTAACCGCTTTAATCATTTGATGCATGCCATCTTGGTTAGCAGAATTTTTTAACCATTTTAGCAGTCCGGCCTGGTATTCAGCACGCGCCTGTTTGGCAGTAGTGCCAATTTCATTGGGCGCTGAATCTGGCAAAGTTGCCCGCAAAGGTGGCTCGAAAACCAGGTTGGCGCAAAATAAATCGCGCTCGGAAACATTATCCACGCCTTGTGCTTGCATTAATTTGCGATAAACAGGGAATAAGCGCATTGGGTCGTCATCGGCACCGTCAATGAGATCGTGTAAATAGCGCATGAGCGCATCCGATGTCTGTTTAAGGGTTTCCACTGCCATTGGCTCCGGCGTTATATGTTTCTGAATCAACGCATCAATTAGTTGCTCCATTTTGTTGCTAATGATGGCGACATTGTTCAGTTCGAGCATTTCAAGTAAACCATTTAATTGATGCACATAACCTCGGCATGACTCTAACTGGGCAGTTTTTTCGGTATTTTGCGAATAGGATTCTAAGTACTCATGTATTAATGAAAAAATTTGATCTATTCCGTCCCTGAGACCGATTACAGATGAAATATTGAGTTTTGTATTTGTATTCATTTAGGAACCATTGGCAATAATAGATTAAAAATCATGCAACCAGTCTAAACTTTGAAGTTCGATACTGATGCTTTCAATTCGGCGGCAAATCCATTAATTTTTTTGACTGATATGGCTGTTAGTTTTGTACCATCTGTTGTTTGACGGGTAATACTGAGAATCTCTTCCATGTTTTGCACAACTTTATCAGCAGCTTGTGACTGGGCATGGGTGTTATCAAAAATGCTCGTCACAAGTTGTGCCAGATGTTTTGATACTTTTTCTATTTCTTCCAGTGCCTGGCCGGCGGCATCAGATCGTTTTGCGCCTTCAGCAACGCCGGACGTGCTTTTTTCCATTGCTGCTATGGTATCTTTGGTATCACCTTGAATCGTTTTGACTAATGTGCCGATCTGTTTGGTTGCGCCTGCGGAACGTTCAGCCAAGCGTTGTACTTCTTGAGCAATTACGGTAAATCCTCTGCCGGCTTCACCTGCAGCGGTTGCTTGAATCGCCGCATTTAATGCCAGGACATTGGTTTGTTCTGTAATATCAGAGATTAAGGCAATAATTTCGCCTATTTCTTGGGAGCTTTCACCCAGTCTCTTGATTCGTTTTGAGGTTTCTTGGATATAAGTGCGGATTTCATTCATTCCCGCGATTGATTCTCGCACTGCTATGGTGCCTTTTTCTGCGGTTTGTAGTGATTTTTTTGCGACTTTAGCGGATTCTGCTGCAGTTTCCGATACACTGCTGATAGATTCAGCCATGCCTAATACCGCAATTGTGGATTCTTCAATTTTCTCGGATTGTTGTTGTGCAGCGTTTAACAGTTTCGAAGAGACTTGCTGTGCTTGAGTGGCGGCTGTGGCAACCTGCGTGCTTGCCTGATTAACTTCTTCCACCAGCGAGTTTAACGCTTCAATTGTATAATTAATTGAATCTGCAATTGCGCCGGTGATATCTTCCGTTACTGCAGTGCGCACAGTCAGATCGCCATTGGCCAGTTTTTCCATGTCATCTAACAGTCGCAGGATTGCTTTTTGCGTTCGATTAATTTCTCTTTTGCTAGCCTGAAGCTGATTGCGCATTGAACTGGTAAATGTTTTTACCAAAAGAAATAGCATCAAAATCGTCAGGATGGCCGATCCGTATATCACCGCATTTAAGTGTGTCATGAAGGAATTCTCACGTTTCTGGATTGCGGTTTCAATTTCTCTTGCTACTTTTAGCATCATTTCGCTGTTTTTAAATAATTCCTGAACTGCAAATTTAGTCGTAATAATTTCAGGAATCTCTTTTTGCAGGTCATCGATGATATGTTCAATTACACCATACAACGTCTGAATTTGTTTGAGTATTGTGATTGCGTTTTCGTCTGCGATTGGCGAGATTTCTAATCCGTCGCTGCCTTGATGAAGTGCATTAATAATAACTGACAGCCTTTTTCGGTCCGTGGTAAGTTGCGCAGCGATTTCAGTGATAAAAAATTCACCGGGAAGCATCGTATTAATACTTTTTGTTAGGCTTAGGGCAAGGACTTTTATTGCTTCAGCAGCAATTATTTCATTTGGCAATCCACCAATCTGCTCTAAGCGGAGGGATAGTTTATCGATTAGCTTCAGTAACTGATTGTTGGCCGCATTTATTTTCTTTACAACATTGCCCAGGTTAACCAGTGTGTCTTTACTTTTTAGAATCTGCTCGACTTTCTTGTTTTCGGCCAGCCAATAGTTGCGATAGTTATGCAGTTGAGACGCGGAAGGGCCATCGCTCATGGGTGAAATATGGGTGTCGCGATAGGTGCCGCCTTGGACAAGGAGCGCCATATAATGATGAAGTTTTTCTCGACTCTGTTGTAATTGTGCGAAAGCAATCTCGTTGCCCGATATTGTCTGTTGCGAAGCTATTGTCAGGCGCTGACTATGAATTTGAATGCGACTGAAAATTTCTTGGTATACAGCATTTTGTTTGGCTTGCTGCATACTTATTGTCATGGCGGCTAGAACAATCAACAGGAAAAATGTAAAAAGGCCGCCGAATATCCAGGTTCTTATGAAAACAATGGCACTGCTGGAAGATGGTTTGGAAGTGTTGATGGGGACAGTAGGCGTTTCTTTTTTTCTGTCTGTGCCATTTGCCGTTAATTTTATATTTGATAGAAAACCTGCCATTTATTTCCCCGCCAGCTCTCCCGTTTATTTGAATTAGATTGGCTTTTTTGTCACCATGAAGAATACCTGTAAATAGCTAAACTCAAAAACCAGAGAAGAACCGGTAAATGATTTCTTTTAAAAGTAAAATACCAGTGTGTATGACCCGGGCGGGGTGCAGGGATGTAACTAGTTGACTGTTTGCAACAAGAATATTGCTCGCTTTATGCTTTGACCGTTGAGTTGAGACCAGTTCGCCCCGCTTGATAGCGGATTTGCTGGTGCTTTGACGCTAATCAATAATATTTTTAATGATTGCCGCCCGGTATTTAACCATGCACTGCGGGCGTGAAACACATGAGCAGGGCGGTCGCCAGATTACTGTTTGATAGCATTTTCTACTGTGATGAGCGTACCTGGGATTGTTCCTGATTCAGCTACTCAAAGAAGCTGTTAGGAAAAGCGCCAGTCTTTTAATCCAGTACTATCCTAGAAATAACTTGTAGGCAGGGTTGTTGCTTTCATCCCAATACCGATAACCAAGTTGATCGAGAAATTGCTTGTAATCGGCTTTTTCTTCCGGCGCCACTTGCATGCCAATCAGCACGCGTCCGTAATCAGCGCCATGATTGCGATAGTGAAATAGACTGATATTCCAGTTGTGACTCATGCTGTTTAGGAAGCGCATAAGCGCACCCGGTCGATCCGGAAATTCGAAGCGATAAAGGATTTCATTTTTTACTTCATGAGCATGTCCGCCCACTAAGTGCCGTATATGCAATTTTGCCATTTCATTGTTACTCAGATCTTCGGTAGCCAGGCCATTTTTTTTCAGATCCTGGATTAATTTTAATGCTTCATCACGGTTACGTACCGAAACGCCGACGAAAACATGTGCTTCCTTTGGATCGGCGTAGCGATAGTTAAACTCGGTGATACTTTTTGGCCCTAACATAGCACAGAATTTCTTGAAACTGCCTGGTTTTTCTGGAATGGTGACGGACAGCACAGCTTCCCGTTGCTCACCAATTTCTGCCCGTTCAGAGATGTGACGCAGGCGGTCAAAATTCATGTTGGCGCCAGAGGCGATGGCGACTAATGTTTGATGAAAAATTTTTTCGCGTTCTGCATAAGCCTTCACACCCGCAACTGAGAGTGCGCCTGATGGTTCCAATATGGTTCGGGTGTCTTCAAAGACATCCTTGATCGCGGCGCAAATTGAATCGGTATCTACCAGAATGACTTCATCAATAAGCTCTCGACATATACGAAAAGTCTCTTTGCCGACTTGTTTCACGGCAACGCCGTCAGCAAATAATCCGGCTTGTGCTAGCTTAACCCGTCGGCCTTTCTGCAGAGAGCGATGCATAGCATCAGCATCAACCGGCTCGACACCAATTATTTTGATTTTTGGGTATAATCTTTTTACGTATGCAGCGATACCGGAAATGAGCCCACCGCCACCGATAGGCACGAAAATAGCGTGAATAGCGCCTGTATATTGGCGCAGGATTTCCATGCCAATTGTTCCCTGGCCGGCAATCACATCTGGATCATCATAGGGGTGGATAAATGTGGCTTGTTTTTGTTTTGCCAGCTTTGTTGCATGGTCATACGCATCATTATAGGAGTCGCCATGCAGGAGGACCGTCGCGCCCCGCGCTATGACAGCTTGTATTTTTATCTGGGGTGTCGTCACGGGCATGACAATAGTGGCGCAACAATCCAGGTTTTTTGCGGCTAAGGCCACGCCTTGTGCGTGATTTCCTGCTGAAGCCGCTATTACGCCACGCTCGCGGATGGTGGGTGACAGCTTAATCATTTTATTGTACGCGCCGCGCAGCTTAAATGAAAAGACTTGCTGTAAGTCTTCTCGTTTTAATAGCACTTGATTATGAATGCGCCCGGATAAGTTGGAAACATGTTCCAGGGGACTTTCTATTGCAACATCATATACCTGGGCGGTGAGTATTCTTTTTAGGTAATCGTTATGCATAACTCGCGTGATACAACCTTATTTGTTATTGCTTACGTCATGTAAACTACCAGACACATATTTATGAATAATGCTGGATACCAGTGTCTGGTATGGTATGCCTTCTATTAAAGCGCGCTTTTGGATTGCGTCCAGATCACGACTCGAAATACGAATGTTTATCCTTTTGTCTTTTTTAAACGTGTTTGCCGCTGCTTGTCGAATTTGTTTACTTCGGGCCGGTGTTGCTACTGACTTAAACGCATTGCTGTCATAGATTTCCAGAAGTTGTTTTTCCTCTTTGTTCAATTTCACATTACTCATTATTCTCTCTCAGAAACTGCTCAGTTGCTTTCCGGCTTAGGGTGATCGTTTGTAAAAAAATTTCGTTATCAGACTCAACGTAGGGAACAATATAAGCATAATCTTCAATCGCAACGATGAAAATTCTTTGGCGCGAATGCTTCTTTTGGCTTGAATGCAACACTATATCATCCAATAATCCGTCAGATTTTAGGTGAAAAATAACACTTTCAAAAGAGATGCCTCTTTCTTCGATAAGTTGCTTATTTTTCTTCGGGTCCCAATCGAATTGTTTCATGGACGGGAATTGTATCAAAATGTGTACCTTTTGGCATCACGGCGCGGCAGCCAATAATGTTCCATACGGAGAAAAACTCACGTCCTGCGGCTTCTTTTCTCGAGTATGTGTTTGAATAAAGCTGCTGTATGGAAAAGGCATCATTCATTGACTGCCGCAGAAAGGCTGCTGCATCAGACAATGTGATATTAATCATTTTGATATCCGCCTCATGTGACAAAGCTGAAGCCTTTGTGGGAAAGAGAAAATATAGTTTATGCCAGTAGATTTTTTGCCCAAGTATCCACCGCATCCAGTATTTCTTGTGCATTACGTTGATTTTTATATTGATTACGTAATTGAATAAGCCGATCTGATAATTTTCTAGCTGTTATGCTACCACCCCCATCTTCTTCAGTTAAGCGTCGGCTGCGCATACGTTCCCATCGCTGGATTTCAGATGAATTCAGGGTTTCGGGCCAATTACGGGCACGATAACGGAATAATAGTTCCGGTAGTCTGCTGTCATGAAAATTAACGTGGATTGTTGCCAGTTGCTGTGGGCTGGCATTACGGATTTTGGTCATGAGCGGATAGTCATCGTTATTAAAAAATCCGTCATATAATGCCAGATCAACATCGTCGGCGGATTCAAATTTCCGGCTGGTGTAGGCTGCAGCGACCCGTTGAAAAAAGTCTGGATTGGCGCGTAGTTTTTCGCAATGCCGATGACAGGTCTCCAGGTCGATCTCAAGCCGTTCAATGGCTGCCGAAGTAAGCGTATTACTCGGCGCCAGTGCCGGGCATTTATTAATTTTGATGGATTTTACGGGTAGGCGGGTAACATTTTCTGGTAAATCTTCGCTGCGCGTGAACAGGCGTTCACTGAGGTCTGTCACATCCAGTTCGAGAAAATTTTCCGGGTTACAGCGCAGATCATAGACCAGAATACTGTTGTTATTACCCGGCTCAGTAATCAATGGCATGACCAGTGTGGTGCAACCGGTTTCTGCTGGATACATGCGTGACGAGTGTAATACAGGGGCATGGGTTACTAGATTAAGCTGCGCGGCTGCTTTACGTTTGTTACGAAGCTGAAAAAGCCAGTCATACAACCGTGGCTGCTGATCCTGCAGTAAACGTGCCAGGCTGATGGTGGCGCGTACATCCGATAATGCATCATGAGCGGATTCATGGCCGATTCCGTTGGCTGCCGTGATATCTTCCAGGCGAAAACTGGGTTTGCCATCATTATGCCGGGGCCATTCAATACCATTGGGCCGCAGCGCATAAGTCATACGCACCAGATCAATAATATCCCAGCGTGAATTGCCATTTTGCCATTCACGTCCATAGGGATCAAAAAAATTGCGGTACAGGGTATGACGGGTGACCTCATCGTCAAAGCGTATCGTGTTATAGCCAACACCGCAGGTACCTTGATATGCCAATTCAGCATGAATACGGCCAATAAATTCAGGTTCCGGCAGTCCCTGCGCTTCTGCTATCTGCGGGGTTATTCCGGTTAACAGGCAAGCTTCGGGATGCGGCAAAAAATCCCGTGCCGGTTTGCAGTAAATGACTAATGGTTCACCAATTTCGTTAAGTGCTTCATTGGTGCGAAGCCCGGCGAATTGTGCTGGCCGGTCCCGTCTTGGATCAACGCCAAAAGTCTCATAATCGTGCCAGTATAAGGTTGTGGTCATGGTGCTCGCTTATATTGATAATTGAAGGTAAGTCAGAGAAAAACGTCAGTTATCATGTGGTTTTTTTGGTCTGTCACAATCACGATGCTGGCGCCAGATTCCGCTACCGCATGGCAAAATATTATTTCTATAAAAATGAGATTAGCTTTAGCTTGTATAACTGCCGCAATATTTGATGAAATCCTTCAAAGAATGCAGCGTTTAGTCGCTACGTTCTTAGAACGATAACATCCGTTCGTATAGCTTAGAAGATCATATCCTACACTCAATCCCAACCAACGAACCTGTGTCGACAGGAAGCGGGTTTTTCCCGGAAATGGCGTAGATTGTATTGTTCGTGTTTGTTAAGAAACATGCAAAAATTACCAGGGAAAGGGAGTAATCAACATTGAAAATGTTTTCGCTGTAGTGATATGCATTCCGTCAAAACGAAATTAAGTATTTTCAATAAATAATATGGTTACCGGCAATACAATCCGCTGATGTTTTCATATTCTATTTAGTATCATCGGTCCGATTCCGGTCAGTTGATCCATTAATATCAATCCAGAATTCTTAGGTTCCGTGGTAAATATTATTTTCCCGAGTTGTAATAATATACCTATTATAATTAACAAGTTATCTTAACAATAATGTCCCATTAACAAAACATTAATGTAGTTTTTGCGAAGCCTTAACGTTGTCTATGATATTAAATTAATGGGCATTGTTGTATTTATTCAAGTCGCTAAATTTTGGTATTCATGAATTGAATTGGAGAAATAAAAAATTATGGAAACGGAGATTGATAAAAGACTATCTGCAAGTGGTCAGCAAACGCAAGAAACGGGACCAGTCACACTGCCTGGATCGGCAGCTTTTCAGTCGCAGTATTTTTTTCGTGATACTGCAGCAGGTTTAATAACGGGTGCTATGGCAATTCCTTTATCGATTGGAATTGCAATTATGTCCGACTATCCGATAAAAGTCGGGTTGGCAACTGTTGCTTTTGCCTGTCTGGTCGGCTGGATTAATGCCTGGTTCAAGCCGGGTAATTTTATTGGCGCACCCGGAATTGCTGCAGGGCTGGCGCCAGTTCTGGCCTTGGGGGTGGCCACTTTTGGCTGGGAGAATATGGCATTTTGTATTTTCTTGACGGCCGCAATGCAAGCTGTTATCTGGAAATTTAACTGGCAACGATACTTGCTGATTGCGGTTCCTGTTTACCTGGTTGAGGGACTACTTGCCGGTGTAGGGTTGAAAATTTTGCTGAAATTTTCCGAGTTTACATACGAAATCCCTGCAGAATCAATTAGTGAAGAGTTCTGGAATGGCGCGCGTATTCAGATGGTTGCTATTTCTGCAACCGGATTGGGTGTGTTTTTATACCTTTTTTCCAGGTTTAAAGATACCCAGCCCGCCGTTCCTTATTTTGTACTGATTATCGGCGGTGTATTGCTTGGGCAATTTATTACTGTCCCAATGATTTTTGTGGAAGATGTTGATCTTCATATTAAACTGCCATTGCCGGAATCAGACGTAACTGTAATGATGATGATTTCCATGGTATTTTTCTGCGCTATGTTGGCAATTGTTGATGTGATCGAGCAGGTGATGAGTAACGCTGCAATTGAAAAAATTGACCCGCTAAAGCGTAAAACCAACAGCAACAACAGCTTGCTGGCAATCTGGATTGCCAATATGGGTTCAAGTTTCTTTCATGGAATGACTAATCTGGATGGTCTGGCAAAGAGTACGACGAATAAGCTGGCGGGTGCAGTGACTAAATTTTCTGTTCTGATTATTGGTTCTGTCGTTTGCTTTTTTACTTTCAATACACAATATTTGGATTATTTGCCAAAATTTGCATTGGCTGCGATTATGATGTTTACTGGTTACAAGATGATTGCCGGACTGGCACATGTTACGAATTATGGTCCCTATGCATTAATGCTGGCGATTATTACCGCGGGCCTGGTCTATAAGGTCGGTATTTTTGAAGGCCTGTTAATTGCCATGGCAGCACACGGTCTTATTCATTTCATGGTCTACACCAAGCACGATAAAATGCCAGGCAGAACTGTTGTTAAACGTTATTTTGATAATCTGAAAAAAGACAGCAGTAATTTGCAGTAATATCCACTACACCACAGATAGAGGGCGAAGAAACCTAACTTTACTCTTAATCTGTGTTATTAAAAACAGATTAAGGAATAAACTTATGTACAAGAAAATTATGGTGGCTGTTGACAGTAGTGATACCGCCAAGCAGGCATTGAAGGAAGCAGAAAATATAGCCAAAACCTATGATGCGGCGTTGTGCATTGTCCATTCCATCAATCTTTCCGTTGGCGGCAATATGGAAGCCGAGCGGGTGGCTGGCACGGAGATACTTGAAGAAACCAGATCTTTGGTTAATATGCCGAACACTGAGACGCTTCTTCTTACCGCTGAAACTGAATTTGGTTTGAATGGCATCGTTGAAGCTGTTGCTGCAGCCGTTATTGATTGGAAAGCGGATCTGCTGGTTGTAGGAACAGCTAACCGACGGGGACTAGAGCGTTTTTTCGTGGGTTCTGTTGCAGAGCAGCTAATCGCCAAAGTCAGCTCGTCGATACTGCTGGTTCGTCCGCCAAAAGCGTAAAGAAAACACACGAATAAACCGGTTTTGGATTGGGTAATTAAGGGTGGTTCTGTCTGCTTAAGGCTGTCATGTTGTAAACAATACACTAAATTGAGAGCCTTGACCTTTTGTGCTCTGAAAGGACACTTTCCATCCATAACGTTCACAAATACGTTGAACGATTGCCAATCCTAGCCCGCCGATAATTTTCGTGTCATCTGTATTAATCTGAACATGACGTTTGAATATTTGTGCCTGTATCGGCTTATCGATGCCGACGCCGGTGTCAATGACAGTTAGCTGTTTAGATGTTAATGACACCGTTATTGAACCCTGCTCCGTATACCGGAATGCATTTCTGACTAGATTGGCAACCAGAACGCTAAGGATTCCTGGATGTGCAGAGACTTCCAATGGTTCCTTTTCTTCAATCATCACTTTGACCGGCTTTTTTCCTAACCATACACTTTGTTGTTCAATCACCTTGCGGACAATTGGGCCCATCTTACAAACATGGTTGTATTTGGCCGATTCATTATCGATCTGTGCCAGTATTAAAAAGGTTTCTATCAATTCAGAGATTTCGCTGGCCGCGCGCTGAATTCGCTGAATTCGTGCGGATTCTATCGGTGACAAATTTTTATTCGTGGCTAAAACTTCGGCAGCCATGCTAATGCTGGTAACCGGTGTCCGCAGTTCATGGCTTACATTGCTCGCAAATTCCTTCTCGCGAATCAACAGATGTTTCAATTGTTCGTGGTAGTGTTGTAATTTTCGAGCCAGAACACCTATTTCGTCATCACTAAATTCGGATAAATTCAGGGACTCATCAGGCTGATTTTTGAACGCTGTGACTTGGTTGGCGAGTTGTCTGATAGGATGGATAATGCGGTGGGACATCCAGTACCCGGTAATAAATGCAATCAAAAGGATGACAATCGAACAGAGCCAGACCAGATGAATAAAGTCGCGCTCTCGCTGAAGAATGCTGGTATCGTCAAATTGCACAATGTAACGCGTATTGTCGCTGTGTTTAACCAATATTCGGTATTCCCGGTCTTGGTAGGTGACATCGTGTGAACCCTGCGGAAGATCGCGGCTGTAGTCCGGCAGTCTGTGCACGGCATCAAGTGGCGCGGTGAAAATAGCGATTGTTGCGCGCGAAGGAGAAGTCCCGGGCGCGTGCGCAGTATTTTTGTTCTGTCTTTGAAATTCCGTAAGTTCGGCGTAAAGTATGTCGTCAAGCACGCTTGTTTCGAATATTTTTAGCGCGACAATCAGACCCATCCCAAATATAAGGGTTAACACAGCACCAAATAACAGAAATCCAAAAGTAATTCGTCGGCGAAGCCGCTTAGTCTTCTGCATGCTTGTCGGTTAGCTTGTACCCAAAACCACGTACGGTATAGATGAGCGGTCGTTCGAACGGTTTGTCAATAAGTTGCCGGAGATTGGAAAGATGGGTGCGCAAAGCGTCGCTATCCGGTGGATTGTCCTGCCAAACCGCGAATTCGATCTCTTCGCGCTTGATCAGGCGATGTGGGTTTTGCATTAAAAACGTTAATAACCGAAATAATGTTGGGTTGAGGTTAATGTGTTTGCCAGCACGGTAGACGTCGTGCGTGTTTATATCAAGCGAGAGATCGCCAATTTGCAGATGAGATGCCGGGATACGGCAAATACGTTCGGACAATACCTTAACGCGCGCCGCTAGTTCACTGAGCGCAAAAGGTTTTACCAGATAGTCATCTGCGCCTGATTTAAAGCCTTCCAGTTTGTTTTCGAGCGAATCTCTGGCAGTTAACATGATCACCGGTACCGACCGCTGTGCATCTTGGCGAAGCCGACGGCACAGGTCGACACCATCGATACCCGGTAAATTCAGGTCCAGAATGACCACGTCATAGTCTTTTGTGAGCGCCAAATGTAAACCAGCCACGCCATCATTTGCCGCATCGACCCTGTAACCGGACGCCTCTAAATAATCATAGATACTGGCAGCGATATCCTGATTGTCCTCAACAATAAGTACATTCATGAACACATACTCACCAGGATGAATATATAAAAAAAATCAAGCAATTAGCTAAAAGTTGACCGGCCGCAAAGATTCTCATAAGGATTGCCTTAATGTTATTAACCAATGCGCAAATCCGATTGTGAATATAAATCGATCAATTATAGTATTTGTAACGAGTATTTATTTATGAAAATAATAATTACGATTAACGATTATAACTAAACCAATGTAAAGATAATGTTAATAAAGAATTTATGTTTTTATATATAACTACTTTGGCAAAAATTTCTATGTAAAAATTTGGGTTTCGATTGATGCGGCATGCCGTTTAAATACGAGACACCTACGCCATGCTTTTGATTGCTTGCTGGCAAGACTTCTTCATTTATTTCCTGCCAATTTTTTCGCTAAGCTCAAAATAATTAATTGTTTAACATTAGCTTAACATTGTTTTAACGCTTATCTGGCAAACGCAATATTAGTCTGGTTGCGAGAAATCAGCAGCAAAGGATTCTAAGCTTGTCGGGGACACTCAATGCGGTATCTGTTTTCACATTCAAAACGACCGCGTATACGAGACAAGACTCGATACTTTTGCGCTATCTCATACTTATTTTTTAGCATAGCGTTAATACAAGGAGTCATTCTTATGGAGCTAATTGATCAATTTTTCTACAATTTCACTCATAATCTGTTTAAGCCATTATTACTTTTCTTTTACTTGGGGTTTCTGGTCCCTTTGCTTAAAGTGCCGCTTGAATTTCCGCCTGCACTTTATAAAGCATTAACCATTTACCTGTTGATTGCCATTGGCTGGCATGGCGGTGAAGAACTGGCTGAGCTCTCGCCAAACAATTTATCAGATGCTGTTGGATTCATGATTATTGGTTTTGTTACAAATACCATTGTCGGTATCATGGCCTATTATGCCTTACGATCAATGACGCATTTGAGGAAAATTGATGCGGCAACCGTATCGGGTTACTACGGTTCTGACTCGGCGGGAACGTTTGTCACTTGTGTTGGTGTACTCGTCGCCGCCAATATTGCCTATGCAGCGTATATGCCTGTTTTACTTGCCGTTATGGAAATTCCGGGCTGCCTCGTTGCACTTTATATGGTGGCGCGTATTCGTCATTCAGGGCAGATGGATGACTCGGGTACTATGCCGGGAGAACCCGGATACAACTCTGTCTCTGGCAGGGTTCATGATGTAAAGCAGGGCCATTCCCAGAAAATATTCAGCAAAAAAGCGTTGCACGAGATTTTTTTCAACCCAGGACTTTTTTTGCTGTTTGGAGGTATCGCGATTGGTTTTATCTCCCGGTTGCAGGGTGTCCATGTAACTGAGGCAAACGATAAGTTTTTTGTGGTGTTATTCCAAGGTGTGCTTTGTCTGTTTCTCTTGGAAATGGGAATGACTGCATGTTCACGACTCAAAGATCTGCGACTTGGTGGACCAGGTTTCATAGCATTCGGCTTGATTGCGCCCAATGTATTTGCCGGTATTGGTATTCTGGTTGCTCATGCATACAGCATGTTCGTCGGCCATCCATTTCAGATAGGAACTTACGTTCTTTTTGCAGTACTATGCGGATCATCATCTTATATTGCTGTACCAGCAGTGCAGCGGATTGCAATTCCGGAGGCAAGTCCTACGCTTCCGTTAGCAGCTTCACTCGGTTTGACATTTTCCTATAACGTCACAATTGGAATTCCTGTGTATATTATGCTAGCGACGGCAATAACTACGGCGTCGCCAGTGCAATAAACATGGTGTTTTTTTATTCAAAGATAGAAATTATTAGTTGAAGCGTTCCCGTATACCATGCACTGACTTTGAATAAAGCTAGTTGCATTGTACCTGCTGTACTGGTTCAGACCTGACTCAGTATTCGTTAGAGACTGAACTAGTACAGCTGAACTTAGCTTATATCCAGATTCTTCACTAGAAAATATAATTAATTTTTCTTCTATACACGCTAACCAGGAGCATACCGATGCATGTGCTTATTATTGAGGACAACCAAGATACCGCTACCAGCGTAAATGAATTTTTAAAGGCTTTAGGCTATACGGTGGATGTGGCGAACAATGGAATAACAGGCCTGCAACTGGCAATTACGAAAAATTATAGCGTAATTATTTTGGATTTAAATCTGCCGGGCATTGATGGCTTCGAAATTTGCCGACAACTTCGACAAACTGCCCGGCGACAAATACCGGTACTGATGTTGACCGCTAAGACTTCGCTCGAAAATAAATTGGAAGGCTTTAATTCAGGTGCAGACGACTACTTAACGAAACCTTTCTCCTTAAGAGAACTGGCTGCAAGGGTTCGATTGCTGACTGGATATATTAATTGCACACCAATTTTGTAACTTGAATCCTCTCGAGTTTTTTGTAGGCGCTCTAATTTGAGTCAAGCTGTTTCAGCCGGCTCCTTCAAGTGATTTTTATTTTTTTTCCGGAGGCTTCTCAGATTGTGTTTACCATATTAATTGATTCCTCCGGTTGGCGATGCTAGTGTGTGGGTGGAAATATTGAATGAACAGCACGCTCTCCCGGATTGCCCATTTATACATGCCTGTTTGTAATGAACGCTAAATTCCAAAAATGGTGGTTTCGGGTAAACCGGGAGATCAGCCCGCTAATCGGGTTTTGGTTCTCAGATTCAGCTAACTTAACCAAACCATTTTCTGACTGTTTTACGCCATTGGTTGAATCGATCGTGGAGGCTTTGAGTCATGGTCGGATCTTTTCTTCTTAACTCTGCTTGCAACTCATTCATTTCGACCGAGAGTTTTTTTGCACTATCGTGATCAAAAGGCAAAGGACTCTCACCGTTTGTACTGTTTAAATGCTCCTGAACATATTTTAATGTCAAATGCGCTTTATTGTACTGTTCATTGTTTAAAAATGCTTTAGCAAGCGCCAGGTTTTCCGCGACTGAAAGTATAGGTTCCTCGATTTTTTCTTCATGGATAATAGCACCCTTAAAGATTGCAGCAAGCGCATTCTGTGCTTCGTCGTATTTCTTGTGATTAATGTCTCTGAGCGCCGTATCAAGCGCTTTCTTAACTTCGCGCAGATCTATTGAGATACCTAAATGAACTACGCTAGCGTTGGTTGCTTTCACGCCCCGTTCTTTTAAATTCTCGAAAATTGTTTCATAGTCACTGATCAAAAGCACATCATCCACTACGGGTACGTAATGTTCTTTGATGGTATGCTGATCAGCGTAGATTACTTTGCCATAATTAAACGTAGAGTTGATTTTGAATTCCGGTAATTGTGATGCTAATTGGGTTTTGATGATTTGCGCTTTCTCGATATGATGCGTGGCTTCACGAGGCAGCTTTGAAGCCAGCGCAAATTTGGCGAGGTTAATGTGTCCCATCATTTTATGCGCCAACGATTGGGAATGCTCAGGTTGTAACTCAATTTGGGTATCTTTTTTTTCGGCGGCTGTGTCTTTTTTTGACGTGTTTACAGAAAAAACTAAGCCTGAATGTATAAACGTGGCAGTTAATATTAAGCCACAGATTAAGGTAATCTTTTTCATGTCATCTCTCCAAACAGTTAAAAGGTCTAACGTTGTGATGACTACAAATCACAGACGTAACCAGAACATTAAATGAATGCAGGTAAAAGCCACGCCAAAATAATGTTAAGCAGTTGTTAAAATGAGATATATAGATAAAAATTATCTAATGGGAATATTAGGTATTGTTTTGTCAGAGAAAAAAGATAAGAATTAATGCCGAAATTTTTGAGCGTATACTTGCAAATGAGGCGTCAATTGATTTTTTTTATCCAACGGCGCCTTTCCAAGAACATGTTTGCGCAATATTTTTTCTTCATTTTGGGAACGGAAATATGTATTAGCTTGCGGTTAATATAGCCAAAGAATAATGAATAATTTTTAATTTAACATTACCTTGGCATTAATTTGACTATATTTTTATTTTTCACCACTATACTGAGTGAGTATAGGCGAATTAGGAGCATTTTCATGCGAGTGCTTATCATAGAGGACAACCAAGACATCGCTGCGAGCATCTATGATTACTTGGAAGTATTGGGTTACACCGTTGACGCGGCGGGTGATGGCGTGACAGGTTTGCATCTGGCAGTCACGAAAGAATATGACGCTATTATCTTAGACTTGAGTTTGCCAGGCATCAATGGCATTGATCTCTGCTGTCGACTACGTCGGGATGCCCAGCAGTTAATACCCGTGCTCATGTTAACGGCGAAAAATTCAGTTGAGAATAAACTCGAAGGTTTCCGATCAGGTGCAGACGACTATTTGACCAAACCCTTCTCCTTAGAAGAGCTTGCGGCGCGCGTAAAAGTGTTGTCCGAACGCGGCAACCATATACCGGCCTCCCAATTGCTGGTCGCAGACCTCTCGCTTAATACGGACACGCATGAAGTAAATCGCGCCGGCAAGCAAATTAATCTTAATCCTATCCTATTTCGTCTGTTGCTGTATTTGATGCAGAATCCTCACCGTGTTGTCAAGCGCAAAGAACTCGAATATGCAGTTTGGCAGGACAATCCGCCGGATAGCGACGCGTTACGCACCCATCTGTCTAATCTTCGTCAAGTTGTTGATAAGCCTTTTGATCGTCAACTTTTGCATACGGTGCGTGGCTTCGGCTATAAACTTACGGTCAACAATGCAGAAGACAACTAACCGCATTGCGCGGCGTATTACCTTTGCGTTTTTATACTTTGGCACTGTATTAACGCTCATGCTTGGCTTAAGCTTGTTTGCCGTGTTTAAAGCAATCGAAACAAGTATGCTTGATGACATACTATACGATGAACTAAAGCACTTTCGGTTACAGGTCGAAAATGCACAAACTTCAGGGACTTTTCGTTCGCGGACAACAAGTATTTACGTTGCGCCACTCGATGAAATATATAAAATGCCAGAGCATGTGCGCGGCCTTTCTCAGGGCGTACACGATTTGACATACCGTAAGCGAGATTACAGGGTATTGGTCGAACATGATGACGATTTGCGTTATGTCGTGAAATTTGACGATACCAATATTCACGAACGTGAACAAGATTTTATTTATCTGATTGGGTTGTGTTCGATTGTTATTTTGATGATTGCGCTTGCTATCGGTTGGTGCGCATCACATCATATTGTCCGCCCTATTAAGCAACTCGCTAATCAGATCACGACATCAAAAAATAAACCAGACCGGCCTCTCGATTTGACAGGGTTCTACGATGACGAAATAGGTGCTTTAGCACGCGAATTACAGCATTATCACGAACAATTGCAGTATTTATTAAATCGCGAAAAGGAATTTGCGAGCAATGTAAGCCATGAACTGCGAACACCCGTTACCAGCATAAGTCTGGCGGCAGAAGTCTTAGCTGCAACAAAGGACCTGTCAACTGTAGAACATAAGAGAATTCAAAGAATACAGCGTGCAGTCGCCGAAATGACTGAGTTGATCGAGACATTTCTTGTATTGGCACAAATTAACAATGACTCAACAAACTACTGCGACTGCTGCGCAGTTTGTGAAATGGGGCCTATAGTCCATAAAGTGGTCGAGCAGCAGAAAGTATGGTTAGGTAATAAGCCGGTTGATGTAATTATCAAGGAAAATGGGCAATTAAAAGTATCGGCACCTCCAGGAATTCTCAGTGTTCTTGTTGCCAATCTAGTACGAAATGCCTTCCGATATACTGAGCAAGGTACAACCACAGTATTGCTAACATCAAATCAACTCACAATCGTTGATACCGGTATTGGAATTGACGCAACTACGCAAGCCCGAATACTCAAACAAAATGTGAAAAAAAATTCGGATGATCCAAATAGTTTCGGATTGGGTTTAGCGATCGTTCAACGCATCTGTGAGCGTTATGGCTGGACGGTTACCTTTGAAAGTATTAAAGGCCAGGGTACCTGCTTTACAGTGCTGTTTTTTTCCTGACTAAACTGTATAAAGATACAGACAAATAACGAATTCTGGAACAAAAGATGTTCCACTGGCGAATTGAAATTTAATCCATACGGCCATCCTCATGGCTATATAGCGCATAAGTAAAATAAATTGCGTCTCACTGCTCTTATCTGAGAATAATATAAATTATCTTGCTTAAACAATTATTTCTGTAGGCACGTACATTAAAAATGTGTCGTAAGCTTCAAATTCTCCTTAAACGGGATTAATTTCTTTTTTAACATTGTTTTAACAGAGTCTTAACGCTTTTCTGACCCTTGCAAGTTTAATCTGACAATGAGAAAGCTGCAGCAAAGCAATCAGAACTTGCATGGAACAATCGAAGCGACGGTTACCCAGAATTTCAATAATAAAAACTGTTCGTGCAGGGCAAAAAATTGACATTTATGCACTTTCTCAAACTAACTTAGTTTTTACAATTTACCTGGTGTAAAGCCAGGCATAAGGAGTAATTTACATGTTGTTTGAGAAATTCTACTATAAATTCATCGGCTTGTTCTTCATGCCGTTAAGACTTTCTTTCTTTTTGTGGTCTATTGTGAAAACCAGAAAACCAGTTCTTCATAGTCCTTTACTTCATCATTCTCGACCGTTTGTTGAAGCTGGTATTCGCTCAGGACATTGCTATATAACAAAATTATGTTCCGAATTGAAGTTCAACAAACTACCAATAAAGTTTTTTGCGATTCTTTTTGTTGTTGGGTGTTGTACATCGGTAAACATTGTCTTCGCGACGGAAACAAAAGCTGCAGAGGATAAGAAAATTAAAGAACAGAAATCATTAGTTTTTAAAAGTAAAAACATTCTCGCCGCCACAACATCTACTGAAAAGACAAGACCTTCGGGTTTTGTAATTGGCGATACAGGACATTTCTTAGGCGATTTTGATAATTTAACCAGACTTATGGAATCACATGAAACGCCCCTTTCTGCTTACACACCGGATTGGCTTGATATGGCCATTGAACACCGTACGCGCTATGAGGCATATGACAACGGTTTTACCAGCGCGATTCCAGGCGATGACCAACAGGTTCATATGCGAACACGTTTTTTGTTTGAGTTTAATAAAAAAGATCCTCTTTCATTCGCACTTGAGCTCTCTGATTTCCGCGCGCCGGTTGCAGAGCACGGACAACAAAATTCAGCGGTTTTTTCTAATCATTTTGATTTTACGCAGCTTCGTGTCAATATGAGGACCGAGAATTTTTTTAGAACAGGTTTGCCAGGAGAAGTTGAAATTGGGCGCATGGTGATGGATTTCGGAGAAGGACGTTTGATAGCGGGCCATCGTTTTGGCCCCTTTACACCTACATTTGACGGCGTGCAATTGACGGTGGGTTCGAATCAAAAAGGATGGGGCGCGAGAGTATTTGGGACTTCTCCTGTCAACCGAGAACCATTTGAATTGGATGATTTTAAACCCGTTACATTTTTCTCAGGCGCTCAAATCACTAACCGTGATATATCATTGGCCAATGCAGATTTATACTTCTTTGCACTCAATGAGGGAGATAAAAAAAGCCTACGCAACATTTATACCACAGGCTTTAGGGTGTATGCACTCCCTATCAAAGGTAAGCTGGACTACGAAATTGAATCCATGTATCAATTCGGAGAAGTCGCTAACGTCAATTATTTTGCAAATCGGCATCACGGAGAAGTGGGCTATAGTTTCCGTACAGAAATGCCATTCAGGATGATTTATTTATTTGACTATGCATCAGGAGACCGCGACCCAAATAAAAACTTTGATTTTCTATTTGCGAAACGCCGTGTTGAATTCGGCCCTACCGGAATCTTGGGCGTATTTTTTCCATCCAATATTCTTTCACCTGTGGGAATGCGCGCAACGCTCGATCCAACGCCTACCGTCAGACTGATGATGTCACAACGCGCATTTTGGTTGGCCGATAAGCGCGGCTCATTTGTAGGGACAGGTTTACAGGATCCAACCGGACAATCGGGCAGTTATTTAGGGAGTTTGTTTGATATGAGCCTAAGATGGAGTCCCAAGTTCAGTTACTGGAAACGCATGAGCTTCGACATTGGTTACACTCATTTGTTTAAAGGTGATTACTATGACAAGGTTCCGCAGAGTCCTGGCAGTGCCGGCACCAATTATGGATATACCATGGTTACTTTTAAGTTTTAGTTTTTTATAATGTGGATAAGCGGATGTATTTGAAACAAACTTAATGTATGCCAATTAAATTGTATAGATACAATTTTGGGTCTTATGGAAACTCAAGCAACAAAGCACGGCTTTGCAAGGCTGAATTTTGTCGAGCCGCAAGATCGCGCCACCCACGTCAATGAACTTTGTGTCTATTGTAAACGACAACTGCAGGCGTATTTTGATGGAAAACGGCAAGCCTTTCATTTTCCGGTGGAACAGCATGATACTTATTTTAAGCGATCTATCTGGATGCAACTACGGCATATGGTTCGCGCGACAATCGCAGCTTTCTGTAACAACGCAATATACGATTTGCCGGCAAGCCACTGCGACGCCCATCTATGGTCACCCCCGAAAACGAAGACGAGATGAAGCGCTTGAAGGCACAGCGTCGACAGGAATATCGGCAACGGATTCAGATTGAAGGCAAGTTTGAACAAGGAAAGTATGGCTATCGCCTCAAAAATTTTTGAACTAGACGCGCTGATACTTCTATAGCATAGATTAACAGTATCTTCCTGATCATGAACCTGCTGGTGTTGGTACAGTTTTTTTAGCGTGAAAAAAATTGTCATCAGAATGGCACTCTGGATGTAAATATGATTGTGTTCCGAAAAAACGTGCTCGAACATGCCTATCAATTTATCTCAAATCGGACTCTTACTTAGCATTGAATAGATGACCGCTGAATTTCTGAATAAGCGCTTAATAATGTGGTGGAATAGGATCACCGTTTCATCAAAAAAATCACAAACCTCATAATAGGATTCAAAGCCTTACATTTAGTGAAAGCAATCATCGATGGCATTGCAACCACACATATGATCCGAAAGGACAACTGTCTGATTGAAATACACCAGCCTATAAGCAGTTTATAAGCTTTAGCGTGATAACGGTGTTTACAAAGAACTGTGGTTTTGTACTTTGCGAATATTTGCGACAAAACCATAGACCGCAAAATTGTTTCATCTGAATAGCGATTAGCCGACGGATTCAAATAAGATGAACACTTTTTACCGGATGTTCCCTACTTGGATGGCATGGGTTCGGCGCCTAACATAATGATTTTTTTTAACTTTTAGGGAAAAAATGTTGCTTCGTTTGTGTCTACATAACTATTTGTTTCTGCATAAATATTCCGATTTTTTTATAGCAAATAATTTTGATATATGCAATTAGTTTTCATGCAAATTCAATAGCTCTTAGTGACTACATATATTGCCAA
>BQJA01000002.1 GCA_021604405.1 Nitrosomonas sp. | reverse complement strand
GGTCAATTTTGGCGCTGAATTCAGTTTTGATGCTTATACGGTTCAAGCAGAAATACAGGGAAATGCATTGAAGATCGGCCAGGTGTATGATCAGGCGAGGAAAGGGCGCCCCGAGGAAAAGCGAATCTCCGCCATTACGCTGCTCAACAACATCTGTTCGCCTAAGAAGTGAATCTGTTTTAGAGGGTTGTCTGATATCGCCGGTTTATGCTGATGGAAGCCGGTTCAAAATAGCGCTATCGTCTGGTTTCATGGCGCTGCCAGGGTAAAGCGGTCATTCGGCGGAAGAAGTTTAATCCGCTACTTCGCGTGGGTGGCTTTTATTTGCAAACTTTCATCTAATGGCTTGGGGCGGGTAACTGATAACTGCAGCCAATCCGGAGTTTTCCTCAGATGGGTTCCCTGTGCCTAGGAAGGAATTTACCGAGTAGTGTCTTACGCATATAATTAATCCTGAGCGTCGTGATGAATAGAGGGTACGTAATTCATGGTTACGTACCCTTACGATGATTGCTTAGCAATATTAATTACATGTCGTCATCGTAGTAGTCTTCATCATCGTCATAATCATACTGAATATTATGCAAAGCAGCAGCAGCGTTAATTAATGCGGGTGATTTCCATTTTTTCTTGTTGCCGTGCTCGTCTACAATCAAGTGTTTGGTGCCTTCAGGGAGCACTTGCAAAGTTTTCAGAAATTCTATAATGGAGTCGCGTTCATAGTCACTAAGCGCTGTCCAGTTTTGATAACTTTCTATGGCTTCTCCACGATGTGCTTCAATCGCTTGGCGCATGGTTGTGAACTTGCCATGATGGAAATACGGGGGCTCATTGGCGACACCCCACAGCTTGCGTGTCAAGAAGTGCGAGTTGCCGGCAAAAAAGGCTTCCGAACCGCCCGGTGCATTCTGGTTAATGGGCTCACGGTTAGGATCATCCGGACCGCTTGTGATGTCATGCAGTTTGAAGTCTGTAAAAGCGGGTACCATAACCACCCCTTTTTTCTTCTTCAGTCTTGGTTTGTCAAGTTTTTTACTGTTCAGGTTCAGACTGTAAACAGGCGCATCGCCGGGTTTTAGATTGCCGTCCGGGTTATATGGATTTGGTTCGGTATAAATCCAGCCTTTTTTGTTTAGCGGTAGTGCCGGAATATGGCAGCCTGAGCAACCAATTTTTGTAAAGGCTTCTTCTCCTGTAGTAACCGCTTCTTCAATTTGCGAATCATTGGGGATTACCCGGCCCGGTACAGCAAGTTGCGCCTGGAATAGGGATACGGCCGTCATTTCGGCGATAGTCATTTCATTGACAAAACTGTCGCCATCGGGGTCTGTACCAAAGCCGAATCTTTCTGTGCTCTGAATTCCGTGATGGTGATTGTAAGCGTTATTGGAAAATTCCCGCAGCGATGTTACACCGCCAGCCTGATGAAATGGCTTTATTATCAGACTGGGGGGGTTATCTGCATCGGTGCTGGCCAGACTTGATGCCAGCAGGCCTGTAACTTGGCTGGTATCCCAGCTGCCATCTCCGTTTCTGGCTAAAGTGCCGAATGAAATCCCTTTGCTGATTAATTCCGCAGCGTCGTCAGGCATGATGGTGTCTCGGATGTTACGTAAATCAGTTGTTATTTCACGGCTCAGCATCTCGATATAACCTGATCCGAACATACCCAGCGTATTGCGGGAGTTGGCGATGGTTTGCTGTTGAACAAATTTTCCTTCTTCATCGACGGCGCCGCGCGTCGGTACGGTGTCATTATTATCAAAGGTGGCGAAATCGAAACGCTGTCCAGTAACAAAAACATTGGCCACGATATCGCCGCCACCACCAGCGCGTGGCTTATTATGGCAGCCGGCGCAGGAATTGGCGTCGGGGGCAGAAATCCGGTTAAAATTATGTGGAAAAACTAACGGAGAGCTTGGGTCGGATAGCGGCTTGCCAACGCCTTTGGTGAAGGGGCGCCCGCCACCTTCCTGTGCTGTCCAGTCAGCCTCAAATAGTTTCTTGCCATGTTCAATCAGTGTTTGTGTGCTTAAGTTGTATTCGTCTCCATCGTATAAACGTTCGGGAACCGAAACTTCTTTGCCAATTTCTGCTGAAGCTGGCAGGATTATCCCGGCTGTTAAAAACACTGCTGTTAATGCAGTCTTTATTGTTGCCGTTTGTTTTTTAAATAACATTTTTTCCTCTCTGTTTTTTTGTTGCAGTTTATGACTTCGGTTTTAAAAAAGTAATCACACTCTATGATTATCAAGAAGCTTTTGCCAATTTTGGGAATCATCGCTGCTTGCGCAGTGTCAAAACTTATATTTCAGTATTATGCAAAAAACATGCCATAATCATGATTTCTTTTAAATAATTTGGTTGAATGCTTTATTGGTTTTCGCATGAAATGTCGTTTCATTTTTTTTCTTGGGTAAGTCCGATTATTTCAGTTGTTACAATTTGGAGACAAAATGTAACAGATAGAGAAACGTTTGGTGTTCGAGCGTGCAAAATATTTATCATTGACTCGTCTGTGACTACCGTTTATTCAAAATATTGCCCAGGTACTGACACTTTCTAATTTTGGGACAGTTGTTGGTGAAATTAATACAATGCTGCAATTTATTTCGCGTCCTATTTAACAATAGCATTTCGAATTTGAGAGATTTTAAAGGCAGGAAGAGTCTGGCATAAGGGAAATGCGTCCTTTTTTGTCTGGGCTATTAATCCTATTTTTCTGATCAGAAAATAGGACATTTGTCCTAAGAATAATTATTTTTATTGAACAGGATAGTTATGCAAGAAGCTGGATGGCTATTTTCAAGGAGGGAGTAATTGCCGGCAAATTTAAAGAGTTTAATGTTTCCAACCTGGTGGATGGCAATTATATAAGACATCTGGAATCATATATTACGCGCTTGCGAGTCTAGTTGTTCAGTCAAACCCTTTCATAATGGATGTTAGGATGCAAGGTGACTAATTGCGACTCGGGAATATACAGCTTGTTGATCAAAGTCATACATATTCAAGAAATGCTTAATCATTGTAGCCTGTCATAGCATGCGTTTGATCGGTCTTAATTTGGCAGGTTTGCGGTGGTGGGTAAACCGGGCTAACCCAGCCAGCAGACATAAGTAAAAAATGCTTGCCGTGGGTGATTGCCTGCAGATGACAATTTCGCGCATTTGGCGACAAATAGGGCCGGGCAGGGATGATCGGTGAAAATGCGGGAGTGTCAGGGTTTTTTCAATAATAAAACGGTGAAAACATGTATGGCGAAAATAACTATGTAGCAGTCCGATAATAAGTTGCCATCGGTTGTCTCAAGTGCGATGATTCGCAGCGCAGCAATGCTGGAAGCTGAAGCGATAGTTTAGTGGCATGATTGTTATCGATTGTTATCGTATATTTAGCGTTTCCATATGGTATTATTTTGTCTCATGTTAACGTCGCCCATCATACCACATCGGTAATTTTTTTTTGTCATGCCATGCTTGGCTTGGGTTGAGTAACAGCTGAAAAAACTGGCCGATAATTTCCCGGCGGGAATACAGTTGCAGTTTGCGGGATGATGTTTGCAGCGGATGTTTTGTCAGAATGGAAAATTTTAGGCCACGTTTCTTGCCCCATTTTTTTAATAGCTGACTTAACTTAATTTCATCAGCTACATAAAGTTTCTGACTGAATCCACCGACGTCGCGAAATGCGTCAGCGCGGCACACAACCAATGCACCCGATGCCCAGCGAAACAGCAGTGATACCCCGGTCCAAGTATGCAGAATAGCGTTACCCCATCTGGGTGCGCCGGGCATACGCATGATGCTGCCACAGCCGACATTCCTGCCTTCCTTAATCATCTGTAAAATATCGGCGACCATTCCGGTATTTAATTGGCTGTCCGCATCCACAAACAGCAACCAGTCGCCGGTTGCTGCGGCGGCGCCGGCATTGCGCGCACGTCCAATCTGATTAATCGGTTCAAAAACTACTTTTGCTCCTGCTTTTCTTGCTAGATCAGCAGAGCGATCCGTGGAGTTGTTATCCACAACAATAATCTCTGAAGTAAGATCAGGGTCTTTGTTGGCGGCTAGTGAATTGAAAACGGATTGTACGCATTGCTCAATTAGCTGTTCTTCATTAAAGGCCGGGATGATAATCGAAAGGCGCATGGTAAGGATAAGGCGTATTTATAAAAAAACAGCTATTTTATCTTGAAATGTATGGCTGCATGTTAAATGAATGATTAATTATTGTTTGGGCGAAAAAGCTTATGCTGTTGGTCTTGTTTTTTTGTGCTCAACAATGAGCGGAATTCAGAAATTTTTTATTCACCGAATACTTGTTTCCATAACTGCAGTACCGCCAGGCGCGCCTCCTTTAGAGAATCTGCATCTATGCGTGTAAACTTTTGCGATTTTCCCGCGCTAGGTGTTGAGCCAACCAGATAAGAATCTTCGCTTAATCTTAATCGGTGTTGGATGCGTCTAAATTCCCGATAAGCAATGCGCACGGCTTCGGCGATCTCCGATGGGATAAGTTTTAATTCGCCAGCCAGCTTCAGAAGTGCAATGTTGCCGATATTTCCTGTTAATTCCGGGTGATTGCAGGCATGGCTCAATACAAGATACTGTACGATAAACTCAACATCGATGATGCCTCCGCGGTCATTTTTGATATCAAACAGCGTGGTTGGGTTGGGATACGCGTCCAACATTTTTTCACGCATTTCCAGTATCTTTAGTTTCAGATCTGTTTGGTTGCGTTGTTGACAAAGAATTGCCTTGCGGGTCGTTTCGAAAATTTTTGCTACACGGTGATCGCCCGCGACAAATCTAGCTCGTGTCAGCGCCTGGTGTTCCCATACCCATGCTTGTTTATACTGATATTTTGCAAACGCCTCGGTAGAATGGACCAGAAGACCGCTGGCACCGTTGGGGCGCAAACGCAAATCAGTCAGATATAGTATTCCAGCCGAGGTATGGTTGGTTAGCCAGGCATTGATGCTTTGACCGAGTTTGGTGTAAGTTTCTGATGCTTCAGAATGGTTGTCATCGTAGAGAAAAATTATGTCGAGATCGGATGCGTACCCCAGTTCTTTGCCGCCCAGTTTGCCATAGCCAATAATGGCAAAGACAGGGATTTCCCGGTGTCTTTTCTTTAAATCCGACCAGGCTAGACTTAATACGGTGTTCAGTACCAGGTCGGCAAGCGCTGTTAGGTGGTCGCTGAGTGTTTCCGGCAGCAGCATTCCCTCCAGATCGTTAACCAGTAAACGAAATACCTGTGCATGTTGAAAATGTCGCAGAACGTCCATTTGCCACTCCGTAACATTATTTTTTGGATTATTGGCATGGGTTAGCTGATAGACCAGTTCTTGCTTGAGGGAGCGCCAGTCAGGTATGTTTCGAGGCGCATCGTGGCGCAGCAGTTCGTCTAATAGAATGGGATGTCTGCCCAGGTAATCGCTTGCCCATTGGCTGGTGCTGACAAGTTTAGCTACGCGCTGTAACGTGTGTGGATGTTCATGCAACAGCGCCAGATAATGCGTATGCAGACTAATATTCTCAAGTAGCTGCAGCATGCGCTCCAGTGTGACATCAACCGGTGGATATTTGGCAACTATTTCTATGAACAAAGGAACGAGCGCGTGGATTTGTTGTTGACTGGACTTTGGTAACTGTTGGAAAAAGCCACTATTGTAAAATTTTTGTAATCGTTCAGAAGTTTTAACTGGCTCGGCGAAGCCCAGGGTGCTGAGCTGCGTTGTTGCAGCTTCAGTTTTTGTCGCGTCTTTGGATCGTGCTTGCCACAGATGCGCCAGCATATCATGGGCTGGTGATTTTCTGGGGGCGGCAAATATCAATTCGAAGTGGCGAGTCACATTGGCACGATGAACATCAAGCTTTCGCAAGAAGTTTTGATAGCCTGAGAACCCCATGGCGGCGGCTATTAGTGTTTGATCTTCTGTATTCTCTGGCAAAGTTTGCGTTTGCTGGTCATCAAGATATTGCAAGCGGTGTTCCAGTTTGCGTAAAAAATAGTAGGCTTCCGTGAGTTCTGTATAAGCTTGTGCGGGAAGATGTTTTTTTCGCTGTAGGCGTTTTAAAGCAGTGAGTGTGGGGCGGATACAAAGATCAACATCACGCCCGCCGCGAATTAATTGGAATACCTGTGTAATAAATTCAATTTCGCGAATGCCGCCCGGTCCCAGCTTAATGTTGTCGTGCATTTCGCGGCGCTCCACTTCCTTGCGAAGCTGTGCATGCAAACGACGCATTGATTCATAGGCGCCAAAGTCCAGGTATTTGCGGTACACAAATGGCCTGGAAATCTGTTCCGTTAAGATGGAACCGGCTTCAGACGAGCCGGCAATGACCCGGCTCTTTATCCAGGCATGCCGTTCCCATTCACGCCCTTGCTTTAAGAAATATTCTTCAAGCGTCGCGAAACTTATGGCTAAATGGCTATTTTCACCATAGGGCCGCAATCGCATGTCTACCCGAAAAACATAACCGTCTACGGTATATTCATTTAAACTGAAAATGAGTTTGCGCCCCAAACGCGAAAAGAAATCGTGATTGGAGATGGGCCTGTTTCCATCAGTTTCTCCATCTTCAGGATAAACAAAAACCAGGTCCACATCCGATGAGACATTGAGTTCGCCGCCACCAAGTTTACCCATGGCCACGACCAGCAGATGCTGTGTGGCGGCGCTTTTTTCTCCTTTCGGTTGGCCAAATCGATTTGATTTCATTAACCAGTTTTCATGGTATCTGAGTGCAAAATTAATCGTGGTTTCTGCCAGATCAGTCATGCTGGCCATAATTTCAGTTAAATCCGCCAGTCCACTCAGGTCGCGCGCAGCCAACCGCAATATGACGTGTTTGCGTAATTGCCGTAAAACACGATGCAATGTGGTTTCATCGTCGATATTGTCAGCGTGATTGTCCAGAAAAGACTGCATGTCATTCCGGAAATAGGGATTGTTTAGATTCTTTAGTAAATCAGCGCCGAGTGTTGGTTCGCTTTCAATTAAGCGTTGCGCATAGCGGCTAAAGGGTAAAACTGCCGCGATTTTTGCAGCAGTTGGCTGGTTGGTTATAAGTGCCATTAGGTAACGAATCCTACGTAATTGAGTTGACAAATTGTCGTCGATTCTTGATGGGAAACTGTTTTAAATAAAAAAAGCGTCAATTGTTTAACGGTATTTCATAGTCATGGCGGTATATGACCCGAATGTTGCATAAATTGTTATACTTAACAGTTTAATATGCTAGTAAAGGCATTCGGCTAATGAAATATTTTGAGGAAAATGGGTTGACCATCTTTACGATAACGTGTCAATTGAGTGTCAGTATTTCATATTTGGCGCTTCTAAAGAAAGATCCAGCTAAATGTTAAACGATACAACTATAATCAGTAAATCAATACCAGAGGCAAGTGATGATAATGTACGGGTGGCAGCTATCCAGATGGCATCGGGTCCCAGTGTTTCGGCAAACCTTAAGGAGGCTGCGCGGTTAATAGAGACTGCGGTATCCCAACAGGCCCGATTGATTGTATTGCCGGAATACTTCTGTATCATGGGTGAGAAAGATACAGATAAATTGGCTGTTAAAGAGCAGCCAGGCGAAGGGGTGATTCAATCTTTTCTTAGTGAAACATCGAAACGCTTTGGGATATGGCTGGTGGGTGGTTCCGTCCCGCTTGCATCGCCTGACCCCAACAAAGTTTTTAACAGTTGTTTGGTGTATGACGATTGCGGCAGGCAAGTTGCACGCTATGATAAAATTCATTTGTTTGGCCTTGCGCTTGGTAATGAACAGTTTGCTGAAGAAAGAACAATCAAGGCTGGCGATAAAGTGGTGGCCCTGGAATCGCCATTTGGACGAATCGGACTGTCAATATGTTACGATCTACGCTTTCCAGAGTTGTATCGTATGATGGGGAGCGTGGATATCATTCTTGCACCTGCTGCTTTTACAGCAATTACAGGGAAAGCACACTGGGAGGTGCTGGCTCGGGCGCGCGCAATCGAGAATCTTGCCTATGTTATTGCGCCGGCCCAGGGCGGCTATCATATCAATGGCCGTGTAACCAATGGTCACAGTATGATTGTTGATCCTTGGGGTGTGGTAATGGATCGACTGCCACGCGGACCGGGAGCGGTCGTGGCAGCATTGAACCCGGAATATCAGGCAAGTTTGCGCAAAAGCTTGCCCGCGTTGGATCACCGCTGTTTGTATGATTGCCGGAATAGCGATCGATGAGTCTTTTTTTTCTGAAGGTGACAGGAAAACTAAAGCCAGTAGACTGAGGCATGAAAGACTTAAGCCTGTTTCTCAATGATGAAAGATTGAGCCGAAAAAATGACTATTGAAACTGCATCCAGGATTAATGAATTTTACACAATTGCCGACAGCTGTTTGTTAGCACCTTACAATATTGATGCAGCAGGTTTACAGCAGGTGTTTGGCCAGATAATGATGCATCAGGTTGATTATGCGGACCTTTATTTTCAATACAGTCGTTCTGAAGGTTGGGTGTTGGAAGAAGGCATCGTTAAATCAGGCAGCTTTAATATTGATCAGGGTGTCGGGGTGCGTGCAGTGAGTGGGGATAAGACGGCATTTGCCTATTCAGATGATATCAGTATGTCCGCGCTTGCTTCTGCTGCACAGGCCACCCGCGCTATTGCTAGCCAGGGTGGTACGCGTAGCGGGCAAATAGTGGGAAAAGATAAAGTCAGTAGTCAGCTAAAACTATATTTGCCGCTTGATCCAATTGGTAGCCTCAATGATGAGGATAAAGTAGTGCTGCTCGAAAAGTTGGAGGGTTACGCCCGCGCGCTTGATAAACGTGTTATTCAAGTAATGGCGTCCCTTGCCGGTGAATATGAAGTCGTGTTGATTGCGCGTAGTGACGGTTTGTTAGCGGCTGACGTAAGACCCTTGGTAAGATTGTCTTTGCAAGTGATCGCTGAAGAAAACGGTCGTCGCGAACAAGGTATTTCAGGCGGTGGTGGGCGGTTTGATTATGCTTATTTTTCTGATGAGATTTTGCGCGACTATGCAGCAAAAGCGGTACATCAGGCAGTGGTTAATCTGGATGCGAAACCGGCTCCTGCCGGGACTATGACCGTTGTATTGTCGAACGGCTGGCCGGGTATTTTACTGCATGAAGCCATTGGCCATGGCTTAGAAGGCGATTTTAACCGAAAAGGCAGTTCTGCATTTTCTGGATGTGTTGGCGAACGTGTTGCCGCGGCGGGTGTTACCGTGGTGGATGATGGAACGATTGCGCAGCGGCGCGGATCAATGAATATAGACGATGAAGGTAATCCAACGCAAAATACGGTGCTAATAGAGAACGGCATACTCAAAGGCTATTTGCAAGACAGCTTGAATGCCAGGTTGATGAATCAACCGGTTACGGGTAACGGAAGACGCGAATCATTTGCGCATATTCCCATGCCGCGTATGACTAATACTTATATGCTTAATGGTGGCAAAGATCCGGAAGAAATTATTGCTTCGGTCAAGCATGGGTTATACGCGGTTAATTTTGGTGGTGGCCAGGTAGATATTACGAGTGGAAAATTTGTGTTTTCCGCGGCGGAGGCCTACATGATCAAGAATGGGAAAATTTCTTATCCGGTTAAGGGCGCCACCTTAATAGGCAATGGTCCGGATGTATTAACGCGTGTTTCTATGATTGGTAACGATATGTCGCTTGATCCGGGTATCGGAACCTGTGGCAAGGAAGGTCAAAGCGTACCGGTGGGTGTGGGCCAACCAACGTTGCGAATTGATGGGTTAACGGTTGGTGGTACGGGTGGATAGTGCATTGTATTTGAAATAATTTAATTCTACCTTGTTATTTTCTGGTTTTCCGCGACACAGTACGTAATCGTGTTCACCGGAAGCAAAAAAGTTTTTTATTTGATAATTGATATTGGGATGCATAAAGCATGAATGCGGAGTTAAACGGCGCTGAAATTACAGTGCGTTGCTTACAAGAAGAAGGAGTACAATGTATTTTCGGTTACCCCGGTGGTGCAGTACTGTTTCTATATGATGAATTATTTAAACAGGATAAAGTCAGGCATATTCTGGTGCGGCATGAGCAGGCTGCTGTTCACGCAGCGGATGGCTACGCACGGTCCAGCAACCAGGTCGGTGTTGCACTGGTCACATCAGGTCCCGGCGTAACGAATGCTGTCACAGGCATTGCGACTGCTTATCTGGATTCGATTCCGATGGTTGTGATCAGTGGACAAGTACCGACGGCCGCGATCGGACTGGATGCATTTCAGGAAGTCGATACGGTTGGAATCACACGTCCCTGCGTGAAGCATAACTTTCTGGTGAAAGATATTGCTGAACTGGCGGTAACAATAAAAAAGGCATTCTACATTGCATCGACCGGACGACCCGGGCCGGTATTGGTGGATATTCCCAAGGATGTAACTCAGCAGAAAGCCAGATTTGTCTATCCTGATAGCATTCATATGCGCTCATATAATCCTGTTGTAAAAGGTCATTCCAGGCAGATCAAGAAAGCAGCGCAGCTGATATCGAAAGCAAAGCGGCCAGTTGTTTATACGGGTGGCGGCATCATTCTGAGTGACGCGTCATCACAGTTAACTGAATTGGTTCATTTGCTGAATTTTCCTTGTACCAACACATTAATGGGGTTGGGTGGTTATCCTGCGACTGATAAACAATTCATAGGTATGTTGGGTATGCATGGTACTTATGAGGCGAATATGGCGATGCAATACTGCGACGTTTTGGTTGCTATCGGTGCGCGTTTCGATGATCGAGTCATTGGTAATCCGAAACATTTTTACAATGAAAATCGTAAAATAATTCATATTGATATTGATCCCTCATCAATTTCGAAACGTGTTAAGGTCGATGTGCCTATTGTGGGCAGTGTCCCAGAGGTTTTAAGGGAGCTGATTGATTTCTTGAAGTCTGATAAAGAGAAAATCGCGCATGAGGCACTCGGTGAGTGGTGGAAGCAAATAGACTTATGGCGTGAAAGAGATTGTTTGAAATATGATCGTGACAGTGCCATCATCAAACCGCAAATGGTTGTAGAGCAACTCTATAACGTAACCAAAGGCAATGCTTTTATTACTTCGGATGTCGGTCAACATCAGATGTGGGCGGCGCAGTTTTATAAATTCGATAAACCGCGTCGTTGGATAAATTCGGGTGGCTTGGGCACGATGGGCTTTGGAATGCCTGCCGCAATGGGGGTTCAGCTGGCCAACCCTAAAGCCAAGGTGGCTTGTATCACTGGTGAAGCGAGTATTCAAATGTGTATCCAAGAGCTGTCTACTTGCAAGCAATACAAGCTGCCGCTGAAAATCATTAATCTCAACAATCGGTATATGGGTATGGTGAGGCAATGGCAGGAATTCTTTCACGGTAACCGCTATGCCGAATCTTATATGGATGCATTACCAGATTTCACAAAACTTGCTGAAAGTTATGGCCATGTTGGGATGCAAATTGAGAAACCAGGGGATATTGAAGGGGCGTTAAAAGAAGCATTCAAACTCAAGGACCGGCTGGTATTTATGGATTTTATTACAGATCAGACTGAAAACGTTTTCCCGATGGTGCCCGGCGGCAAAGGCCTTTCAGAAATGATTCTAGTGTAAGAATGGTGTGACAAAAATGCGACATATTATTTCCTTGTTGATGGAAAATGAAGCGGGCGCTTTATCCCGGGTAGCGGGTTTGTTTTCAGCGCGTGCTTATAATATTGAATCACTCACGGTAGCGCCGACAGAGGACGCTACACTGTCACGAATGACATTGGTGACAGTGGGTTCCGACGATGTGATAGAACAAATTACCAAACAGCTAAACAAGTTGATTGAAGTAGTAAAAGTGGTGGATCTGAGCAATGGTGACCATATTGAACGCGAATTGATGTTGGTTAAAGTGCGTGCAGTTGGAGCGGATCGGGAAGAAATAAAACGTTTAGCCGATATTTTTCGCGGCAGTATCATTGATGTTACCAGCAAATCCTATACCATCGAGTTAACGGGTACCAGTTCTAAGCTTGATGCCTTTATTGATGCCATAGAGCGTAGCGCAATTCTGGAAACGGTGCGTACCGGTGCTTCTGGCATTGGTCGGGGGGATCGGATCCTGAAGGTGTAAGTTAAAGATGATCGCATCTTATAAACAACGACTTAAATCTTTTTTAAATAATATTCAGATAAATTTACATTACAAAATTTTATAGAAAGGAAAATAATGAAAGTTTTTTACGATAAGGATGCGGATTTATCTCTCATTAAGCAAAAAAAAGTAACAATCGTGGGCTATGGTTCACAAGGGCATGCGCACGCTAATAATTTAAGCGAATCGGGTGTGAAAGTTACCGTAGGTTTGCGCAAGGACGGTTCATCCTGGGATAAAGCAAAGAAAGCCGATCTGAATGTCAAGGAAATTTCACAATCGGTTAAAAGTGCGGATGTTATTATGGTATTGCTGCCGGATGAGCAGATGGCATCCATATACGAAACTGAATTAGAGCCCAATATTAAGAAGAATGCAACGGTTGCATTTGCCCATGGCTTTAACATTCATTACGGACAAATAGCGCCACGTCAGGATCTTGACGTTATCATGATTGCACCCAAAGGACCGGGTCATCTGGTGCGCTCTACATATCAGCAGGGTGGTGGCGTTCCTTCGCTTATTGCGGTATATCAGGATAAATCTGGTAAGGCGCGCGATCTGGCATTATCTTATGCTGCAGCGAATGGCGGCACACGTGGCGGGGTAATTGAAACTACTTTTCGCGAAGAAACGGAAACAGATCTGTTTGGCGAACAGGTGGTGTTGTGTGGCGGGTTGACCGCATTGATACAGACCGGATTTGAAACGCTGGTGGAGGCTGGGTATGCACCGGAAATGGCTTATTTTGAGTGTTTGCACGAAGTTAAACTAATTGTGGATTTGATCTACGAAGGTGGAATTGCAAACATGCGTTATTCAATTTCTAACAATGCAGAATATGGCGATATTTCCCGTGGTCCGCGTATTGTTACAGAGGCGACGCGTAATGAGATGCGCAAGATCCTGCGTGAAATTCAGACGGGTGAATATGCGCGTGAATTTATATTGGAGAACCGGGCGGGTGCAGCTATGCTTAAATCCAGTCGCCGTCTTGCTGCTGAACACCAAATTGAGGTGGTTGGTGCCAAGTTGCGCGATATGATGCCGTGGATAAAGAAAAATCAACTGGTTGATCAAGGAAAAAATTAATCAATACAGAAATGATGCGTCCCTTTGAGAAATTGTTTTTTCAGTCTAGGCCGCCTAAATTATTTTTCAATATACCGCATTCATATATTTAAATTAAATTATCTTTTTGTCCTATAATATTTTTTATGTCTCAATATCCCCATCCGATTATTGCCCGTGAAGGTTGGCCATTTATCGCCGGGGCGGTCATGATTGCATTGCTGATTAACGTTTATGTTAGTTGGTTATGGGCAATCCCATTTTGGATTATTGCAGTTTTCGTACTGCAGTTTTTTCGAGATCCGCCACGTAATATTCCTGTGCTGACTAATGCAATTTTGGCGCCCGCAGATGGCAGAATTGTTGCGGTAGAGAAGCTGTTGGATCCTTATCTTGAGCGGGATGCCATCAAAATTAGCGTGTTTATGAATGTGTTTAATGTTCATTCTAATCGCAGCCCGGTTGACGGTGAGGTTCGTGATAAATGGTATTCGCCCGGTAAATTTATCAATGCTGATCTACCAAAAGCCTCACTTAATAATGAACGTAATGCGCTGTGGATAAAAACCGGTCATGGTGCCGATGTCACTTGTGTTCAGGTTGCAGGGCTGATTGCACGGCGCATACTTTGTAGTGCCAAAACAGGGGATCATCTGAATCGGGGACAGCGGTTTGGTTTTATCCGTTTTGGTTCCCGGGTTGATGTCTATCTGCCAACCAATGTCAAAATCAATGTCAATATCGGCGATAAAGTATATGCGACATCGAGTATCCTGGCTGAATTTCGTAAGTAATCCAGCAAATTTGTTGTTCGTATTTTCGCGCGATTATATTCACATTAATAATGACTGATCCGCATCCCGCACGTTTTGTTTTGAAGTCTCGTTTACGCCGTCGGGGAATATATTTATTACCCAACCTGTTTACGACGGCCGCGTTATTTGCAGGGTTTTATGCAATCGTTCAAGCGATGAATGGCAAATTTGAACATTCAGCGATTGCGGTTTTTATTGCCATGGTGCTTGACGGATTGGATGGTCGTGTGGCGCGTCTCACACATACCCAAAGTGAGTTTGGTGCGGAATACGATAGCATGTCGGACATGGTTTCATTTGGTATGGCCCCCGCGTTAATTGTCTATGTCTGGGCTTTAAAAGATTTGGATAAGTTGGGATGGATTGCGGCATTTATTTATTGTGCTTGCGCAGCGTTACGACTGGCGCGTTTTAATACGAATGTGGCGGTGATTGATAAGCGTTTTTTTCAGGGACTTCCCAGCCCGGCTGCTGCGGCGCTGATTGCCGGGTTTGTTTGGGTAATGCTGGCCTTCCAGGTCAATGGAACCGATATTAAATGGTTGGTTTTGATTGTTACTTTATTTGCAGGGCTAACCATGGTAAGCAACTTACCATATTACAGTGGAAAAGAAATCAACCTGCGAAGAAGAGTTCCTTTTTTTGTAATATTATTACTGGGTCTGTTCTTTTTTGTCCTGATTCCCAGTCATCCGCCGCTCGTATTGTTTTGCCTGTTTGTGCTTTATGCTTTATCAGGGTATTTCCTTAAATTATGGCGCTTCGTTAAGCGCAGAAAGAATATTGGCGGATCGAATCCTTGATGTTTTCTATTGCATTAGTGAAAAAAACCATTTATATTTAGTCTTATGAAAACTGTTGGCAGTCCGATCCGGATCTTAGACATTCTGTTATCCCTGTGGGGATTTCTGCTGCGCCGCGTGCGCTAAATAACCTCAACTCCCTTCCTTCTTTACCAAACAAAACCCAGAGACTGGGTTATTGTGCAATCAAGCTGTATTCCTTTAAGCGGAGAACGTAATGCAAGATCATTTGATTATTTTTGATACCACGCTGCGTGATGGTGAACAGAGTCCTGGTGCTTCGATGACCAAAGAAGAAAAAGTGCGCATTGCGCGGCAACTTGAGCGGATGGGCGTAGATGTGATTGAGGCGGGTTTTCCGGCGGCTTCCAACGGGGATTTTGAGGCGGTAAAGGCAGTTGCTGATACCATTCATGATAGTGTCGTGTGCGGTCTGGCGCGAGCGGTTGAGATAGATATCCGGCGTGCAGGGGAAGCGTTACAGGGAGCGGAGGCTGCGCGCATACACACCTTTATTGCCACTTCTCCGGTGCATATGAAAAAGAAACTGCGCATGTCACCTGATCAAGTGGTGGATCAAGCTGTTAAGGCTATTCAGTGGGCTCGTCAATATACCGACAACGTGGAATTTTCTCCCGAGGATGCGGGACGCTCTGAAATTGACTTTCTTTGCCGTGTCTTAGAAGCCGTTATAGATGCCGGCGCAAAAACGCTTAATATTCCTGATACTGTGGGTTATACCATGCCGTCACAATTCGGTGGTCTGATCCGTACATTGCGTGAACGAATACCAAATTCTGATAAAGTAATTTTTTCGGTTCATTGTCATAATGATTTAGGAATGGCTGTGGCAAATTCCCTGGCTGCAGTGGCAAATGGCGCAAGACAAATAGAATGCACCGTTAATGGCCTGGGTGAGCGTGCTGGCAATGCGGCACTGGAGGAAGTAGTGATGGCTGTTCGTACCCGTCAGGATTTTTTTTCCTGCGATACGCGTATAGAGACCAAACATATTGTTCCAGCTAGTAAGTTAGTTTCAAGTATTACCGGCTTTCCGGTGCAGCCGAATAAAGCGATTGTCGGAGCAAATGCCTTCGCGCACGAATCGGGTATTCACCAGGATGGGGTGCTTAAACATCGTGAAACTTACGAAATTATGCGTGCAGAAGATGTGGGTTGGGGTGAAAACAAGTTGCTGCTGGGAAAACATTCAGGTCGCAACGCGTTTCGCAGTCGGTTAATGGCGCTCGGCGTTCAGCTGGAATCAGAAGAAAAACTCAACCAGCTATTTTTGCGTTTCAAGGAATTGGCTGATAAGAAACACGAAATTTTTGATGAAGATTTGCATGCGCTTATCTCGGATGAGGCGATTGTATTACAGGAACGATATCGACTGGTGTCACTCATTGTTCATAGTGAAACTGGTGAAACGCCTTATGCGCATATCGTCATTGCAGAGGAAGAAAAAGAGTTGCGCGCTGAATCCGAAGGAAGCGGTCCGGTTGACGCGACATTTCGTGCCATTGAAAAAATATTAGCAAGTGGGACAGAATTGCAATTGTTCTCCGTGAACAACATTACTACCGGGACAGATTCGCAGGGCGAAGTAACCGTGCGTTTGCAAAAATCCGGGCGTATTGTAAATGGTCATGGCGCAGATACCGATATTGTTGTGGCTTCCGCCAAAGCTTATCTTAGCGCGCTTAACAAGCTACACAGCAAGCTCGAGAGAGCGCACCCACAAGTATAAGTTTAGATGGCACTAAAAAAAATAAGTCAATTGATTAAAATGAAACAACGTAACTTTATTTCTCACATATGCCTGTCGATGCTGTTGTTATTTAGTATTCAGGCGTATGGATTTCAGTTTACCGACATAAATGGCAAAAACCATGCCCTTTCAGACTATAAAGGACGGTGGGTGTTGGTTAATTTCTGGGCAACTTGGTGCCCACCGTGTTTGAAGGAAATTCCTGATTTGGTTTCCTTGTACGAAAGCCGCAAGGACTTGATAGTTATTGGCGTTGCAATAGATGAGGCTGATCCCGACTTGGTATTGGAATTTGTTGAGTCTATGTCAATATCTTATCCTACAATCATTGGTGACCGGCGTGTTGCGGCTCAAATTGACGAAATCTCGTTTTTGCCTAGCACTTATTTATATGATCCGACTGGAAATCCTGCGGCACGAAAACAGGGCTTGATTACACGAGCGGAGATTGAGGAATTTTTAGAATCGAAATCTAAAGAAGTTCATCCGTAAGATAGACAGTCTGGTATGCGATTAAATGAGTTAGGGTATTGTACAGGGCATGGCTGACGGCTTTTATGTTTGTGAAGGGTAGTTCCATCTAGTGCGCCATGCCTTGAAAACCAGTTGCGGATAGGCGGACTGACCGAGGCTGCCATTGTACCGGCCCAAGGCACGGAAGTAATTTCCTTTTTCAATGTCTAGATAGTGTCGGAAAATCATGCAGCCATAACGTAGATTAATACGGAGATGAAAAAGATTGTGATCCTTGCTGCCGATTGTCTCAATCCAAAATGGCATGATTTGCATATAGCCAAGCGCGCCGGCATGCGAGATAGCGTATTTTTTAAAGTCACTTTCCACTTGAATTATGCTTAATATTAGTTGCGGATCAAGTCCTGCACGGGTTGCTTCATAGTGCACGGTACTGAGAAAATCGTCACGCACTTGCTTATCTGGCATGTAATATTTTAACCGGTCGCTCATGGCCGTAAGCCATACTCTTCCGCTTGCCGTAGACAAAAGCCTTTGATGAGAAATTACTTGGTCGCTGATTGCATACGGTGTGACGGTTATTGTGCTGGCAGTTAGAAGCGCGTATTGCTGGCTATTGGCCTGGACGGTAGTGTGGCAGGTAAATAGAACGATGACTGTAATCAGGTGACGCATAATTTTGCATTTATAAAGGAAATAATTTCCTGTAATGGAACGGTTTGTGATTGTTTGTCCTGCCGACCTTGGTATTCAATAGTTGTATTTTTCAAGCCACGTTCGCTGACAACAATGCGATGCGGAATGCCGATTAACTCCATATCGGCAAACATTACACCGGGACGTTCGTTCCGGTCATCGAGCAAAACCTCTATTTTTGCAGCTGTTAATTCTTTATATAGTCTTTCCGTTTCTGTTTTTACCAGCGTGCTTTTCATCAAGTTGATTGGGACAATAACCAGCTGGAAAGGTGCAATCGCAACGGGGAAAACAATGCCTTGATCGTCATGGCCTTGTTCAATCGCCGCCGCAATAATTCTTGACACGCCGATGCCGTAACAACCCATTTCCATTGCCTGGTTTTGGCCAGTATCATCCAGGTAACATGCTTTCATGCTGGCAGCATATTTTGTACGTAACTGAAAAATATGTCCGACTTCGATACCCCTGCAGATTTCCAGTTTTCCCTTGCCGTCGGGTGAGAGATCACCTGCTACGACATTGCGGATATCATAAATATAATCAGGCAGTTTGGTGTCTCGGTTAAAATTCACACCCGTCAAATGGAAACCTTCTTCGTTGGCGCCACAGATAAAACTTTTCATTTCGATAACGGCGTGGTCAGCAATAACAGGTGTTTCCAAGCCTACCGGCCCAATATAACCGGGAATGGTGCCCGTGTGTTTAATGATTTCTTCTTCATCTGCCATTTTAAAATTGGCTAAAAAAGGAATTTTTCTAACTTTCAACTCGTTTAACTGATGATCACCTCGCAATAATAAAAGAAAGAATTTCTCATTGGCTGTCACGGCTATTGTTTTAACGGTATCTTGTATAGGATGATTTAGGAAATTTGCGACATCTGAGCAAGTTTTTTGATTGGGTGTGGCAATTTTTTTCATGCACTCATCAGGCGGTGCATCCTGTGATTTCTGGGGTGGTAAGGCTTCGGCCAGTTCAATATTAGCGGCGTAATCAGAATCAGGGCAAAATGCAATCGCATCTTCACCTGAATCTGCCAATACATGGAATTCGTGCGAGCTACTGCCACCCATCGCGCCTGTGTCTGCTGTTACAGCACGAAAATTCAGCCCAAGCCGGGTAAAAATCCGTTGATAGGTTTGGTACATTGTCTGGTAGGTTTGCTGTAGGCTGGCAAAGTTGGCATGAAATGAATAGGCGTCTTTCATGATAAATTCACGTGCCCGCATAACACCGAAACGTGGACGGATTTCATCTCGGAATTTTGTTTGAATTTGGTAAAAATTGACAGGTAATTGGCGATAGCTTTTGATTTCCCGGCGTGCAATATCCGTGATAACTTCTTCATGCGTTGGACCAAAGCAGTAATCATGATCATGACGGTCTTTTATTTTCAGCATTTGTGGACCAAAAACTTCCCATCTTTCTGTTTCCTGCCATAGCTCGGCAGGCTGTACCGCTGGCATTAAAAGTTCAACTGCGCCACTTCTGTTCATTTCTTCGCGGACCGTATTCTCGATCTTGCGCAGCACCTTCAAACCCAAAGGCATCCAGGTATAAAGTCCACTGCCTAGACGTTTTATCAGTCCTGCACGCAACATCAGTTTGTGGCTGATCAGTTCTGCTTCAGTTGGGGCTTCTTTAAGTGTAGAAATGAAAAATTGCGAAACGCGCATAGCTAGATTCCAATGTGATGATAATAAGTAGGGAGCAATTTTACCTTGAAAGACTGAGCAAGGTGTGGTTTAGTCTGTGAGTGGCTGGTTAAGAATTAACACTTAAAAAGAAAGTAATTATAATCGGTGTTATAAGTAGGGATTTTTGTTTGTTGATCACTTTCAATCTTAAGCAAAATATGAAAAAATCTAGGCTATTTAATGGGGCAAACGGGTGACCACATGATAGACCGTAATGGATATCGTCCCAATGTCGGCATTATCCTGCTTAATTCCAGGAACGAGGTTTTTTGGGGGAAACGTATAAAACAAAATGCCTGGCAATTTCCTCAAGGCGGAATTAAGGCGGGAGAGAGTCCAAAACAGGCAATGTACCGTGAATTAACCGAGGAGATTGGACTTCTTTCGAATCATGTTGAGATTGTCGGGCGGACTAAGGACTGGTTGCGGTATGAAGTGCCGGATCGCTGGATCAGACGTGAATGGCGCGGAAATTACAAAGGACAAAAGCAGATTTGGTATCTGTTGCGGTTAATTGGCCGGGACAGTGATGTTTCCTTGCGTACCAGCGCGAATCCTGAATTCGACGCATGGCGCTGGAATCAATACTGGGTAGAACTGGAATCAGTTGTTGAATTTAAACGGAAGGTTTATCAGCAGGCACTCACAGAATTATCAAGATTACTCAATATACCTCGCAGTAATGTCCATGGTCATAAAACCCATGATGATTACACGGAGAAAAAAATTGCTGAAACGTGACTCAGAAATAATAAATCAATCTGGCCATGGTTGAAGCATTCTTGAATGATTTAATACATATCGGTTCATTAGTTAGTAGTAGAAGAAAGTTTGAGCTGCTACAGGCGTAACCGGCTGCGCCATTACAGCCGTATTTTAAGGGAATTACCTATGATGGTACGTAGACTGTTTGTGTCGTTGTTTTCAATTGGCGCTATTGTCACTACGGTTAATGTGACAGCATCAGCCAACGAGCCCATACAGCCAATTAAAGCTGTCAAGCCAGAGAATCCT
Organism: Nitrosomonas sp.; assembly: GCA_021604405.1. GTDB lineage: Bacteria > Pseudomonadota > Gammaproteobacteria > Burkholderiales > Nitrosomonadaceae > Nitrosomonas. The sequence continues at coordinate 87,439 of BQJA01000002.1, read as the reverse complement.
GATTTGGTCGAGTTGGGTAAAATGTTATTTTTTGATCCGCGTTTATCTAAATCCGGTTTTATATCTTGTAATTCATGTCACAATCTTAGTATGGGAGGAACCGACAATATCCCGACCTCTATTGGTCATTCATGGCAACAAGGACCGATTAATGCGCCAACGGTGTTAAACGCCAATATGAATTTGGCGCAATTCTGGGATGGGCGCGCTGCGGATCTTAAAGAGCAGGCAGGTGGTCCAATTGCTAATCCAGGTGAAATGGCTTCAAGTCACAATTTGGCAATAGAGATTGTGAGTTCTATTCCGCAATATCGCGCGCTTTTTGAAAAAGCGTTCGGGTCTGATAAAGTAGATATAGACCGAGCGACGACGGCCATTGCGGAATTTGAAGAAACGTTGGTAACGCCTGGTTCGCGCTTCGATAAATGGCTGGAAGGGGATAAAAAAGCGCTGAATAAACAAGAGTTGGAAGGATATAAATTATTTAAAAGCAGTGGTTGTACAAGCTGCCATAATGGCCCAGCTGCTGGTGGTACAATCTATCAAAAATTTGGCGTCTATCATACGTATGAAACAGAAAGTAAAATAGAAGGAAGGAAATCCGTAACAGGCAAAGATAGCGATTTGCATTTTTTCAAAGTGCCAACCTTGCGTAATGTTGAATTGACCTATCCTTACTTTCATGATGGTGCAGTTTGGACATTGGAAGAAGCTGTCAAAATTATGGGTAAGGTGCAATTGGACATCGATTTCAATGAGAAGGAAATTGCCAGCATTGTTGCTTTCCTGAAAACCTTAACTGGTGAGCAGCCGGATATTAAGCTGCCTATATTGCCGCCTTCCAACAATAAAACACCACGGCCTGAACCCTTTTAAATTACAATATAACGCATCATAATATCCGTTTTGCAGTATTTTTTTATGAAGCGGATTTTTATCGGTCATGGCCCCAAGCTGTATAGCTGCAGCTTGGGGAGTGCGTTGTTCGTCGATAGATAAACTTCGTTTTAATTATTTTTATGCCGTCGTTTGGTTTTAGCTTAATGCAAAACAATGTGTTGGTAGATATCAATAACATCCTGGCATCACATAATTTTTAAGTAAAGGGTGTAGAAATTTATGGTGACAAAATTGTCGCCAGCAGTAGAAATCCTTCTCTGATAACGACTGCTGGCCTGATAATTTTTATTGCCAATATTGATAATGTGGTTTAAGGTTTGAAAATAGCGTAAAGTTACTCTTCCAATAATTAAAATAGGGAGTCACTCATGGGAACCAAAGGGCAATTATTGCAAGATCCATTTTTAAATTCTCTGCGAAAGGAGCATATTCAGGTTTCGATTTATTTGGTCAACGGTATTAAATTGCAGGGGTATATTGAATCGTTTGATCAATATGTCGTGCTGCTGAAAAATTCTGTTACGCAAATGGTATATAAACACGCAATTTCCACTGTGGTTCCTGCAAGAGCAGTTACGATTCCAATCGAACCATCTGATAAAATTGATGCTTGATTATCCTGGTAAGACGGCTGCCAATCATACAAATAACGCAGTTCTGGTTAGTTTGGATTTTGGTCAGGGCAACCATACAGAACGTGTCGAAGAGTTACAGCAACTTGTCACCAGTGATAAGATAACAATCGGTGCAGTTGTGACAGGAAAATGCATGCGGCCTAATCCTGCCACATTCGTAGGCAGTGGTAAATTGGATGAAATTAATACGGCACGGGTGCAATGTGATGCCTCGCTGGTGATCTTTAATCATGAACTGTCTCCTGGTCAGCAGCGTAATTTGTCGCAACGATTTCAGTGCCAGGTTATAGACCGAACCAGTCTTATTTTAGACATTTTCGCACAGCGTGCACAGAGTCATGAAGGAAAGCTGCAGGTAGAATTGGCGCAGCTTGAACACTTGTCGACTCGGTTGATTCGGGGCTGGACGCATCTGGAACGGCAGAAAGGTGGCATTGGCTTGCGTGGTCCCGGGGAAACGCAGTTAGAAACCGATCGGCGACTGATCGGAAAACGGATGAAGTTATTGAAAAAGAGACTAGCTGCGCTGCAGCGTCAACGTAACGTGCAGCGGCGTTCTAGGCAGCGGACTAACGTCATGTCTGTTTCCATTGTGGGTTATACCAACGCCGGCAAATCTACCTTGTTTAACAAATTAACCCGTGCACAGACATATGCTGCGGATCAATTATTTGCTACATTAGATACAACGACACGGAAATTATTTATTTCGGAGCGGGATTTTGTGGTTGTTTCTGATACAGTTGGTTTTATTCGTGATTTGCCGCATACGCTTGTGGCTTCGTTTCGTGCGACGCTTGAAGAGACTGTTCAGGCTGATATCCTATTGCACGTCGTCGATGCAAGCAGCACTAATCAAGATGAGCAGATTGAGGCTGTAAATAACTTATTAAAAGAGATAAATGCGGATACGATTCCACAAATTCTTGTGCTAAATAAGATTGATCTGGATAATCATTCTGCAGGTGCCGCAGCAGGGTATAAGCGTGATGAGTATGGTAGAATAGCGCGAATTCGCACAAGTGCAAAAACAGGTGAGGGAATGTCTTTTGTCAAGCTGGCGCTGGCTGAAGCAATGGCAAAGGATTCAAGGGGACTGTGCAGAGAATCTTTGGTTGATGAAAAAGTAACGAGTGGCTGCACGACAGCTTATTTTTAATAAACAAAGCGGGAATAATTATGGGATTAAACGACCCTCAATGGGGAAAAAAGAAAGGCGCTGATAACCCGCCTGATTTGGATGATGTGTTACGTAATGTAAACAAGAAAATCAGTGATATATTTGGAAAGAAAGGTGGTGATGGGGGTGATGGCGGTTCTCGCGGTAAAAACCCTAAGCAGTACAGTACCGGTGGTGTCTTGTTATTAATTGGGATACTGCTGGTCGCATGGGTAGCGAGTGGATTTTATATCGTTAACGAAGGCCACCGTGGCGTAGTGTTAAGATTTGGTCAATATGTTGCTACGACGCCTGCCGGCTTGCGCTGGCATTTTCCTTTTCCCATAGAACAAGTAGAGCTTGTTAATGTGAGTCAGGTCAGAACTGTTGAAATTGGCTATCGTAATAATGTTAGGAGCAAGGTTTTAAAAGAAGCGCTCATGATTACGGACGATGAAAATATCGTTGATATCCAGTTTGCGGTGCAATATATCCTGAACGATCCGGAAAAATATCTGTTTAATAACCGTGACCCTGACGATGCGGTATTGCAGGCTGCCGAAACAGCGATTCGGGAGATTATCGGTAAAAGTGAAATGGATTATGTGCTTTATGAAGGACGTGAAGATGTGGCAGCTCAAGCATTACAGTTAATGCAAATAATTCTGGACCGCTATGAAATCGGAATTGCGATCAGCCGCGTTAATATGCAGAATGCGCAGCCACCGGAGCAAGTCCAGGCTGCATTTGATGATGCTGTAAAAGCGGGTCAGGATCGGGAACGGCAGAAAAATGAAGGTGAAGCCTATGCGAATGATGTGATCCCGCGTGCCAGAGGTAACGCCGCGCGCTTGCTCGAACAGGCAGAGGGACACAAGGACCGTGTGATAGCACGCTCCGAAGGTGATGCCAGCCGTTTTGAACAAATACTGGTTGAATACAGTAAGGCGCCAGATGTGACGCGTGAGCGTTTATATCTGGATATGATGCAGCAAGTGCTTTCAAATGCCAGCAAAATAATGATCGACCAGGAAGGTGGAAATAATTTGCTGTATTTACCTTTGGACAGGTTAGTGCAAATGAGTGAGTCTTCATCAGCAACACCAGCGCCTTTGTCCGGCATGCAGCAACAGCAATCACCAGTTGTCCAGGAAGTGGCGCCGAATAGCACCGTACGTGGACGCGAGTCATTTCGTGACCGCGAAAGGGAGACAAGATAAATGAAAAATTTTACATCAGTATTGGCAGGAATAGTTATCGTACTCGTTTTGGTGGGGAGCCAGGTTATCTATATTGTAGATGAACGGCAGCAAGCCCTGTTATTCCAATTGGGTGAAGTTGTTTCTGTGAAGACCGAGCCCGGTTTGTATTTTAAAATTCCTATTGCACAGAATGTACGTTTTTTTGAAAAACGAATCTTGACAATGGATGCTGAAGAACCGGAGCGTTTTATTACTTCTGAGAAAAAGAATGTGTTGGTGGATCTTTTTGTCAAATGGCGTATTGTTGATCTGACGCAATACTTCATTAGTGTGCGTGGCGATGAATCGTTAGCACAAACACGTTTGGCTCAGACCATCAACTCAAGTATGCGTGACGAATTTGGTAATCGCACCGTACACGACGTAATTTCTGGAGAACGGGATCTCATTATGGAGATTATGCGCCAGAAAGCAGATGAAGATGCACGCAAAATTGGTGTGGAGGTTGTTGATGTGCGTTTGAAACGCGTCGATTTGCCTCGTGAAGTCAGTGAGTCAGTGTACCGCCGGATGGAAGCAGAGCGGAAACGTGTGGCGAATGAATTGCGTTCAACCGGTGCAGCAGAATCAGAAAAGATTCGTGCGGATGCGGACCGGCAACGTGAGGTGATCATGGCGGAGGCTTATCGTGATGCTCAGAAAACGATGGGTGAGGGTGATAGCCAGGCCGCAGCGATTTATGCAACGGCATTTGATAAAAACGCTGAATTTTATTCATTCTATCGTAGTATGGAAGCGTATCAGCAGGCTTTTAAGTCCAAAGGGGATCTGATGGTACTTGATCCTTCGTCGGATTTCTTCAAATACCTGAAAGAACCAGAATCAGAATCAAATTAAAATCTTACGTTTGCTAAATTGAAAAGGTTTGTCGAAGCGGGATAGTTTTGAGAAAGCAAGATCAAGCTATCCGTTCGATAAACCTGTTTCGTATGTTTGGAGACAGGTTTGTTTATTTTTCCTTGTGGCGATAATTGTGCTAGCGCATCTTTTAAATCCGCTTCTAAGGGTGACTTATTGTTAACGAATTATTTCTACCATACTTTTGGTGGAAAATTACATCGTTGCTTGTGCGGTGTTGTGTTGAAATGTCAGAAGTTTCTTATCTTTTTGGAGTTGTGGCGATATGTGGGATACTTTTCTGATTGCGATCGCATTAATGTTGATATTAGAAGGGATGATGCCTTTCCTATCTCCGCGGACTTGGCGTGAAGCATTCAAAAAATTGATTGAAATGGGAGATGGTCAGATTCGTTTTATAGGCCTAAGTGCTATGATGGTTGGCTTATTATTACTAATGCTGCTGAGTTGATGCTATCTAAAATAAATAGATAGTTGCTAAATCTGCTATTCTTGGTCATATCATTGGTTCAAAAATAACTATTCACTTCTGCGATATTTAGCTTGTCTTGTTGCCAACCAAGCGGTGGTATTGCTGAATCATTTTCTCGTGTTTTTTCAGATTATAAGTCTTGAGCATGCGTAATTGGCTCCTTCCAGAATATGTCGAAGATATCTTGCCTGAAGAAGCAATGCATATCGAGACAATGCGTCGCCGAATTGTTGACTTTTTGTTAGTGCATGGCTATCAATTAGTTAATCCACCTCTACTGGAATATGTTGAATCTTTACTGTCGGGATCGGGCAGTGATATGGAATTGCACATGTTCAAAGTAATTGATCAACTGAGCGGACGAATGATGGGTCTGCGTGCCGACATGACGCCACAAGTCGCGCGTATTGATGCACACTTGTTGAATTGTGAGGGTGTGACACGACTTTGCTATGCAAGCAGTGTGTTGCATACCGTGCCATCAGGATTAACCCGTACTCGTGAACCACTCCAAATCGGTGCGGAGCTTTTTGGCCATGCTGGCCTAGAAAGTGATATTGAAATACAGCGGCTTATGCTGGAATGTCTGGCTATCTCCGGAATAGGCCAAATTCATCTTGATCTTGGTCATGTCGCAGTTTTTCGAGGATTGATTAAAACTGCAGCTATTCCTGCTGAATTAGAAACCGAGTTATACCGTATCTTACAGGCGAAAGATATTGCTGCATTAAAAGCGCTGTGCTCAGATTTAAGCAAGTATGTGGATGAGCCAACAAAACAAGCATTAATGTTGCTACCGGAACTATATGGCGATAAGAAAATATTAGCCCAGGCATATCGATTTTTACCTGACTTGCCTGAAATAAGAATGGCGCTGGCGGCGCTTGAGGCTGTTGAAAAAGAGTTGAAATCATTGGTCGACACGATTGCGTTTGATTTTGCCGACTTGCGCGGATATCACTATCACAGTGGGATGGTTTTTGCCGCTTATGCAAAAGGTTGTTCAAATGCTATTGCACTTGGTGGGCGCTACGATGAAATCGGTAAGGCATTTGGTCGGTCGCGGCCGGCGACAGGATTTAGTGCCGATTTGCGCGAATTAGCCCGCCTTATCAAGCCAGAACCCTGTGCCAAGGGGATTATGGCGCCATCTGAAAAAAATAATCGGGTGCTTGAAGATAAGATTAAAAAACTTCGGCAAGCAGGTGAAATTGTTATCGTTGAATTGCCTGGACAACAAAGTGATCAATTCGCATCAAATTGCGACAGACAACTTGTCTGGCAGAGTGGGGATTGGGTAATTCGAGAATTGTAAGCAGGATGTTGTCGTACTCTCACCAAGACATGGAATACAGAGACTTTAGATAATGGCTAAAAATGTGGTAGTTATCGGCACGCAATGGGGTGACGAAGGAAAGGGTAAAATTGTAGACTGGTTGACAGACCATGCGCAGGGTGTGGTGCGTTTTCAGGGTGGCCATAACGCGGGGCATACACTGGTTATTGGGGGTAAAAAAACGGTATTGCATTTGATTCCTTCGGGCATTCTGCGTGACAAAGTCGCTTGTTATATCGGTAATGGCGTGGTGATTTCACCCGAAGCTTTGCTGAAGGAAGTGGATATGCTTGAGCAAGCGGGGGTCAATGTGCGTAACAGGCTTCACATCAGTGAGGCCTGTCCGCTAATCCTGCCCTGTCATATTGCATTAGATAATGCACGTGAGTCAGCGAGAGGTATTGGCAAAATTGGCACGACTGGACGCGGTATTGGTCCAGCTTATGAAGATAAAGTGGCGCGTCGTGCGATTCGCTTACAGGATTTATTTTATCGTGATCGTTTTGCCGCAAAGCTTGGTGAAATGCTTGATTATCATAATTTTGTTTTAAAAAATTATTTTAATGCACCCATCGTGGATTTCCAACGAATTATGGATGGCGCACTTTCTCAGGCAGCGCGTATTAAGCCGATGGTAGCTGATGTTCCGCAATTACTGTTTAATGCTAGCCAGAATAGCCAGAATTTGTTATTTGAAGGTGCACAAGGCGCATTGCTGGATATTGACCACGGCACCTATCCCTATGTGACATCGAGTAACTGTATTGCTGGTGCTGCAGCAGCAGGCTGTGGGGTCGGACCGCAAATGCTCCATTATGTACTGGGTATTACCAAGGCTTATACCACGCGTGTTGGTTCTGGTCCCTTTCCTACTGAACTAGATGATGAAATGGGCCAGTATCTGGCCAAACATGGCAATGAATTTGGTTCGACGACTGGACGTCCGCGCCGGTGTGGCTGGTTTGATGCAGTAGCACTTAAACGCTCAGTTCAGATCAACGGTGTTTCCGGACTCTGCATTACCAAACTCGATGTCCTTGACGGTGTTGAAACGTTGAATCTGGGTGTGGGTTATAAAGTAAAAGATAATAGCGGGGAGCCAGGGAATATTTTGCCGGCTGGAGCTGATGCGCTTGCCAGCTGCGAACCAGTTTATGAAGAAATTCCTGGATGGATGGAAAGCACTGCTGGAATTAAAGATTTTAAAGAACTACCCAAAGCAGCGCAGAACTATCTGCGGCGAATTGAAGAAGTATGTGAAACACCATTGGATATGATTTCAACCGGGCCGGATCGGGTAGACACTATCGTATTGCGCCACCCGTTTAAGTGACAATCCAGTATAAGTACGAAAATTTGTCGGAGGATGCATAGAAATAAAAAAGCACGTAGCGAAATAGGATCCGGGTAAAATATAAATAAAATGCATGGTTACTTATACAATTCGTACTGCTAACTGGCAAGATGATGGTCATTATTTGCGTATTGTACGAGAAACTGTTTTTATTAAAGAACAGAATATTCCTGTTGAGCTGGAATGGGATGAATTTGACAGCGGTTGTTTGCATTTACTCGCCATTGATCAGTGTGGATGGCCGATTGGTGCGGCCAGACTATTACCAGACGGGCATATCGGACGTATGGCAGTATTGAAAGAATCGCGTGGTAAAGGTGTCGGTGGTGCTATGCTGCGTCGGCTACTTGACGAAGCAAAAAAACAGCATCTTCCACAGGTAGTGCTTAATGCGCAAACTGTTGCCGTTGGTTTTTATAAAAAATTTGGATTCCAGGTGACAGGAGAAGATTTTCTAGACGCCGGGATTCCTCATGTGAAGATGGTACGGGGGATCTAGTTAATATATAGATGATTCTGTACGCGGAATAGCTGCTGTGCGGTTATTCATTGCAACGACAAAGCGCTTGTCCGGGTTTCCTTTAAAGTTTAGTATGTCAATGTGGAAGAACTGCTTATAGAAGTAAATCTATCTTAGGCATTACGTTGGGCCGATTGGTGCCAAACCATAAATCGAGATTATGCGGGTTATTTATTTCTGCTTCTTTTCCATTCATGTGCAAGGGCGTCAGATGCCTCGTTCCATTTTTGCTCTGCTTGTTTCAGTGCAGAATCGGCCGCTTCTGATTTTTTTCGGACAGTTTCTGATTCCTGCTCAGCTCTCTCAAGTGATTTTTTGACGCGTTGCAGCGCTTTTTCGGCATCCGTCTTTTCCATTTCAGCCATTTCAGCTTTATATTTTGCCTTCATCATTTGCTCATATGCTAAATTCGCGCGTTGTTGAAGCGCCTCAATGCTTCCTTCGGCCATTACAATGGATGAGTTGAGGATATTACACAGAAAAAAAATAGAAAAAAGGGGTATGTTTTTTATATATTTGATTTTCATAGCGATTGATTGTTCATGTTAGTTGGAAAACGAAAATTATTCAGCATACTGTGTTTGGAGATAATCTTCGTAGTTTCCTTTGAAATCAGTTATTCCGTTGGAATTGATTTCCAATATACGGCTGGCGAGTGAAGATACAAATTCCCGGTCATGAGAAACAAAGATTAATGTGCCGGTATATTTTTCCAATGCGCTGTTGAGTGATTCAATCGATTCCATATCAAGATGGTTGGTCGGTTCATCCATAAGCAAGACATTGGGTTTTTGTAAAATAAGTTTGCCAAAAAGCATGCGTCTTTGTTCGCCGCCGGAAATTACGCGAGCTGATTTTTTGACTTCGTCACCAGAAAAAAGTAGCCTGCCAAGCGTACTGCGCACCGCCTGATCGTCATCTTTTTCTTGCCGCCATTGCGCTATCCAGTCGGCCAAGGATAGTTCTGTTTCAAATTCGCTTGCGTGGTCCTGCGGGAAATATCCTAAACGCGCTTTCTCTGCCCATTTCACTGTACCCATGTCTAATTCCAGATCACCTGCAAGGCAGCGTAGTAACGTTGTTTTTCCGATACCGTTTGGGCCGATTATAGCTACTTTTTCTCCCGCTTCGATATCGATATTAAATTTATTCAGTATTGGCTGCGCCATATCAGGGTAATGCTTTTTAACATTATCAGCTGAAACCGCCAAGCGATGCAGTTTTTCCTTGTCATCTACTTCAAAGCGGATGTAGGGATACTGACGGCTGGACGGCTTAACGTCTTCCAATTTTATTTTTTCAATCTGTCGGGCCCGGCTGGTCGCTTGCCGGGCTTTGGATGCATTGGCGGAAAAACGGCTGACAAAGGCTTGCAATTCGGCTATCTGGGCTTTCTTTTTGGTGTTGTTCGCTAACAGACGCGCTCGAGCTTGTGTGGACAAAGTCATATATTCATCATAATTGCCAGGACAAATACGAATTTCGCCATAATCCAGATCAGCCATATGGGTGCAGACGCTGTTCAAGAAGTGGCGATCATGGGAAATAATGACAATCGTGCTGCTGCTGGCATTAATTACATTTTCCAGCCATCGTATTGTATTAATGTCAAGATTATTGGTGGGTTCATCCATTAGCAAAATATCCGGATCAGAAAATAATGCTTGAGCGAGTAATACGCGTAGTTTGTAGCCGGGTGCTACCGAACGCATGGAGCTCTTATGCTGAGATAAAGGAATGCCAACACCCAATAACAATTCGCCTGCGCGTGCTTCAGCGGAATAGCCGTCTAATTCGGCAAAACGTGACTCCAATTCAGCAGCATGCATATAATCCGCTTCCGAGGCATCTGGATTGGCATAAATCGCATCCCGTTCCTCTTTGATATGCCATAGTGCTTCATGGCCCATCATAACGGTATCAATGACCAGATTATTTTCAAATGCGAATTGATCTTGACGCAGCTTGCCAACCCGCTCACCACTACCAACATTGATATTACCGGATGTCGGTTCAAGATCGTTGCCAAGAATCTTCATAAACGTAGACTTCCCGCAGCCATTTCCACCAATCAGGCCATAACGGTTGCCGTTACCAAGTTTAATAGAGACGTTTTCGAATAAGGGTTTTATCCCGAATTGCATCGTGATATTGGCGGTCGTTATCAAATTTTATTTCCTGACAAAAATATTTTCATAAGTTCTCATTTTATATGGTTTTATAATATGTAGCGAATTTAGGTAGTCCTGAAGAATTGATCTGACGCGTGTTGCCCTATGGCCGCGACTGATTGTTAAAATCACATGCAGCTTAGACACTAAATAATGCCATTTAGTGTTACGCTGTCCGGTTTTGGTTTTTAGGATTATGCGAATTTAGTCCAAGTTTTTTGGTGTTTAATTGACAAACATTAAATAAATAGCGTAATTCGATGGAATTTTTAAGGATGAGGATGATTAAATTTAGGTTAATTGGATTGATGAAAATAATAGGTCCATTTGCTATGGGGCTATGGTTATGTATCATTGCCGCACCGGTCCAGGCTGCGTGTAAAGGATGCTTGTGTCCGGGCGACCCCTGTGGATTGTGTCCGTTACCCCCAATGGTGGACGAACCTATTAAACCCGATGAATCAGATGTATGCGCGCGCATAAGGGAAAGCGTTCCGCCGATATCCGACCTGCCTGGGTCAAATGAATACTTTGCCAGCCTTGATCAGGCAACCATGGTTTGTATCAGAGAAGGTGGAGATGTAATCAGAAACGCACGCCGCAATGAAGAGTTTACCGCCAGAGTCTATTGTAAACCGCCCGTAGCGCCTGTTAAAACTCAATAGGGAAACGTTAATTATGGTGGCGGATGGTTTTATGTTTATTCGTTCTGTTATTTTTGTAATACATCGCGCTCAGCTTCTCGGTCACATTGCGATTAAACAAGCGACTCAACCTGAAAACAATGACAAATTTTAGAATTAGCAGCACGCGTTTAATGAAATCATCGCGCCACTGCCGAGCAGAGTTCTGGATACCTTCGCCCAGTAATACTACGCGCCCCGTCTGCATCATTCGCAGGCTCAGTTCAATATCTTCCATTAGTGGATAATCTGGGTAACCGCCCCAGTTTCGTGCGGCAGCAGTTCTAAAAAATTGACCTTGGTCACCAAAGGTGATGCCACTCAGTGTTGCACGTGCATCATTGAGCATTTCAATGATTAACATACGTGGATTAGCAGTCTTGAAACGCTGTCCAATCGCACCGCCAACCACATCGGGATTTTTAGCCAAGATGGTCATTACCCGCCGGCTGACATCATTCGCGCAAGTGCAATCAGCATGAATAACCAGCACCACATCTGAGCGAGCCGCATCAACGCCTGCTTTGATTTGAGCGCCCCGCCCGCGTTTGCTGACAATCACTCGAAAACCCATTGTCCGAGCTACTGTTGCGGTATGGTCGATTGAGCTGCCGTCACTGATGATGATTTCATCGGGCGGTCGATCCAGCGAAGCCAAAGCAAGCAGACAAGATTTTATGTGCGTATATTCGTTCAGCGTCGGCACGACGATGGCAAGCGTTTCAGGTTTGCTCCATAGGGTGGTTGACTTGAATCTGCGCAGAAAAATCATTCTAAGCTCATAGGCCAGCACGAATAAAAATGGTAACCACATTAAGCACATTGCCCAAAAAGGCAAAAACCAGTCTGCGCCGTTTTCTACACTGAAAATCGAGGTAAAGTAAGCGCCACTGGTTAGCGTCAGTACTAGCCAGGACATGCTAGGATAAAGCGCGACGAAGGGAATTACCCATAAAATATACCAGTAATGCACAACCGGTGATAACAATACTAGGGATGCAATCAATATATAGGCGGCTCTAGCGGGCGTTTTGATGGCCCATATTGTCCAAAGTGTGATGAATCCAAATAACGTGAAAATTACTAACGAAGCCACGGCGATATTGCCATTGAGTAAATAAGTAATGGGTCCGTGTATTGGCCCATTAAAAGCGTTCATTACGCCGAAAGTCCACAGCCCTTTAAATAGTCCCGGGAGTGAATCCAGAAAGTATAGCGACGGAAGTGTCAGGGGGATAAATATGAACCACGCGTACCGCCAGTGACATCGCCAGAGAAAAAGTGGGATAAGGACAACGGCAATGAATTTTATCTGTACCGCAATGCCCAGCCAGATCCAGGCCCAGGCAAAAGCTTTTTTTTCGATACAAAGTAATGACAACATTATTGCCAGGATCAGCAGAACGTCAAAATGTGCTTCGCCGGCGATTGCGAACAATGTGAGTGGGTTCAATGCGTACAATATTGAAGTGCGTATATCGGACCCGCGCAGCGATAAAATGTTTATTATTATCCATATGACACAGAGGTCAGCCAGGATAAATAGAAATTTAAATGCCCAAGGGGAGTAGGTAATGCTGCTCACACCAGCAAATACAAGCTCGGCTAATGGCGGATAGGCGGTTAGTTTGTCTTTATGGTTCATTTCCTCCCAGTAAGAATCACGATATGTTACATGATGCGCATGATTCGCCGGATATTGATAGGGATTCTCACCGGCAGCGATGATTTTTCCTTCCCAAAGATAGCGGTATACGTCATCTGAAACCGGCATTCCCATTATTAAAATCCGTGCTAGTAAAGAGATAAGAAGGATGAGGCCTATTTTCTGCCCCGCACTTAATCCGTTTGGAAAGCTTAACCAGGCACCAATGAAGCCGAAAAACAAGATGGCATAAGATGTCAACATGACAACAGCTTTAAAATCTATTGCCCATTGCGTCCAATGAATAGCGCCAGTAAGAAATATTAAAGCCAGTGAGAATATAAAAAATAACTGTCGTGAATTGAGCATTGCCTGGAAAGTATTGATTGCAGCGATATGTCAATTTACCGCATCTTTCATATAGAATTAGCGCTATCCTGTATTAGCACATTATTGAAAACTTTCTTTCAATGAGCGGATTCCCACCAGCAAAAAACCGCAAGCATAAATCAACAAAAACGGTCCCACTAGATATTTCTCTGCTGCAAAATAATAGTGCAAACTAAACAGACAGTAGAGTCCTAGCAGAATTTCAAATAGGGGTAATACAGGTGTGTTGACCCGATATTGGTTTTTTTTTAAATAGCCATATTTAGGCGTGCGAACAAAGCCGCTTTTTATTTTCAACACCGCTTCAGCAACCGCGCGCGTATTGGATAAGGCAATTCCAACGCCGACGCAGGTTAAAAAAGGTAAAAATAATATTCGTTTAATACTTGAATTTGCTGCGATTTGACTGGTTAAATAGAGAGAACTAGGACCGCATATGGCGAGTAGAATGCAAAGCATGCAGAATACCATTAAAGGCCATGGTATGGTGACATCCAACGTGAATAAGACTGGTAATGTCAGTATTGACAGCATGACCATGATCGGATGGATGATGTAATGGGTCAAGTGTAGAAAAGCCTGGATTTTTGCCAGCACACCAGCATTTGAACGAAGCACCCTGGGATATATTTTGATCGCGGTTTGAATAGAACCCTTGGCCCAGCGAAATTGCTGACTTTTAAAAGCAGTGTAGGTTTCCGGCAATTCTGCAGGAACCACGACATCCACTAAATAATTCGCGCGCCACCCGACCAGTTGACAGCGATAGGATAAATCCATATCTTCTGTAAGTGTGTCTGCTTGCCAACCCCCGGCATCACGTATGGCCTGTTTACGCCAAACACCAGCAGTGCCATTGAAATTCATGAAAAAGCCATTAAAGGCGCGCACACTTTGTTCAATCATGAAGTGTCCATCAATGCCAATGCATTGTGCTTGCGTCAGTGCAGAGTATGTCTTGTTTAAATGACCCCAGCGTGCTTGTACAAAGGCTAATTTTTCATCAGCCAACAGTGGCGGCAGCATTTGCCGTAAATAATTCGGGTCCGGAACAAAGTCACTATCAAAAATTGCAATAAACTTTCCTTTGCACACTTTCATGCCTTCAGCCAAGGCACCGGCTTTATAGCCATGACGTTCAGCGCGTCGAAGCACATGGATATCTTTTCCGTGTCGACGCAGAGATGCCACTATTCGATCAACAATGGCACAGGTTTCATCAGTCGAATCGTCGAGTATTTGAATTTCATGCTTGGTTGCAGGATAGTCAATAGCGGCGACAGACCGAATCACACGTTCCGCCACATTTGCTTCGTTATATAACGGGATTTGTGTGGTTACTTGTGGCAAGGTAACAGTATCATCAAATACAGGTTGAGCTGTATCAATCAATTGGCGGATACGGCCGGATTCCTTGCGATAAGTTCTCCAGAAACACCAGACCATGAAATAGCAGTTGATGCCATAGGCACATAACGTTATTACGCAAAACACATAGGCGCCAAATAATAAGTTGCTCATTTATAGTTGCTAATAATTTGTGGACGTCAATACTCGATGACTACTATAAAGTATCAATACCACGGAGAGAAGAGGAGATGTCTGATGCTACAGTGAGAATTAACTGGGAAAATAGTCTGACTTCTCCGCATATGCTGCAAACACTTATAAAAGCAGCTGCCGCAGTCCAGTGTAAGGATGCTGTTTGTTGCTGAGAATATCACGAATTGAGTAAATGAAAGATGTTTAATGGCGCGCGCCGTTATGGATGAATTTTCCGGCAGGCTGTAATGATTCATATCGCAGAGGAAACGCCAGAAAGAGTGATTGCTGAGGGTACGAATAGGTTGTTATCTGTCGATGAGGGCTATTTATCGAAGAGAAATAAAGTCAATGACTAAGGTTTTATTGCCATAGCGGATCAGTGTGCAGAAGAAGTCGTAAGCAGCTTTAATAAATAAGATCCTGAAAAGATGCTGGCTATCCTTCTTGATAGCATTGAGATCATAAAAATGCGTCAATTGTACCCTGTGCGCAAAATATTCACATGCGTATTAAGTTGGATTAAGCTGAGCTAACCTTGAGTGTATGATTTATTCCGTTATATAATGGAGATGAAGTTTCACTATCTTAAGATTGTCAAGATAGGCAGTGGCTATAAGTTGAGGTTAATATTGTGTGGGTTTGTTTTTTTTATTAATAATAGCACCCACTTATAAATTGACTTCTGTACGCAGGAATTACCTTAATGATGAATATACCGTTTTTCAATGAGATAGAGTATGCGAAATATACCCACGCAATCGAAGCGCGAAACTTCAGTAATGATATCTTTTAATTTTATTGGTAAAGGAAAATGATGAAATCTTCAGTTTTTGCTGCGGCGCTCTTGGTATTATTTTTAACTGGTTGCGGAAGTGCTGATATGGGTGATCCTGATATGGTTATTGAGGATTGTGAATTCGGTATTGATGGCAATGGTAATTGCCTTGCAGAAGGTGCAGATCCACGTCCATATGGCGGTACGAGTAAACCTGGACATTAATTTTGTAGCACCTAATAGAAATAATAATCCCTTATCATCATATTGCTATAGCGTTAAATAACCAATTCTGAGCAAAGACAGGCATGATGATTCATACAGAAGAGAAAGAGATAAGTTTTAACCATATCTCTTTCTCTCTATTTTTAACTATCAAATATTCTTTCTATTGAACAGGGTAACGTGGTGTAACGTTTTGCGAATCACGTTGGGTAATTGAAAATTTCTAAAAACCGGATATGTGTTTTTGTCCGGATGCGATTACTCCGTGTAAAAGTATAAGATTTTATCATTTACCCGGTCAATTTGGAGAGCAGTGCCCGGGCTAGCGTGTCAGTCCTGCGTAAAGAGCCGGTAATTTTTCAGGCAATCGTTCTACATGGTCAACGACCATGTAGTTGCGTGCACCAAAAATACGTGAGACATACTGATCAGCACGAGGGTCCAGGCTCATGCAATAGGTGATAACGCCGCTGCGTGTCGCTTCTTCTACCGCTTTTTTCGTATCATGACGCAGATACTGCGGGTCGCGGACATCGACATCCGCCGGTTCGCCGTCAGTAATGACCAATAAAAGTTTTTTGGAAGATTTCTGTATTTTGAGGTAATGACTGGCATGGCGGACGGCTGCGCCCATGCGGGTGGAGAGCTGCCCGGTCATGCCTGCCAGCCGTCCTTTGGGAATTTCGGTATAGGGCTGCTCAAAGTCCTTGTAGCGATAATATTCCACATCATGCCGGCCGTCCGAACAGAAACCGTGAATGGCAAAAGGGTCACCAATTTTATCAATTGCATTCGCCAATAAAACAGTGGCTTCGCGGGTTAAATCGAGCACTGTAAATTTCTGGCCGGCGACTTTATCATTGGTTGATTCGGATAAATCAAGCAATACCAGCACTGAGATATCGCGAACCTTCCTGACAGAACGCATCATAATGCGTGGATCGGGTTGCAGACCCATACGGATATCGATCATAGCATGGATGGCAGCATTGGTATCAATTTCGTCGCCGTCTTCCAATTTGCGGATGCGACGCACCCCCTGAGGCTGCATGGCGTCCAACAGAAACTTCATGCGTGAGATTTCACGTTTATATTGTGTGGCAATCTCATCAATACATTGTATATCGCCGAGTTTGGCGCGCTTCTCCTGTACCGTCACCCAAGTAGGTCGTTCAAGTTGAATTTGATAGTCCCATTCGGCATAGTGGAAAGGGGGCGAAACAGGCTCTTTTCCTTCCTTTTCATTGTAGGAAACACCATTATCCTCATAGGGAAAAAATTCAGTTCCCATGACCCAGATTTCCTGTGCGTCATCGCCCGCGGTTTCAACTTCCACTTCATTGGCAAGTTCCATGACGCTGACATACTTGCGGACCTGTTTGGGTGCCTCATAGCCAGCAGTCAATGATTTGTTCAGGTCAAATTCCTCAAATTCCCAGAAATAGCGGTTGTCGTCAAGGTAGGGAGCGTTCAGTTGATCCGTTCTTGGGTTAAAGGGAATATTTTTGTTTCTTATGTTGTGCGCCAGTTGGACGCCTATTTCCCATGAGATTTGATGGTTGCTTAATGTGTCCGATGCTTGAGCAAATAGATGCCGACCTTTTTCGACCCAAGGATCATCATCCTGATAATCAGGATCAAGCAAAGCGCGCGCCAGACGATTTAAATAATCACCAATACTGGTATCCATTTCGGGCGTGGCATTATGTAGCGCTGCCCAGACTTGACGCAAACCTGGGAAACGGCGCATAGTAAGCGCTTCAACACGTGCATCCTCAATAACCGAGATAACCGCCATTTGCATCGGATTCAGACCTTCCGCAGAAATCGGCTGCTTTGTTTCAACCAGATGGGCAGCTGCATGGGCTGCTGCTGCACGATAAATTTCGCTGCCCGGTATATCACCATAATTGTCGAAAGCATCTGGTAAGTGTATCAGATAATTTTCGATAAAAGGTTTATAGCCTTCACGTGTCTCGAAGTCGCCAGAGGTTGGTTTCATGAAAAAATCACGCGCCCATAAAGCACGTAGATACATGTTAATGCGGCGCTGCACATCAACAAACAAAGTGCCTTTGCGTTCTTTCTGTAATATCGCCAGCGATTCTTTCGATTCCAGGCCAAAATATTTGGCTTGTTCTTCATAATTAGTACGATGCGCATGTGCCCCCCACATTGCCCAGCGGCGCAGGCCACCCAATGTGAGCTGTCCAAATAACACATCCAACTTGTCGAGCATGGGGCGGATACCACGCGGTGCCTGTGCAATCAGCGAATTCAGAAATTGCAGATAATTTTGGAATAGTTGCGCATCACCGAGCCGTTTAGCCGCGGTCGGAGCAGTGGCCAGTATCAATTCGATGACGGCACTTGAAGTTTTTGACGTGAGTGATAATGAAGCTGTGGCGAGATCACTGATTACATCTTCGCCAACTTCTCTAGCTACTTGTGGTGTTTCATCAATCCAGGTGTCCACCAGTCCGCGACCGCGCCCCAGATTACGCAATGCAGAGGCACCTTTTACATAATTATCCAGTCCGCGAGGAGAAAAAACCTTAGTGGCATCAGGCCACGCATTTTTTAATAATGCAATTGATTCAGGTTCCAGGTTTTCCAGTAGTTCTTTGTAGTCATCGAGGCTGCTCATACGCTATCCACCTGTTTGCGCTATTAAGATAGTGAGTTATAAATAAACGATACAAGTAATCGTTAATTAGAAAAAAGTTGCAACGGCTGCGTCCAGGGCATCGCGCATATCGGGATCATCCGTTATTGGCCGGACTAACGCAACGCGGCATGCCGCATGCGCATCGACATTCTTGACGATCAGACTGCCTGCATAAATCAGCATACGGGTTGAGATGCCTTCATCCAGCCCGTGTCCTTTCAAATTGCGCGCACGTTCAGCAATAGAGACCAGTTTTTCTGCAATGTCAAGTGACACCCCAGATTCATGCGCAACGATTTCACTCTCAATATCATGGTCTGGGTAATTAAAATCAAGACCGCCAAACCTTTGTTTAGTAGATTGTTTTAAATCCTTCATTAAGCTCTGGTAGCCCGGATTGTAGGAGATAACAATTTGGAAATCGGCGTGTGCCTTAATTAATTCACCTTTTTTTTCCAGCGGTAATACACGCCGGTTATCTGTGAGGGGGTGAATGACAACCGTGGTATCTTGCCGGGCTTCTACCACTTCATCCAGATAGCAGATGGCGCCATAACGTGCAGCTATAGAGAGTGGACCGTCTTGCCACCGCGTCCCCTCTGCATCAAGCAGATAACGGCCCACCAGGTCAGAGGCTGTCATATCTTCGTTACAAGCAACAGTAATCAGCGGTTTCTTCAATTTCCAGGCCATGTGCTCAACAAAGCGGGTTTTTCCGCAACCGGTCGGACCTTTCAGCATCATCGGCATACGTACTGAGTAAGCGGCTTTGTATAAGTCCACTTCATCACCTACGGGGTGGTAGTAAGGTTCTGTCGCGATGCGATATTGATCAATTATCTTGCTCATGAAAAGCTCCTATACTAGCTTTAAAATTTCTATTTCTTTGTCAAAGAGGCTCAAAAAAAGCCCCCGGCCCTTACGGGATATGGGGGCTGTGGCCATGTAATGAAATTCTAGACAGTTTTGCCGCGATAGATCACCATGGATGTTCCTTGACTTTGTGCAAAATTATCGTATCCGATCAAACGCACATGGTTGTCTGGATTGGCTTTGTGGCAGGCTTCCGCTTCAGCAAGAATGCTTTCTACTTCAGTTTCGCCAAACATTGGTAACTTCCACATATACCAGTAATTATCCATCAAGTGTTCTGGCTCAGTATGCTCAATCGCGGGATTCCAGCCTTTTTTTACAATATACTCAACTTGTTTCTTAATCTGTTTCTTGTCCAATTCAGGCAGATAAGAAAATGTTTCAAACTTACGACTGCCCGGGTCACTCAAACGGCTTTTGTAATCTAGCATTTCAGACATTGTTTACTTTACTCCTAATTAATTAATATTCCGCACACACGATCTCTGCTGAGATGGGTTTATTACTTGTGAGCAACATCCAGTTTGTCGACGGTATCGAATTCAAACTTGATTTCTTTCCAGGTTTCCATGGCAATCTTAAGTTCTGGGCTGCCTTTAGCGGCTTTGGTTAAGATGGCCTTGCCTTCTTTTTCAATTTCCACGCCACTGTTGCGTGCCTCAACACAGGCTTCAAGTGCAACACGATTGGCTGCAGCACCTGCTGCATTACCCCATGGATGCCCCAGTGTGCCACCACCAAATTGCAGACAGGCGTCATCACCAAAAATTGCAACCAGTGCAGGCATATGCCAAACGTGAATTCCACCTGAAGCTACTGGGAATACGCCAGGCATGGAACCCCAATCTTGGTCAAACATAATGCCGCGAGCCCGATCTTCCTTAATGAAACTGTCGCGCATCAGGTCAATCCACCCTAATGTGGCGCCACGGTCACCTTCCAGCTTGCCGACTACAGTACCTGAGTGGAGGTGATCACCACCGGACAGGCGCAATGCCTTGGCCAATACACGGAAGTGGATACCATGATGTGGGTTGCGGTCAATCACAGCGTGCATGGCGCGATGAATATGCAGCAGAATGCCGTTGTCACGGCACCAGTTAGCCAAACCCGTATTCGCGGTAAATCCGCCGGTGAGGTAGTCATGCATGATAATCGGCGCACCAATTTCTTTCGCGTGTTCAGCGCGCTTATACATTTCTTCTGGCGTTGGTGCGGTTACATTCAGGTAATGGCCTTTACGTTCACCCGTTTCACGTTCTGCTTTATGGATCGCTTCCATTACAAAATCAAAACGTTGGCGCCAACGCATGAAAGGCTGACTGTTAATGTTTTCATCATCCTTGGTCAGGTCTAAGCCACCACGCAGGCATTCATATACCGCGCGACCATAGTTCTTGGCGGACAGGCCCAGTTTAGGTTTGATAGTGCAACCCAGCAGTGCACGACCATATTTATTAAGAATATCACGTTCAACCTGAATACCGTGCGGTGGGCCGCCACAGGTTTTAACAAAAGCAATCGGGAAGCGGACATCTTCCAGACGTAAGGCCCGGATCGCCTTGAAACCGAATACATTGCCGACTAAAGAGGTAAATACGTTGACAACGGAACCTTCTTCGAACAAATCGATCGGATATGCGATAAACGCATAAAAACAAGTGTCATCGCCAGGGACATCTTCAATAAGATAGGCGCGGCCTTTATAATAGTCAAGGTCGGTCAAGAGATCGGTCCAAACGGTGGTCCACGTACCCGTAGAAGATTCTGCTGCTACTGCAGCGGCAGCCTCTTCGCGATCAACGCCTGGCTGCGGTGTGATTTTGAAGCATGCCAGAATGTCTGTGTCAAGTGGGGTATATTCGGGCATCCAGTAGGTTTGCCGGTATTCTTTAACGCCTGCACTATAGGTCTTTGCCATAACATTTTCTCCAATTAAATCCCGTTCAATTTTTCTGCTGCTACAGAAATGAGCAGGGGGGTGAATTAACAAACAAGATTACTCAACTCAAAATGAACTATAGCGAATATTAACTATAAGGACAAATCAAAAATTCTAATAAATGTGATAAGGTTTACCTTATATTACTATTACTACTGTAATGACTGACTGATGATGCATCTTACCCTGCGACAATTGGAAGTGTTTGAATGTGTAGCCCGTAATTTGAGTTATTCACGTGCGGCGGCAGAGTTGCATTTAACCCAGCCGGCTGTTTCCATGCAGATAAAGCAGCTTGAAGGAAACATTGAGTTGCCGTTGCTTGAACAGGTCGGAAAGCAAATTTATTTGACTGAAGCGGGGCTTGAATTGTATCAGTACAGCCGCGCGATTTCACGGCAGTTGTCCGATATGGAAGTGGCGCTGGATGAGTTAAAAGGACTGGAACGTGGCAAACTCAATATCTCAGTGGTGAGTACCGCCAATTATTTTGCCCCGCATTTATTGGCTAAATTCTGCCAGCGATACAGTGGCGTGACTGTCAGTTTGAATGTTTCAAACCGTGAGGCAGTCTTGAAACAACTGGCGGATAACCTAACTGATCTTGCGATCATAGGACAGCCACCAAAAAATCTGGACATTGTCAGTGAAACATTTATGGAGAATCCACTGGTGGTGATCGCACCACCTGATCATCCCCTTTGCGAGATTAGCAGAATTCCCGTTAAGCGGCTGTCACAGGAAATATTTTTGCTGCGTGAGACTGGCTCAGGCACACGCAGCGCCATGGAGCGTTTCTTTGCCAAGCATAAAATCACCATTAACAGTGGAATGGAAACGGATACCACCGAAGCGATCAAACAGGCTGTGCAGGCAGGAATGGGGCTGGGTATCATATCAATGCATACTGCAGAACTGGAAATTGCCACGAACCGTTTAAAAATACTGGATGTACAGGGCTTTCCAATTATGCGGTACTGGCATATTGTTTACCGCAAGAACAAGCGTTTGTCAGGGGTGGCGAAGGCGTTTAAAGATTTCTTGCTGAAAGAAGCGCCTGGACTCATGCCAGAGACATATTGATGAGAGAAAGCTGTTTACTGCAAAATGATGTCTCAGTCGGATTTTTGTTTTATTATTGATTTTACGACTGTTTGTTATTGCCATATTGGCATATGTGCATCTTGACCACAAACACCTGTTATTATATTCATATCAAGTAACTGGGAGAATCTCTATGTCAGGACAGGGCTCTGGCGGAAACGTGCTAGCAGCGATTTGCAGTTTCTTTATTCCCGGCCTGGGCCAACTGGTCCAAGGACGCGTATTGGCTGCATTGTTGTTTTTTGTAATAGTGGGCGCTAATTATTTTTTTGCAGTATTGATCATTCCTGCCATTATCGGCGGTATTTTTCATCTTTGGTGTATTATTGATGCGGCAAGGTTTAAAGCGTACGACCAGCGACCTTTAAGCTAGGATATTACGTTTCATTAAGAATTTGCAACATAATCATTGGTTTCCTGATTTATCAGGTGATTACTGAATTGAGGTGGTATTTCAAGCGGACTAAGATGAGAGGAACTATTGCCCTTTATCTGGCAATTTTTAATGCCAATCTGAATAATTACTACAATTAATTTGTAGAAAAAATATGTCAGCCAAATTACAGTTAAGCTTATATTTGCTTACTATATTGCTCTTTTTACATCCTTTTCACGCCTTTTCCTTTCAGGATATGGAGGAATTATCCGCTTTTTCCGCTGCAAGCAATAACCATCAACATCATTCAGAGACAGTTTTACTGCACTATACGGAAAAACAGAATTCACTAAGAGAAGTCGAAGGCGGCGCCTCCTTGCACATCTATATAGACGGTTATGTTGTGGTTTATTATCCACCTTATATGCGGCGTGCTGGCACATATGGCACACACCTGGCGCCAAGCGATATGGAACGATTATGGGCGCTGCTGAGCCAGAAACATATACTGGAACTCAGTAGAGAAACGCTTCGTCAGCGTCTTGATGTGAAGGATCCGTCACAAGATGAATTATCACGCACGCCGTCTACTGTCGCGAATGCCTCAACCACGCTCATTGAGTTTTATCCAAATCGTTATAAGTCAACAGATTTTGGAGACGGAAGCCGGAAGGCAATGAAAGAAATTTCCTGGCATGGGCTGAAATGGGATGCCAGCAAATATCCAGATATTGATGAAATACAGGATCTCGCTGTAATTCAGCAGGAATTATCGGCGATAATGCACCGGCCTGATCTTCAGAAAATTGAATGACAGTGGCTTCATGGTCAGATATGACAAAGTTTAGCGGCTGGACGAAAAAGCAGGATATTCGATTACCGTTTCTTAAGATTATAAAATACGGTTTCCTGTTCATGACGGGGTTGGGTGGGACGCAGGTGTTTGCGGGTGTTTTTGCGTTTGCAAATACAGAGGGTGTGGATATCATCACGCATCCAGCGGGGTACCAGGGTAGCGGTGGGAACTTGATCGTCACCGTTGGCATTTCACCCGCATCCCCCCATGCAGCTGAAATGGTGACGCCAATTCAAAATGCTGTCAATACCTGGAATCGTTTGCAGCCGACCATAACAAATCTGGATAACAGTATTCCCCGGAATCAGTTCGATTTTGAGTCCGTTGCACTACATGAGCTAGGGCATTGTATTGGCTTGGCGCATCCTAATCTGGCGTCGGAATCTGGATTGACAGGCATCAATAAAAATTTCACAAGCACAATCCCGAGTACGAATAATGTTTTTGATATTAATATGGGCGCTGACGGTATTATCGGTTCCAAGGATGATATGCGGGGGGATGATATCAACCTTCACTGGTTCCGCAAGAAAGACAATAATCCTTTCGTGCTTGATGGGGTGGTGGATAAAACAACTTACAGCCGGAATTTGTCCGACCTTCCCGCTACCCATCTTTTTGCTGCCAATGGCGATCGGGATGTCGCTGCTTCACTGGGCGTGGCCAATACTGAGTCAGTGATGCAGCAGGGAATGTTTGCCGGCGAGACACGGCGTACTTTGTCGGCCGACGATGTGGCAACCTTGTCTTTAGGAATGAGTGGGCTGGATATGATTGCCGGGACGGCTGATGACTATACCTTAACCTTACGTTTTGAAGGGTTTACCGATGTTGCCGATATCGTTTTTAATTTTGATGATATGGCCTCATTTGCAGCCTGCAGTATGACCGGCGCCTATATCAGTCCAAACCATCTGCATGTTAACAGCGGTGCGCACATTTCTTTTAATACGGCGTTTTCATGGTTTTTCAATAATGAATCGTCGCCCCTAATTCCGCCAGAACATACTAACCCCGTCGTGACTATCCTCGCCAACGACATCACTGATGCAGTTACGCTCAAGCAGGGGGAGCTGTTATCGCTCGCTGTGATGCTGAACCCGGGCGCTCACGCCGGCAACCAAGCCGATTATTGGGTGTGGGCAATTACACCGCTGGGTACTTTCTGGCTTGACGCACAATTGCAGTTCATACATACCGTTACGGCGATTCGATTGTTTGGTGGATCCATGGATAAGCTGTCTGCTTTTACTATTTTTAATGGTTCGACAAATGATTTGATTCCCGGTACTTATACGTTTACTTTTGCAATAGATGACAATATGGATGGTGTTGTTGATGGTACGTTCAAGGATTCCGTCGCGATAACGATAATCCCATAATGTAATGCCAATAGAATTCGGGCGGATTTATAAATCTGATTGATGGCAAAAATTAAGCGTTAAGGATGAATGTATGATTAAATTGCAAAATATTAAGACAGGTAGCCAAAGAAACATGGCTCTTGTATGATTTATAGTAAATCAATTGCATTGATACTTTTTAAAACTGGTTACGGATCATATTGTTAAGAAAATACTTTCTGTCAAATACTGATAACAATAGAGGTTATTGTCATGCTGTGCCCTAAATGTGAAACTGAAAATTCTGACGAAGCAATACTTTGTATAAAATGTGGAGCGCGGTTGGTGAAAGACGGCGAAGAAACGCCGCAACCGGAGCCTGCGGTTCATCAACGCATCGTCGGTATCGATCTTAAGCCAAAAGCACCTGAAAAATCTGGCGTTTCGAATGGGCTCTATATAGGCATTATGATTGCCACCGTAATTTTTCCGATTATTGGTATAATCATGGGTTTTACCTATATGCGGAAAGATCACCCTTCAGCCAAAAAAGCAGGTAAAAACTGGTTGATAGTTGGGGCGATTATGATCTTATTTAATATTATCCTACTGGGTGTCATATAGTATCAAAACTGCCATTGGCTGCTGCAGCATACATGATTTTTTTATGAAAATGGAAATCATGTTGTCCAAAATGATGGTTTGTTCCAGTTGAACTATTCGCATTTACTCCACTTTTAATGCCAAAAACCGAAGAAATGCTCCAGGCCGGCAGCAGTTCCGAGCTCGTCGACTGTGGTGTTGTTCCACACGCTGCATCACCAAGAGAATGGCAAATACTCGCTGTTTTAGTCAGCGTGCAGTTTCTGCATATTATGGACTTCACCATAATTATGCCATTGGCGCCGCAATTCATGCGGTTATATGAAATCTCGCCGCAGCAGTTTGGTCTGTTGATAACGGTTTATACGTTTAGCGCCGGTATTTGTGGGTTTTTTGCGGCATTCATTATTGATCACTTTGATCGTAAAAAGTCTGTCATTGTTGTTTGTGGCGGCTTTAGCCTAGCTGTCTTGCTATGCGCCCTGTCAAAGGACTATCAGACATTGCTGGCGGCAAGGGCAGTGGCTGGTGCCTTCGGTGGCGTGATGAGCGCAGTTGTTTTTTCTATTGTTGCTGACATTATCCCTGAGCACCGACGGGGAAGAGCAACGGGTACTATATTATCGTCATTTCCATTGGCTTCGGTCATCGGCGTCCCAACAGGCCTGTTTCTTGCCGAGTTGCTGGACTGGCGTGCACCCTACTTTTTTCTCGCTATATTGGCCTTGCTGATCATTTTTGCTGTACTGCGCCTATTGCCGCCAGTACGCGGGCATCTGTTGCATCAACGCGAAAAGAATCCATTCCGGCAATTGCAGGTTATTTTCTCTAATCCCAATCATTTGGTTGCGTTTTCTTTAATTGCCATGCTTATGTTTGCTGGTTTTACCGTAATTCCTTTTATTAGTGCGTATGTGGTTTCAAATGCCGGTATGCGAGAAGCCGAGCTTCCTTATCTTTATTTTTTTGGTGGTTTATCTACTTTTTTCACTGCGCGCCTGATTGGCCGTCTCGCTGATCGCCATGGCAAGCGCCGATTATTTACGATTGTAGCCATTGTTTCTATTCTCCCGATTATGCTGGTGACGCAATTGTCGGAGACGTCTTTGCCGCTAATTCTTGTTGTTACTACGCTATTCATGGTTATGGTTACTGGAAGGTTCATCCCAGCAATGGCGTTGATAACGACCAGTGTTGCGCCCCATTTGCGTGGCAGTTTTATGAGTTTTAATTCTTCCGTGCAACAATTATCTGCTGGCCTCGCTTCTCTGTTAGCTGGCGCCATCATTGGCGTATCCGCGAGCGGAGAAATGACAAATTATGATACAGTGGGACTGATTGCCGTGTTAGCAACTGTCGTATGTATTTTTCTGGCAAACAAATTAAAATCAGTAGAAGAAAATATCGGGAAGTGACGTGCCAGGCTGGAAACCGGATTTTTTAAATACTTCCCCAATATTTGAGCCGTTACATCCTATTGGCAGTAGCCTTGAAAAACTCAGTGATTGGCCCAATTTCAGAGACATCGCATATTTAATCCATCAATCATCCGGGCGAATTGCCACCCGGTCAGGGAAGTCCGTTCACTTTGTTCCACAGCAAAAGTCAGTATGCGGTTTTGAGGAACAATATGAAGTTCGAATTTATCAAAAGGGAGAAGTGCAGACCCGATTATGCAATTGGCATGATCTTTTCAATGCATTGGTGTGGATAGTTTTCTCCAAAACCAAGGCGGAATTGAACCAGTTGCACTATCAGGCGATGATGCAGGAATGGCAGGGCGGAAAAAAACAGCGTGGCTTGCTGCGGGATGCAGCCACATGCTTTGATGAATCGGGTGTCGTCGTCGTTTGCAGTGATGACAATTTAGCGCAGTTATTAAAAGACTTTGAATGGAAAGAATTGTTCTGGACACAAAGGACAAGGTTGCTTGCACACATGAAATTTTTTATATTTGGTCATGGTCTTTACGAAAAAGCGTTAAGTCCATATGTTGGCATGACCGGTAAAGGAATTGTCCTTCCTGTTGCTGAGGAATTCTTCAGTCAAACATTATCTTCTCAATTAGAATTTATTGATACGATGCTGAGTGTTTATATACGCCAGCATTTGACTGCCACAACAGACTTGACGCCAGTACCTGTACTGGGCTATCCCGGCTGGTCTTCAGGTAATGCGGAGCAAAGCTACTACGATAACCGTCTTTATTTTCGACCTCGCTCAATGCAGAAGAAAAATTGATGCAGATCAATGATGGCTAAATGTGCGTAAGCTAGGGTATGATGCATAAGTAAAACGCAATGAAATATGTCAATAAACTTGCTAACAGGAGTGAAAATGACAGATATTACTGCTATTTTGGGCGACGAGAGCGAGCGGATTCTTAATCATGTCTGCACTGGGATACCTAAGGAAGGATTATATGTCCCGGGACCGGATTTTATTGACCGGGTAATGGCGGCGAGTAACCGCAAACCCAGCGTGCTGCGTAATCTTCAGTCTCTTTACAATCATGGGCGGTTAGCCGGAAGCGGCTACCTTTCCCTGCTGCCGGTCGACCAGGGTGTGGAACATTCCGCAGGCGCTTCATTTGCACCCAATCCGATGTATTTTGATCCAAATAATATTGTCGAGCTTGCTATCGAGGGGGGTTGCAATGGTGTTGCGTCGACATTGGGTGTGTTAAGTAGCATATCACGGCGTTATGCACATAAAATTCCGATGATTCTTAAAATTAATCATAATGAATTGCTGACTTATCCCAATAAATTCGACCAGACACTTTTTGCAAGTGTTGATCAAGCTTTTGATATGGGCGCCTGCGCTGTTGGTGCAACGGTTTTCTATGGTTCCGAAGAATCACGTCGGCAGATACTGGAAGTGTCAGAAGCATTCGAACATGCGCATAGCCTGGGCATGGTGACTATTCTCTGGGCTTATGCGCGTAATACAGCATTCAAGACCGCCGACAAAGATTATCACGTGAGCGCTGATCTAACTGGTCAAGCCAATCATCTGGCAGTCACTATTGGCGCTGATATCGTCAAACAGAAAATGGCGATTAATAACGGCGGTTACAATGCGATCAAATTTGGTAAAACCAATCGAAAGGTTTATAGCGAACTTACTACAGATCATCCGATTGATCTGGTGCGTTATCAGGTGGCGAATTGCTACATGGGGCGCGTCGGCATGATTAACTCAGGCGGTGAATCAGGTAGCGATGATTTGCACCAGGCGATTCGCACCGCGGTTATTAATAAACGTGCCGGTGGCATGGGATTAATTTCTGGACGCAAAGCATTTCAGAAACCGTTCGCAGAAGGTATAAAACTGCTAAACGCAATTCAAGATGTTTACTCGTCTGAGGCCGTGACTGTTGCTTGAGTAGAGATATATTTTAAAATACATTCTGTTAAATAATGAAATGACACGTCATAGATTGCAAACTCTGTCTTTATTGCTTGTGATGTTACTGAATATATCCTTGGTTTGCGCTGAAGATACGGCGCCTTTAAAGGTGCCGGGCGCTATTACGATTGGCACCGAAACAGCCAGACTGCTCCATAACAAAGGATATCCATTTGTCGATGTGCGAGGTATGAAACACTTCGGTAACGGCCATATCCCTGGTGCCATCCATCTGGCTATTCATAGTGAAGAATTTACCGCTAAAAATTTGCGCAAGGTCGCTGAAAAAGATCAGCTCGTGGTTTTTTATTGCAACGGAATTACCTGTATGGGTAGTTCGATTGCGAGCGAAAAAGCCGTTAAGTGGGGATGGAAGCAGGTTGCCTATTACCGGACAGGAATTCCGCATTGGCAAGAACAGGGTCTTGCTATTGAATAGCTTCTGAGAGACAACCCGATTTCCGTAAAGTGTGATCGCAAGAAATCGGATCTTGTCAGGCGAAGTTACGGCAAGGTTTTTGCGTAAACGAGAACTGAGTAAGCACTTGATGACAAGGTGGAAAATCCGCATCTAATCAATAAGCCCGGAAACGCTCCAAAACTAATACTCGTATCCCCGGCTGTCATCGACATCGAATTGATTCACCAAACTACCCAAATTTCCCCATGCATTTCTGATATAAGAGACCACTTGGGCGATTTCTGTATCATGAATGATATGTTGGTAGGGTGGCATACCGTATGGTCGCTTATTTCCGGCTGTAGACGGTGGATATCCGCCATATAATACGCTACGAATGGTATTTAACGGAGAAGTCAGTGTCACACTGCGATTACCTGCCAATGGTGGATAAATGTTCGATACGCCCTGACCGGATTCGCCATGGCAATCCTGGCAGTGTTTCTCATAAATTAGCTCGCCTTTTGCCAGATATTGGCGTACGGCTTCTGGCATGGGAGGAATTTTCCTGGTTTTTTTAATATCAATTTCTTTCTTACCTATCGACTGAAGATAGACTGCCATTGCGCGCATATCAGCCGCTGACAGGTGTTGCAGACTTTCCCGAACGATTGTAGCCATTGGACCTGAGGTTACGGCATGGTTGGTGATGCCTGTTGATAGCAACTCAACGACAGTCTCTATCGGCCAGTCCCCCATCCCGGCTTCCAATGGGGATATCAGGGAAGGCGCGTACCAGAAGGTTCCCATGATTTCTCCACCTTGTAGTTCACCGTCCTGGCTTGCGCCCCAAACATTGCGTGAAGTATGGCATGCAGTACAGTGCCCAAGCCCTTGAACCAAGTAGGCGCCACGATTCCATTCCTCACTTTTTGAACTGTCCGGTTTATAAACACCTTCCTCGAAATACCACGTGCGCCAGAGAAACAACAAAAACTGGTTATCATAAGGTGGGTCTATTTTGTGCGGCGGGTTAGCTTGTGCAACGGGAGGCAGTGACCGCAGATAGTCAAAAATTTTGTCCGAATCTTGTCGTGTGACCTTGGTATATTCAATATATGGAAAAACAGGGTATAAATAGCGGCCATCTTTTGCTTTTCCATGGTGCATTGCTTGCCAGAAATCTTCTTTGCTCCATTGACCGATGCCGGTTTCGATATCGGGTGTTATGTTTGGCGTAACAAATTCACCAAAAGGGGTCTGCAGCTTGCGTCCACCTGCATAAGGTTTGCCACCCAGGGTGGTATGACATCCCTTGCAGTTACCTGCGAGTGCAAGATATTCGCCCTGTTGCGATTGTGGCTCGGTAAAATCAGCCAGTGCCAGGTTTGTCGTTAGCAATGTGAGCAGAAGACTGCAGGCAATGAATAGAAAAGTTTGCCGGCTTCCAATAAATCGTAAAAATAAGCGCTTCATTTAAAATGCTTCCTTTCAGAGAAAATATCTTCACACCGCTGAACCAGTGCCGGGTCGAGTGTCTCTGACTTAGCCGTTTCTCCTGATACCGGTTGCGCTGGTAACCATCTCGCCAGGGCATAGACTTCTTCCTGCGTTAGTTTTTTGGCTATTTCTGACATGCAGTCAGGTGTTTGGCCGCGCATGATGCCGCCATTACGCCAGCCGCCGAACTGGGCAGCCAGATACGCATGCGGCAGGCCGAGCAAACCGGGTATGTACGGCTCGATGCCCATTAAGCTTTCTCCATGGCAGGTGTTGCACGCTGGTATGTTACGTGCTGGATCACCGCTGTTAATGAGTTTCTCGACCATGTTAATTTCATTGGGGGGCAAACCGTGAGGATCGGGCTGTGGATAGGTATAGTGCATGGAAGAAAAATAACGCGCAATTTCCAGTATATACTCATCCGACATATTTTCGAGTAATATGGCCATCGGCTGGTAATAGCGTCGACCGTCGCGAAAATTACGCAGTTGATTATAAAGATAACCGGCTGGTTTACCCGCTATGCGTGGAAAATAGGCATCCAGACTTGTCTTGTCGACATCTTCATGGCAGATCGTGCAGGGTTTCACGCGCTGCTCTAAGCTGTCGGGTACTTTGATTGATGTTGATTGTGCTGTGTTTGCTAAGCTGAAAACAAGAAACAATGTCGTTATCGTTATAATAGAGAATTTCATATAAGCTTAACTGAGTAAAATGAGGACGAAACGCCGACAAGGAATCAGGGTCTTTAGTGATTGAAATTGAAATGCCATCTCGCTGCTTCGGCACTGCAGAAATTTATCGAAAATCCCATCTGTTGTCAAATTCGTCAGCAAGCCTCATTGTGGAAAAGTAAGTTAGATTGTTAAATTGCTGTTCCGTAAATCACCGCGCAAACTGTATGATCTGCAAAATGACAGGATACTTAAACAACGGTAAGGCCGGGTGAAGTTTGGTACATAATTGACCAGTAATTGTAAACTGAGCGATGCTGCTTCAACAGATTAATTCGCTCCACATGGTTGCTTAATATCGCCTCTATACGCGGTGGTCGCGCCGTTATTCCCTGGATAATTCCATATCAAGATACCCACTAGATGCCTCATATCCAGATTGAACGGCTTTCACGTAATGACGGATCTTCAATTGTTGCGATCTTGTCAAGGCAGTGAAAGCCGTCAGGAAGTTTCCGTTGTTTTCTGCCCGGTTGCCGTTGCGGGCTCATCAACAGTTGATAACGAACTGTTTTCTGTTTGCGGTTTTTCTTCCGGGTCGTCATCGCTTGAGGGACTTTTTCGAGGTTCCACGTCAAACCAGCGGTATAGCGTCGGTAATACAACCAGTGTCAGCAGTGTTGACGTAATCAGACCGCCGATTACAACGACAGCCAACGGCCGTTGAACTTCTGAACCTGGGCCTGTTGCAAATAGAAAAGGAATCAGTGCCAGCATTGCCACTGTCGCAGTCATTAAAACCGGACGAAAACGTTGTTCACAGCCGCGTATAACCGAGATAGCTACGCTGACGCCTTTCTCCCGCTGTCCCCGGACATAGGATATCAATACCACACCGTTTAATACCGCAATCCCCCATAATGCGATAAAACCAACTGAAGCCGGTACCGACAAATATTCTCCAGTAATGAATAGACCCATGATGCCGCCGATTGAGGCGAACGGAAGTACAAGGATAATCAATGCCGCGAGTTTGACCGAGTTAAACAGCATAAACAGCAAAAAGAAAATAGCTGCGATCGTAATGGGAACAATGATGGAAAGCGTCGCCATGGCGCGTTCCATATTTTCAAATTGTCCGCCCCATTCAAAGTAATACCCATCTGGAAGATTCATTTCTTTTGCAACCCGTTCTTGTATTTCTTCTACAAATCCACCCATATCGCGTTCATGGACGTTGGCGCCGACGACAACACGGCGTTTTGCAAATTCGCGATTTATTTGCGCCGGGCCATCGATTACCTGAACATCGGCAACAGATTCCAAAGGAATCAACACGCCACCTGGGACGAGGCCACCGCCGGGTAATTTTTCCGGTGTGCGTAGTAATAGATCGCGAATACTGTCTACGTTGTCGCGAAATTCAAGCGGGAAGCGGAGAACCAGTGAGAAACGACGATCGTTTTCAAAAATAGTGGAAATTTCCTTGCCGCCAACGGCCGTTCTGATCAATTCATTGACATCGGCAACATTAATACCGTAGCGCGCAATCGCATCGCGGTTGATATCGATGACTAAGGATTGTTGCCCGGATAAGCGTTGAATACGAATATCCCTGGCGCCTCGAACAGATTTTATGATGCGCGCCAACTGTTCGGATAATACACGCAGCGTTTCCAGGTCATCGCCAAAAATTTTGACGGCAACTTCTGACCGGACGCCCGTAACCATTTCATCCACCCGCTGGGCAATGGGTTGTGAGATCACAATGCTGACACCCGGCAACACTGACAGTGCTTCGCGGATATCCGCATCCACTTCATCCTGCGTTCTGCCAGATTCCGGGTCCAAAGTAACAATGGGGTCCGATTCGTGAGGTCCTGCCGGATCGGCTGGTGATTCCCCGCGGCCGAGCCTGGAGACAACACTTTCTACCCCGGGAACAGCCGCGATCAGTTCCAGGGCTTTGGTCTCTATTTCGATAGATTTCTCTAATGAGACAGAAGGGGCGCGGATCAGGACAGGCGTGAGCGCCCCTTCTTTCATGGTAGGGATAAAAGATTTGCCGAGAAGCGGAAAAAGTATAAATGATAGGCCCAGCAGGGCAGAAGCTACCAGGATGGTGGTTTTTTCATTGGCTAATGCCCGGTTAAGCAGGTTGCGGTACTTTGACTTAAGAAATGCGATGACGGGTGTATCGTGATCAGCACCGCCTTTCAAAACGTAGGCGCAGAGTACCGGGGATAGCGTTAATGACACAGTTAGTGAAACAGCCAGTGCAATCGCGATGGTGTAGGCTAACGGGCTGAATGTTTTACCTTCCATCCCCTCCAGTGTCATCAAAGGCAGGAACACAAGAATAATCACCGAAATACCGAAAATGAGGGGCGTACCGATTTCAACAACTGCATCAAGTATGACCTGTAGTTTTTCTTTTAATGTGTCGCCGACATGCCCCAAGCGGTGATAAACATTTTCTACCACGACAACTGTCGAGTCGACCATCAGGCCAATGGCAATGGCCAATCCGCCCAATGACATCAGATTAGCTGAAATTCCCAGATGATTCATAATCATAAAAGTGACGAGCGGCGCGATGATCAATGTGGCCACAACAATCAGGCTGGAGCGTACATCCCCCAAAAAAATGAAAAGGATGATGACGACCAGAATGACGCCTTCTATCAGCACTTTGATCACGGTCCACAGCGCGGCGTCCACCAGATCGGAGCGGTCATAAAAAGGAACGATCTGTAAACCGCCGGGTAACAGTTTCCGTTCATTGATTTCTGCAACTTTTTCCTGTACACGTGTAACAATATCCTTGGCATTGCCGCCCATCAGCATCATGACAATACCACCGGCCGATTCTGTGTATCCACCTTTAATCAATGCGCCCTGGCGTACCTGTGCGCCAAATTTTACTTCGGCGACATCACGAACAAAAACAGGGACGCCGTTTATTTCTTTCAACACAACGTTCCGGATGTCATCCAGCGTCGCAATAAGGCCGTTGCTCCGGATGAGATACTGTTCTGCGTGAAGAGATAGAATATTGCCGCTGGCATTCGCATTATTGTTCGCCAGCGCGCGATCGACCTGTGACAAGGTCAGGTCGTAGTGGCGCAGACGTTCCGGATTAATGAGAACCTGGTATTGTTTTTCATAACCGCCTAAAGAATTTATTTCAGCAACGCCTTGTATGGAACGGAGCATCGGCCGCACGACCCAGTCCTGAATGGTGCGTCGTTCAGTTAATTCTTCCACCGACAGTTCACGTGTGCCGTCATCAGGATGATCCAGGGTGTATTGATAAATTTCACCCAGTCCGGTGGATACCGGGCCAAGCTCAGCTTCCACGTCTACAGGAAGTTGATTGGCGACACCGATGAAACGTTCCATCACCAGTTGCCGAGCGAAATAAACATCTGTTTGATCGGTAAAAACCAGCGTGATGATGGTTAAGCTGCTTTTATTAAGTGAACGCATTTCCACCAGACCAGGCAAACCGGTCATGGCGATTTCCACTGGTACCGTTACCAGACGTTCTATTTCTTCCGGACTACGGCCTATAGCTCTGGCGGCTACCTGAACTTGAACATTGGTGACATCGGGAAAAGCATCGACAGAAAGCTGGGTGGTGGCTCGCAGGCCAAAGGCAACCAGAATTAGAGAAATTACAACGACGATGAGCCGTTGTTTGAGCATGGTTTGTACGATTGATGCCAGCATTATTTATTCCAGTTCATCGAGCTTGCGCTCGTTATCAATATCAAAGGCACCATCAATTACGATAAGCTGCCCAATTGACAGGCCTGCAATGACAGGACGCAGGTTGCCGATTTCAGGTCCCAGTTCTACGGGTACCCGAAGGTACGTGTTTTCGCCTTCATCAATATAGACATAATCCTTATTGCTCTCACGCACGATTGCTGATTCCGGTATGACAATTTGCTGCAAGGGTGTTCCAGTGATGCGCATACTAGCCAGCATGTCCGGTTTCAGTTTGCGATCGGAATTTTCGACCACGGTTCGTACCGTTACAGTCCGTGTCTGTGGATTAACAGTGTCCGCAACATAAACAATCACTCCGTCAAGGGTAATATTTCCCAGCGCCGGAACTTCGATTTCCGCATGCTGGCCAACAGTGACGTTACTGGCGATATGCTCCGGTACATCACCGACAGCCCATACCGTGGATAAGTCCGCCACTTTGAATAGTACTTCTGCTGGTTCAACAACCTGACCGGTAACCACATTACGTCGAATAACGATTCCGCTTATAGTTGCGGTAATGCCAACCGAAGGTAGAATTTGTCCCCGCTTAACCAGGTCGTTAACTGCGGCGTCGAAGACACCAAGCAAACGTAAACGATCCTTGGCGGCGCTTAACTCGGCACGGGACACTTGTAATTCGGCCTCACGGCGTTGTAGTTCAGCCGCGCCAATAACATCTGCATCTAAGAGCAATTGGGCCCGTTTGGCGGCCCGTTCGTTGAGTACCGTTAATGAATGCGCGCGAAGATATTCCAGCTGCGCCGTGGTTAATTCAGGACTGGAAATTTTGGCTAATGCGGTGCCTGCTTTAACATGGTCACCTAATTTAGCTGTTACTTCGACAATGCGGCCAGTCACATTGGCGCCAACTCGAATCAATTTTTGCTCGTCAACCTTGATCTGGCTGGGTACCTGAATCTTGTCTGCCAGATTAGTCAACTCAATCTTGTCCGTTTTGATATCTTGTGTCATCTCGGGAATAAGCGTGATCCTGTTGATATCAATCGTTTCTTTTGATCCGGTTTTTTCAGGGTCAGCGCTGGGGTCCTCACTGCTACCGCATGCCACTGAAAAAAGAACAATGATCAGCAAAAAAATGTTAGTACGAGTTGAAACTTTCATTCGATGGGTTGCTCCTTGGGATAATTGGCGCGTAATCGGTCTATTTCTGCTGCAGCTGATTGTAGTTCAAAGCGTGCCTGCAACAGATCTGCAAGTACGCCGCGTAATACGCGTTGCGTATCCAGAACTTCAATAAAACCACGCTCACCAAGACGGTAAGCCGTTTGTGCAACAGTGAGTGCCAGTTCAGCTTCTGTAACAATACCGCCTTCGAACATTTCTACCCGCCGCCGGGCGATTTGAAAGGCTTGCCAGGCTGATTCAAGTAGCTGGCTGATTTCAAAGCGGCGGTATTCCAATGTGTCACGAATACGGGCGGAATCAAAAATCGCATTGTCGATTTGACCGCGGCGGCGATAAAACAGTGGGATTTCCAGATTGATACCTGCAGTGTTAGAGGAAAATTGTTCATCCTGGTAATTCTCGAACAAAATATTCACGCGAGGTAAGACCGATGCTTTTTCTTGATTAATACGCAGGTCTGCGCTGTTTTGCTCAGCTTCCAGGCGCTGGATATCCGGATTAGTCCGAACAACTTCTTCGTGTAATGTTTTCAGCGCTGGAAATTCAACCGGGTCGCTTAACGATGCGTCAATTTCAAAACCGCTATGCAAGGCGCCAGCGGTTAGTTGTCTTAATGCAACGCGCGCACGTTCAGCATTTAAACGTGCCGCTTCCATGCGGTTTTCGGCGCCCAGTACTTCAGTTTCTGCTCGGATCAATTCAAAACGGGCTGTTTCTCCAGCATCAACGCTTACTTTGATGCGGCGTTGAATTTCTTTCATCAGGTCGTAAATACTGGTTTCCATTTCCGCCTGCTCCTGGCGCAAGATCAGTTCATATGCCCGCACGCGCAGTTGAGCTGCCAGATCAGCACGTACCTGATCCAGATTTGCTTCTCGGGCATCTACCAGTGCTTCCGCAGAGCCGATGCGTGCAGAACGCAGGAAGGGGTTTTCAATCGGCTGGCTGACCACCACTTCGTGCTGCAAGTTGGATGGCCCGGTAACTGAAGTAGGCAGCCGATTACTTTGCGGTCCAATCAGGAAAGCAACATTTGGATTTGGAAACGCCGATGCGCTGACGACATCTGCTTCAGCGATGTTGATTTGGGAGCGCGCGGCATGTACCAGACCATTAGCTTTCAATCCAAGTTGTTGTAATTCATCAATTTTAAGCCCCTGCGCAGATTCCTCTGCTGATACGAGCGAGACTGGAAAAATTAGAATCAAACTGAGCGCTAAATGCCAACGTCGGTAGATCTGCACAAAAACTCTTTGAATTATTTCGGAAATTATCATTAGATTCAGAAGGGATAATGACGCTTATAATATATGATTATCAGATTGCATCAATGTTAAAATTAGAAGCGACTATTGCAGTGTATTTCGACTGATCATTTTTTTATCACCTGTTTTGTTTACGCAGAGGCGGCTGTTTTCTCTGCATCTCTATATTGTTAGCGCTTGTTTTACGATTTGCGGTCACTCGGTCAATAAAGTGCTGGCAGGATTGCAAAGCAAGATTCTGGGTCAATGGCGGCGAATTATCCAGATAAATTTTGTAAATCTTTGTAAATCAGGTACTGCAAAAATTAAACCAACGGATTGGCTGGTGGGCTAACCAAGCTCGACAATTCCGGGATATTTACTAGAAACCATCGTAGATTGAAACGCTTAAGGTTGAATCAATGATGAAAAAGCAACCAATAGAAAGCGCAAAGTTTAAGTCATACAGCGTGGGAAAGAAAGTGTCATCTTGCTTAGATGACAAAAGTCACGCGCGGAAAATTTTTTTATCGACCGCGACAGCAGACTGGATGGTTATTCTCTGAAATTCTGATGTATCCAGTATTTGCTGTTGATTACCTTGAGAAGATTCATATTAGTCGTGATATTAGTTATGCAAAAATATTTGTTTGATTGTGTCTGTTATTGTTGTAATAAGCACCCCCTCAGAAAAATTCAATTTAAAGGGTTTTGCGGCGGTAGGGTTTGTATCAACTGATGCAATTGATAAAGCATTTTGCTAGGCATCATTGCATGGTATACGGTTTGTTCATTTGCATAAGTGGCATATTGACTCTTGGAAGTTGTTTTTAAGCAATAATTCTAAGAAAATATCGGTGTATTGTCAGGCATACGATTGGTGATTTTATCGCGTGGCGTGGTTGTACTGGCTGGATTAACATTTACACGACCGTCCGGATAAAGCCGCCAGCGGTCGTAATTAAAACTGCGTCGCAACGTATTAATCAGCCGCTAAAAATTTGTTAGTCCTGAAGCATTTTCATATAAGAGTCAATTTGTCCGCTTATTGGATAACCACTGGTTGCTGGCAATGAGAGCAGTGTGCATACTGAAAAACACGAGAGGAGATCTAAAATGGGTACGAAAATATCATTCCCTGGTTTTCAAAAGATTACTCGACGGGACAATATTTTTCAGGAGCATGTTCATGATTCCTATAAAGTCAAAGGCAAGTTGCCTGAGCCGGCGGTTTGTCAGCGGTGTGGCGCAACATATCATCAGGGACGTTGGCAATGGCGTCTGGCAGCTGCGGAGGCGCTACAGGTAACTTGTCCTGCTTGTCATCGGATGAAAGATCATTATCCCGCCGGTTTCTTAACGTTGCAGGGCGATTTTTTTGTTGCTAATCGCGATGAAATCATGCACCTTGTGCACAATATGGAAGAACGCGAGCGGGAGACGCATCCACTGAAACGCATTATGGCCATAGACGAAAAGGATGAAACAGCGTTGATAACAACAACCGACATTCATCTTGCACGCGGCTTGGGGGATGCCATATACCGTGCTTACCAAGGTGAGCTGGAATATCATTATAACCAAGATGAAAACTTGTTACGTGTCAGCTGGATACGTTAGTGGAGTAAGCCCGGTATGATTGGTCGGGATAATTGTCTGCCTGTAATGAATGGGTGGCGTATTTTTCTTATTACTCAGATAAAAGGTGATTTTTATGTCTATTGGTGAATATTGTAATCGGGAAGTTATTATTGTGAATCGTGATGAAACGGTGCAAGCAGCAGCCAAGCTTATGCGGCAACATCATGTCGGGGATGTTGTCGTTGTTGAAGACCGGAGTGGCGTCCGGATTCCCGTAGGAATTGTTACCGATCGTGATATTGTCGTGGAAATTGTCGCGACCGAACTTGATCAGTCGGCCATTACAGTTGGCGATATTATGGCACCGGATTTGTTTGCGGTAAAAGAGAGCGCAGATGTTTTTGAGTCAATCCAATATATGCGTCGCAAGACTGTCAGACGCTTGCCGGTTGTTAATGATGAGGGCGGTTTGGTAGGCATTCTTACGCTGGATGATGTTTTGGAACTGTTATCGGCGGAATTGCTTGATATATCCAAACTGATTAAATATGAGCAAAGAAAAGAGGTGCGGCACCGCCCTTGATTCTGGGCAGGTTTTATTTCTATCAGGGCGTTAATGAATGGTGCTTAATATTCGTCTATTCCCAGAATTTTCGCATTATATACAATGATTTGGAAACCAAACGTTACGGTTGCAGCAGTTATTAAGCAAGAAGAGAAATACCTGCTGGTTGAAGAAGTACAATCTACCGGTCCGGATTCTGTCTATAATCAGCCAGCAGGCCATCTGGAACCAGGGGAATCCATTGTCCAGGGCGCAATCCGGGAAACATTGGAAGAAACGGGCTATACTTTTGTTCCGCAGTTTCTGGTCGGTATTTATCACTGGTATTGTTGCGACAAAGATACGACATATCTTCGTTTTGCATTTTCCGGATATACTTCCGATTATGATCCGAATCGGCCGCTTGATGATGGCATCATACAGGCGGTTTGGTATAGTGCCGATCAGATTCAAGAGCTTTTGCATCGTCATCGTAGTCCACTGGTAATGCAATGCATACAAGATGACCAGGCAGGGAAACGTTATCCGCTGGAATTGCTTACACACTACGAAAAATAATGAAAAAAAAACGTGTAATTGTCGGCATGTCGGGTGGTGTCGACTCATCTGTCGCTGCCTATCTGTTGAAGCAGCAGGGGCACGAAGTCATCGGTTTGTTTATGAAGAACTGGGAAGATGATGATACAGAAGCTTATTGTTCTTCCCGGCAGGATTTTCTGGATGCGGCGTCTGTTGCGGATGTCATCGATGTTCCATTGGAAGTGGTCAATTTCTCCAAGGAATACAAAGACCGCGTTTTTGGTCATTTTCTCGCCGAATATCAGGCCGGACGGACACCAAATCCCGATGTATTGTGTAATGCCGAAATTAAGTTCAAGGCATTTCTTGATCATGCCAACAAGCTGGGTGCCGATTATATCGCGACCGGTCACTACGCACTGACACGGAAAGTTGATGGGCACTATCAACTGTTAAAAGGTGAGGATGGTAACAAGGATCAGAGTTATTTTCTTTATCGCTTAAAACAAAAACAATTGGCCAGCACGCTGTTTCCCGTGGGTCACCTTTACAAACGTGAGGTGCGCGAAATTGCCAGGGCACAGAGATTGCCTAATTTTTCTAAAAAAGACAGTACGGGTATTTGTTTTATCGGCGAGCGTCCTTTTCGTGATTTTCTCAATCGTTACTTGCCACACGAGCCGGGCGAGATCCAAACACCTTCGGGGAAGGTTGTCGGCAGGCATCTTGGTTTGATGTATTACACCATCGGACAGCGACAGGGACTGGGGATAGGCGGCACCCGGCAAGGCAGTGGTGCGCCGTGGTTTGTGGCGGGCAAGAAAATGGCGGAAAATATCTTGATTGTCGTGCAAGGTCACGATCATCACGATTTGCTACGTCCGCAGCTTACGGCTGTTGACCTTACTTGGGTCAGTGGCAAGAGACCACACTGTAATTGGGTATATGCGGCTAAAATTCGTTACCGTCAATCTGATGCGCCCTGTGCTATCGCGCGTTTCCATGATGCATCCTGTGAAGTCAATTTTGCGCAGCCGCAATGGGCGGTGGCGCCAGGGCAGTCGGTAGTAATTTATGAAAGCAACGTTTGTTTGGGTGGCGGCGTGATTACAGCATAATGATGGCGTTCATGAGTTTTCCGGTTTAATGTTTCATATTTCCATAATTTGCTGAATTTTTCTTGATATTAGATTGATAGGGTAGATGCGATAATTGATTTGGCAGTTTTGTCTTGCGGTTGATGTGATACAAGGCGGTTGCCGTGATAAAATGTCTGCCTTGTAAAGTTTGAGAGTACTATGAAATTTTCTCCTATTACGGCACTTTCTCCTCTTGATGGCCGTTACCAGAACAAAGTGGCGCCATTAAGTGTTTATTTCAGCGAATTTGCGTTAATTCGTTATCGTGTTCAGGTGGAAGTCGAGTGGCTGAAAGCACTGAGTACTGAAACGGCTGTAGTTGAAGTTCCTCCTTTTTCGGCACAGACCAATACGCAGTTGGATGATCTGGTGCAGAATTTTTCAGTAACAGATGGAGAAGCTGTCAAAACCATTGAGGCGCAAACGAATCATGATGTCAAAGCGGTTGAATATTGGCTGAAAGATAAGTTGGCAGATAATGCGGAGATTTCTAAGGTTGCTGAATTTATCCATTTTGCCTGCACCTCGGAGGATATCAATAACCTTTCGCACGGCTTAATGCTGAAGAACAGCCGTGATCGGATAATGCTGCCGGCACTGGAAAAAATTATCACCCGTCTGTTGGAAACGGCGCAGCAAATGGCTGATATCCCGATGCTCGCGCGTACGCATGGCCAACCCGCGACGCCAACGACGCTTGGGAAGGAAATTGCCAACGTTGTGTACCGTCTGCAACGTGGATATGATCAGTTGGCGTCAATCGCCATACTGGGTAAAATTAATGGGGCAGTTGGTAACTATAATGCGCATGTGGCGGCCTATCCAGACCTGGATTGGGAGAAAATGGCGCGCCATTTTGTTGAAAAAATTGGTCTGAAATTTAATCCTTATTCGACTCAGATTGAACCGCATGACGCAATTGCAGAATTGTTCGATGCCTATGCCAGAATCAATACAGTCTTACTGGATTTTAACCGAGATATCTGGGGATATATATCGCTGGGTTATTTCAAGCAAAAAACTCGTGAAAATGAAGTGGGTTCTTCAACTATGCCGCATAAGGTCAATCCGATAGATTTTGAAAATTCAGAAGGCAACTTGGGTATTGCTAATGCATTATTACGTCATTTGAGTGAAAAATTACCGGTATCAAGATGGCAGCGCGATTTGACAGACTCCACTGTTCTTCGCAACATGGGGGTGGCGCTCGGCCATGTGCTTTTAGCTTATGATTCTTGTATCAAGGGGATCAGCAAGCTGGAAGTTAATTCGCAACAATTGGCGAAAGACCTGGAAAATGCCTGGGAGGTTCTCGCCGAGCCGGTCCAGACTCTGATGCGCCGCCATGGAATCGCTAATCCTTACGAACAGCTTAAATCGTTAACGCGTGGGAAAGGCGGTATTACCAAGGAAACGCTGCACAAGTTTATAACTGATCTGGAAATTCCAAATGACGCCAAGGAACAGCTGTTCGAAATGACGCCATGGAACTATACCGGAAAGGCGGCCGAGTTGACCCGAAAAATCAATGCAACAATATAGTTTCGATAAATTTCATCGCGGGTGAAGAACATCAACGATGTGTTTATTAAATTTTATATGATATTGCTAAGGGTTATGGTTGGTTAACTGGCAATGCCGGCTACATATTCGAACAAATTTTGTTCTTTTCGCTTGAAATCCAAAAAAACCACCCCAATATCCGACGCATAGTTATTAGGAGGCATGATGCACGACCCGCAAAATTTAC
This sequence comes from Nitrosomonas sp., assembly GCA_021604405.1. Classification (GTDB taxonomy): domain Bacteria; phylum Pseudomonadota; class Gammaproteobacteria; order Burkholderiales; family Nitrosomonadaceae; genus Nitrosomonas. The sequence continues at coordinate 44,035 of BQJA01000002.1, read as the reverse complement.
AAACAAATCAACCGGAATCTGGCGAGACTTCGAATACAGTGGACGCACAGAAAACCGCGACGAATGAGACTACAGAGACAGCCGATGAGACGCACGCTAATCTTGAAGAATTGCTGAAAAATGCGGAGTTGAAAGCCGCTGAACACCATGATGCTTGGTTGCGCGCAAAAGCGGATGCAGAAAATATCCGCAGACGGGCTCAGGCAGACGTGGCGAATGCGCACAAATATGCGATAGAAAATTTTTCCGCTGAATTGCTGGCCGTAATGGACAGTCTTGATGCGGCGCTGGCCGTCGAAAATGCAACGGTGGAGAATTTCAAAAACGGTATGGAATTAACGCGCAAGCAACTTGCCACTGTTTTCGAAAAATTTAATATCAAAATGATTGATCCCGCTGGTGAGAAATTTGATCCACACCAGCACCAGGCGATATGTACGGTGGATTCTGATCTCGCACCGAATACCGTAACCCAAGTCATGCAAAAAGGCTGCATGTTGCATGACCGCGTTATTCGTCCGGCGTTGGTATCGGTCTCGAAAACAAAAGATACTTGAAACTATGGTATTTATCACCATTTATAGATATCGGTTAATCGGCAAAAATAATCTTTAAAAGGATCCAATTATGGCAAAAATTATTGGTATTGATCTAGGTACCACCAACTCATGTGTTTCCGTTATAGAGAATGGCAAACCCAAAGTCATTGAAAATGCTGAGGGTACGCGTACGACGCCCTCCATTGTTGCGTATACAGAAGATAATGAGATTTTGGTGGGTGCTGCTGCGAAACGTCAGGCAGTAACGAACCCGAAAAATACGTTGTTTGCGATAAAACGTCTGATTGGGCGGCGCTTTGACGAAGATGTGGTGCAAAAAGATATTAAAATGGTGCCATATAGCATTATAAGAGCGGACAATAACGATGCGTGGGTTGAGGTGCGAGGCAAAAAAATTGCGCCGCCTGAAGTTTCAGCGCAAGTACTGAAGAAGATGAAAAAAACCGCAGAGGATTATCTTGGTGAGTCTGTGGAGGAAGCGGTTATTACTGTACCAGCCTATTTTAATGATTCGCAGCGTCAAGCGACAAAAGATGCTGGGCGGATCGCCGGGTTGGAAGTTAAGCGCATTATTAATGAGCCTACGGCCGCCGCATTGGCTTTTGGCATGGATAAAAAACAAGGGGATCGAAAAATTGCGGTTTACGATCTTGGCGGCGGCACTTTTGATATTTCGATTATTGAAATTGCTGAAGTGGAAGGTGAGCATCAATTTGAAGTTTTGGCAACCAATGGCGATACATTTCTTGGTGGTGAGGATTTTGATCTTCGCGTTATCGAATATCTCGTTGATGAATTCAAGAAAGACAATGGCATCGACTTGAAAAGCGATATGCTTGCATTACAGCGGTTGAAGGATGCAGCGGAAAAAGCCAAAATCGAGCTTTCATCCAGCCAGCAGACTGAAGTTAACCTGCCTTATGTTACGGCCGATGCGTCGGGTCCAAAACATTTGGCAGTAAAAATTACCCGTGCCAAATTGGAAAGCTTGGTTGAAGACCTGATTGAACGTACCGTTGAGCCTTGTCGTGTTGCGCTTAAAGATGCGGGTCTTTCTGCATCAGATATTGATGATGTCATTCTGGTGGGTGGACAGACACGCATGCCTATGGCGCAAGAGAAAGTTAAAGAAATTTTTAATAAGGAGCCGCGCAAGGATGTGAATCCGGATGAGGCGGTCGCGGTTGGTGCAGCGATTCAAGGCGGTGTGTTGCAGGGTGACGTAAAGGATGTGTTGCTGTTGGATGTGACACCACTGTCGCTGGGTATTGAAACCTTGGGCGGCGTGATGACAAAGTTGATTCAGAAAAATACGACTATCCCAACCAAAGCGAACCAGGTGTTTTCAACCGCTGATGATAATCAGTCTGCGGTCACAATTCATGTGTTGCAGGGTGAGCGCGAAATGGCTTCTGGCAATAAAAGTCTGGGGCAGTTCAACTTGACAGATATTCCGCCAGCGCCTCGCGGTATGCCACAAATTGAAGTAATTTTTGATATTGACGCGAATGGCATTCTGCATGTATCTGCTAAAGACAAAGCGACCGGTAAAGAAAATAAAATAAAAATCCAGGCAAGTTCTGGCTTGTCAGATGATGAAGTCGAACGTATGGTTAAAGATGCGGAAGCGCATGCCGAGGAAGATCATAAAGCATTTGAGTTGGTTTCCAGCCGGAATCAGTGCGATGCCATGATCCATTCGGTGAAGAAATCATTAGCGGAGCATGGCGACAAATTGGAAGGTGATGAAAAGTCCAAGATTGAGACTGCTTTGAAAGATGCTGAAGAAGCCATCAAGTCCAATGACAAAGAAACCATTGAGGCAAAAACTCAGGCGCTAACCGAGGCTTCGCATAAGCTTGCTGAGAAAATGTATAGTCAGGATCAGGCACAACAAGCCCAGCATGAGTCAGCGGGTGCTGAGTCATCTTCGTCCTCGTCTTCATCCGATAAAGGCGAAAAAACAGTCGAAGGTGAGGTGGTTGATGCAGAATTTGAGGAAGTAAAAAACAAAAAATAATTTTCTGATCTGTGCTAAAACGCAGAGACGCCGAAGGGAGTCCGTGTCAGCTCTTCGAGTTCTCTGCGTTTTGACGTATAACACGCAATGATGAAAAAATCTTCTAAGATCAGTGGCTTCTTATGCAATGGCAGTAGGAAACAGTTATGAGTAAACGTGATTATTATGAGGTTCTCGGTGTGGATCGTGGGGCCGATGAAAGTGAAATAAAAAAGGCCTACCGAAGACTGGCGATGAAACATCATCCGGATCGGAATTCAGGGAATACCAAATCCGAAGAGTTGTTCAAGGAGGCCAAAGAAGCTTACGAAGTTCTGGCTGATCCAAATAAGCGGGCAGCGTATGACCAGTATGGTCACGCAGGTGTCGAGGCGAGTGGCGGTGGTGCAGGGGGTTCGCATCATGGGTTTGGCGATGCTTTTAGCGATATTTTTGGTGATATCTTCGGCGGCCGCGCCGGACGATCCAATATTCATCGTGGCGCTGATTTACGTTATAACCTGGAAATTTCGTTAGAGCAAGCCGCGCGGGGAACCGAGACTAAAATCCGTATACCGGCGATGGAAACCTGTGAAAATTGTCATGGGGATGGCGCAAAACCCGGGACGTCACCCAAAACTTGTCCGACATGCCACGGCCATGGGCAGGTAAGAATGCAGCAGGGTTTTTTTTCAATTCAGCAAACCTGTCCAAAATGCCACGGCAACGGAAAAATTATCGCCAATCCTTGCGCAACCTGCGGTGGATCGGGACGCGTCAAGCACCATAAAACATTGTCGGTGAAAATACCCGCTGGCGTTGATGATGGTGATCGCATCCGCTTGTCTAGCGAAGGTGAGGCAGGAACTAACGGTGGCCCGCCCGGCGATCTTTATGTCGTGATTCATTTGGCCAGCCATTCAGTATTTCAGCGCGATGGTAACGATTTGCATTGTGAGATACCGATAAGCTTCGGTACGGCTGCGCTCGGTGGAGAGATTGAAGTCCCTACGCTCGATGGCCATGCGAAAATAAAAATATCACCGGAAACGCAAACGGGTAAGATTTTTCGATTACGCGGCAAGGGCATAAAAGGCGTGCGCAGTCATGCTAATGGTGATCTCCTGTGCCATGTCGCAATTGAGACGCCGGTTAAATTGACGGCGCGCCAAAAGGAATTGCTGCAGGAGCTGGAAGAGTTGAGTCAGAAAGATAATTCCCGTCACAGTCCGCGTCATAAATCGTGGATGGAAAAAGCACGTGAATTTTTTTCTGAATGATAATCTATACCTTACGTCTGGTTGATGCTTTTTTCTGTCTGCATCCGACCAGACTGCAATCTTTGTCTTCGATGGATGTTACTTTTGTTTCATTCGAACCGACCTGTTAATTGCGTAAAGTTTCAGCCTGCAAACTTTTTTGTTATTTCACTTGTTGCAGATATAGGCGTTACCGGAAACAAAACGTCCTGATCCGTATCCAGTGGAGTCATCACTCCACACAATATGCGTTGCATTAAGCTCATCCGCGTGCTTCATGGCTTCATGTTTCGCTTTTTCTTTCCAGATTTGCTTGGTGGTTTTTCCGTAGCTTGAATGTCCCTCAACTTCACCCACAAGTCTGCAATCTTTAACGTCTTGTAACGTGGCTTCTTGAATATTAAATTTCTGCCAATATCCCTCGGCAATAATGTTTGTTGACGTGAACAAAGTTACAATGGCCAGAATTATGGTGGTCCTTGTTTTCATGAGTTTTGCTCCTTTACTTTTCAGGTAGTCAACTTGGTAGAGTACTTGGTAAAGTAATGTATATGCTAAATTAAAGCAACGGCTTTGGCAATATATTTACGCCGCCTCTGCAGTATTTCCTGTTCATTCTGGCACCTGTGCCGTACGGAGTTAGTATTTTGATTCGTGGATTTTTTCATACTGTCTGCGCAGAAAAAAGCCTTTAGAGCCTGTATCCGTTCGATTGCTTCTCGCGCGTACCATTCGGGTTGCGGTGAATTTCTTACTAAAAATTTGTGACAGTTTTGTTAAGATGGGATCGTGAGGTTAGGTTAGAAACAGTCTTTCGACGTCATGACTGTCTCATTTAAGAGACGAATATTGTCTAAAATGTTGAGCAATTGACGCAAAAAGCACTAAACTGTTTGCATGTCGTTCCAGCGTTAAGTAATCTTTACCTCGTGCATGGCAAGGTTTTTCCTTGTACATTCAGATCAGTTTTAGGGAGGTGTGCGTTGGCACATCGTTTATGTTTCCAAGAAATTACCAATAGAATGGAGGTTTACGTTTTGCTAGCTCATCATAAGAAACTGAAAAAAATGTCGCTGGCTTTATGCGGCGCATTTTTACTTTCCCCGTATGCCTATGCGGAATCAGAATATGGGCATGAAACGCATCAAACGTATGAGCCCCTCGACAAGGGGCTGGTTGAAAGCTTGACGGGATTTAATTATAACGAAACAAACTTCATGCAATCACTGGGCGTTAAATTCGGTGGCTGGACTGAAATTGGTTTTGCAGGCAATCCCAGAGATCCTGCTGGAACCAACGGGCCTGTTACCTTTAATGAAAAACCAAATAACTTCAGGCTGCATCAGGTTTATGGCTTTATTGAGCGCGAAGCAGACAGAACGACAGATACGATCAGTTTTGGTTTTCGTGCTGATCTGTTGTACGGAACTGATGCCCGGTTTACAACGGCAAACAATTTCGATACTAATGTTCTGGGCACCACCAACGACAAAAACTTAGCTTTCCCACAGGTATATGGGGAGATCTTCGTGCCGTGGGGTAATGGTATTACTGCAAAGGTTGGTCATTTTTATACCCTGATTGGTTATGAAGTGGTTCCGTCCACGGGTAACTTCTTTTTCTCGCATGCCTACACTATGCAATATGGTGAACCATTTACGCATACGGGCGCTTTGTTGTCTTATGCAATTAATGACAATATTGAGGTGACGGGCGGGGTTGTAACCGGCTGGGATTCAAACTTTGATCAGCCAGCCAATTTTCTGGGTAGTGTCGCCTATTCCACAGATGATGAGGTAACGTCAGTAACTGCTTCCTTGATCACAGGTGACGTAAGAACCAACGGTCTTGGCGTCAAAGACGACCACAATCGCACCATGTACAGCATAGTATTGGAGCATGATTTTACCGACAGGTTGCATTATGTGCTGCAGCATGATCTAGGTGTTGAAGAAAGCACGGCTTTTGCCGGTTCTTCGCAATGGTACGGCGTTAATCAGTATCTATTTTATGACATTCTTCATAACTTAAGCGCTGGTATTCGCGGAGAATGGTTCCATGACGATGATGGGGTCAGGGTGCTGGGTAATGGCCTTAAACAAAACTTCTGGGCTGTAACGGGTGGCGTGAATTACACGCCAATCGCTGGCTTCACTATACGTCCTGAAGTCAGATACGATCGTAATAGCAACGGCAATGCGTTTGACGATGGTAATAAAGATAGCCAAGTGTTGCTGTCCATCAGCGGCATTTTCCGGTTTTAAGGTAAAGGTGTCTGGGCAGAAAAACTGTTTTTCTGCCCATCCCCCTCGGAGTAACAAAACATTACTCACTTCGCTGCGGATGCTTTAACTATCGTGTTTGAATCGTTACAGACAAAAGCCTTTCCGGAAACAAAACGGCCTGAACCATATCCTGTTGAATCGTCTTCCCACGCGACATGTGTCGCATTCAGATCTGCCGCATGTTTCAAGGCTTTGTGTTTCGCTTTATTTCTCCAAATTGATTTGGTGGTTTTGCCATAACCTGAGCTTCCAACGACTTCGCCCACTAATTTGCAATCGTTTAATTCTTGCAGGGCGACCGCTTGAACTTTTAACTTATGCCAATATCCGTCAGCCATTGCACTTGCTGAAGTGAACATAATGGTAACGGCAAGTATCATTATCTTCGTTTTCATAAGTTTTCGCTCCTATTAGAAAGTGGTTTGCAATACAATTTAGTCAAAATAGCGCTGTGCTAGTGTGCTCTTCATGGTTGACAATAACCGCACGAATTATCCAATGCCTAATCAATTGATCGCGTCAAGCGTAACAAAATTACCTTGGTATATAAATTGTATGCTGTCCGTAACTTAATAAAAATTGGTAAATATTGTTTAATGCGACTCATTGGGATGAAATAATATACAACTTCAAAATAAATGATAAGTACTAAAATTCGAATAACATTGTTTCTTCTGTGGAAACAATCCGAAGATTATGCAAGATTTAAATCATATTGTAATTTTTGCTCGTGTCGTAGAAGCGGGAAGTTTCTCTGAAGCGGCACGACGTTTGGATATCTCCCGCTCAGCTGTAAGTAAAGCCGTTGCCAAGCTTGAAAAAGATTTAAGCACGCGGCTACTTAACCGAAGCACCCGACATCTCAGCTTGACTGAAGCGGGTGCGGCGTTCGCCGAATATTCGGTGCGGATACTGGAAGAGGCAGAACAAGCTGAACGTGTGGTAAACAGTTTGCAAGCTGAACCGCAAGGACTGTTAAAGGTAAGTGCATCAGTTGCTTTTGGTACACTTCATGTTGCACCGGCACTTGCTGATTTTCTCGAGCAATATCCTAAGATCCGCATTGATTTAACGATTACCGACCATCATGTGGATTTGGTGGAAGAAGGCTATGATGTGCTGATACGTGTTACTAACGAACCAGACGTCAACCTTGCGGCGCGTAAGCTTGCGCCGGCACGTCGTATATTGTGTGCGACGCCAAAGTATTTCCAGCAGCATGGGGTGCCGAAAACCCCGGAAGATTTGGTTGTGCATAATTGTCTTGATTATACCTTGTCGGGCGAGCAAGGTTATTGGCGCTTTATCGGGCCTGCAGGTGAGATTTCGGTTCCAGTGTCGGGGACGTTGCGTATTAATGATGATGATGCGCTTTCTCAGGCTGTTCTCGGTGGACTGGGGGTTGCTTTGCTGCCTACCTTTACCGTTGGAAGGGACCTGCAAAGGGGGAAATTACAAGCAGTATTGTCTGAATATATCCCCGTGGACCGGTATATTTATGCAAGTTACTTTCCTAGCCGCTACTTGCCTGCAAAAATTCGGGTTTTTATCGATTTTTTTGCGGAGCGGATTGGAGCCGTACCTTATTGGGATCGCCATGTTTGATTCGGTTGAAAGCTGAATGAACGCGAAATTTATTCGGATAAGCGATAAATAAGCGGTGTTGCTTTTTTTAATCCAGCTTGCGGGTACGGCTTCATTGGTTATGCTGGACTGAGCTGGTTTTGTGATTATGGTTTGTAACGACATCGAACTTTATCGTTTGTAATAGCGCCAGAACGCGATCTGACAGATCCTCTGCCAGGCAGTCAAATGTATTCAACTCATCAGTTTGCATTTTTCGCAACCACGTTAATTGTCTTTTTGCCAATTGGCGGGTCGCGGCAGCGCCCATCTCTTCTAATTGGGTCAAATTAATTTTGTTGTCCAGGTAAAGCCAGGTTTGCCGATATCCGACGCAACGCATCGCTGGGGATGCGACATTAACGTGGAATCGCTGACGAATGGAATGGACTTCATCAATTAAGCCATTTCTGATCATGTCCCGAAAACGCCGGACGATGCGCTGATGCAGTATGCTGCGATCGCTGGGTATTAGCGCAATATTAATGCCTTGGTATGGAAGATTGGGTGCTTTGGTTTTTTGTTGAATTTCAGACATCGGTTGGTTGGTAACATAGCAGACTTCCAGAGCGCGTTGGATACGTTGGGTATCGGTTGGTTTGATACGGATCGCGATGGTTGGATCAAGTGTGCTGAGCGTTGTATGCATCGCGGACCAGCCAAGCTTTTTCGCCATTTCTTCTATCGTCAGGCGTATTTCTTCATTAGCGGGCGGAAGTTCGGAAAGTCCTTGCTGTAACGCGTGAAAATAAAGCATGGTGCCGCCAACGAGTAATGGGATTTTGCGTCGTGCAGTAATCTCGCCAATTTTTTTTAATGCATCCATGCGGAATTCAGCAGCCGAATATCGCTGGTTAGGATCAATTAAATTAACCAGATGATGGGGCACCGTTTTTAATGTTGCCGCCGTAGGCTTGGCGGTACCTATATTCATATGCCGGTAAACTTGAGCAGAGTCAACGCTGACAATTTCAACCGGCAGGCGCTTGGCAACTTCCAGGGCGACATTGCTTTTTCCGCTGGCAGTGGGACCCATTAACAAAATCACAGGCGGTAGATGCGCAGATTGATGGTCGCTTGGTTTGTCATTTCGTGCCATTAAAAGATTCGGTACAGAGGTTTATATGTGAATAGGGTGGCTGGAAATTTTTTTCTAAATATTCATTGAATAATTACGTGCAACTCGGCTAAACTTATTCTGAACGATAAAAATTACAGGAATTATTCATTGAATTATTTTGCTGGTATATTATTACTATTAATACTCTATAGTCTAGGGTCCGCACTGTATTATATGTATAAAGACGGAGGCAAGAGCACGCGTATGGTTAAGTCGCTATCATGGCGTATTGGTTTGTCATTGTTTTTATTCATCATAATGATGTTTGTTACCTGGCTCAATTTCGAATAAGCTTGGCCTTTAAGAACCGATAGTTTTATTGACGATGTTCTTAGGAACTAAACCCGTGTCAGCCGAGCCATAATTTATGTAAGAAATAATAACTTGATTTCTGCGTGATTGGCTGGGAGGCGGGGATGGGTGTCAACGATCATTTTGAAAAATTCGCCAAAGCGAGTAAATTATCAATTTGTCAGCTACTGCTCGCAATTGTTACGATGGTGTTCTTGATGCCGGATGTGAAAGCGCGTGGCGGTGAGGCAGGAACTCATGCTGGTTCCGCCGGTATTTACGGCGGAGGGCACGGCAGCAGAAACTTTAGCGGTCATAGCCACATTGGACGTGGTCAAAAGCATTCTGGCGGCCATCGGTTTCTTGGTGGTGGATACAGACATTTTGGCGGCATTGGCCATAACCCCTTTGGAAGTAGAGCCGGGAATTTCAGCGGTGGTCATTGGTACGATGGTGGCGGTTATTATAGTGGTTATCTGCGCGGTTTTAGTTATACCTATTTGCCGGGCTATTACGCGCCGGGCGCCTATTCATACTCCTATCCTTCTTATTCGCGATATAGACCGCAATATGAATCGCCCATCCCTAACGTTGGCGAATATAGGCAGCCGCAAAAATATAGTAAGAAAGGGAGCGCTTATCGTTATAATTCTGCAAGTGTTCGTTACCCTGATATCGCAAACGGAGACAGTTATTCGACCAATGATTTAGGCTGGCGCTTGTTGGCACAAAACAGCTCGAAAGAAGCGCTGGATGTATTTGCCGTTCAGGCGGGACAACACCCACAGGATGGCGTTCTTAAAGTGGGCTATGCTTTATCGGCAGCCATGCAGCGTGATTTAAACAAGGCTGCATGGGCCATGCGCGGTGCTTTTAGAATTGATCCGGATTCGCTGCATTATTTGAAGATCGATGCGTCACTGCGCAGCAGCATTGATACGCTGCTCGATGAATATCATAATCAGCTGAGTTACGCCCAGGGAAATCGGCACTTTGATGTTGCATTTATGATCGCGGCACTGAATTATTTGATTCACGAAATTGATGCTGCACGCGCTGCCATTGAAGAATCAGTGGATAAGCTGGGAGACAATACGCCAAGTGCGATAAATTTGCAGCGCTTGGTGGCAAATAATAAATCTAAATCTTAATGGTTGGCTTTTCGTATATGATAAAAAGTAACGGCGTTTTTAATGCCGAAATATTTACATGTTTAGCGTCTTTAGCAACGCACAGACAGTACCATAAAATGTGAATTGCTGCCTTTTAGTATCTTATTTGCTTAAAAACATGAGCCGACCTGTACAATAAAATAATCGGGTCTTACATTAAGGCTTGTTTCCCCCCTTTTTGTGTCGCGAATAACATTTATGAGGGTTCCGGCCTTTCTTAGGTGTCTGGATTTTTAATGGTTCTTTTTATAGAATGCCTTGCAACAGAAACCTTACGCAATATGTGCAATCCTCAAGAATGTTAAATCAAAATTATTCATTTCCTATCCGTGTTTATTATCAGGATACGGACGCGGGCGGGGTTGTTTATCATTCAACTCATTTGGATTTCATGGAACGTGCCCGCTACGAGTGGCTCAGGGAAATGGGATTTGATGTGAACGCGCTAATTCAAATTCATAAAACGGTGTTTATGGTGCGTTCGCTTGAGATTGAATATTTTAAACCGGCAGTATTGGATGACCTGTTGCAAGTAACTGTGCAAGTTGAGAAAATAGGCGGAAGCCGCATAACCATTTGTCAGGAGATATTGCGCAGCCAAATTAAGCTGGTTAACGCCACAGTCCATGTCGTATGTGTGGGCGCGGATAGTCTTAAACCAGTGAGAGTTCCTGTGCCGCTGCGCCAGAAAATTGGTGCGTCATCATGAATGCAACCATTACACAGGATATGTCGCTACTGCATCTTATTAGTAGTGCCAGCTTGCCGGTACAGTTTGTGATGCTGCTTTTACTCGTCACGTCGCTGTTATCATGGTGGTTTATTTTTCGCAAGATGTTTGCCATCAAGCATGCGGTCAGACAATGCAATGAATTTGAAGATTATTTCTGGCGGGGTGCTGATCTTAATGCATTGTATCAACGGGCGGGAAATGCGCATTATCCGGGTGGGAGTATGGAGCGTATTTTTGAAGCGGGTTTTCGGGAGTTTACCAAGCATCAGTCTAATGCAGATCTGAGCGTCGTGATGGATGGTACCCGGCGAGCGATGCGCGCCACTTTTCAACGGGAAATGGACAGGCTGGAATCCCATTTATCTTTCCTGGCGACCGTGGGTTCTGTCAGTCCGTATATCGGGCTGTTTGGTACCGTGTGGGGAATTATGAACTCTTTCCGTGGTCTGTCCAATGTGACGCAGGCAACCATTGCGCATGTTGCACCGGGTATCGCGGAAGCGTTGATTGCAACGGCCATGGGGCTTTTTGCAGCAATTCCCGCAGTAATCGCTTATAACCGCTATGCCAGTGACACCGATCAACTGGCGACACGATATGAAAGTTTCATGGAAGAGTTGTCCAATGTGCTGCAGCGGCGGGCGTCAGAATGAAACGGGCGAAGCGAGCGTTGTATGACTAGACACCGCGGCAGGCGCCGTTTTATGAATGAGATCAATGTGGTGCCATACATTGATGTAATGCTGGTGTTGTTAATTATTTTTATGATTACTGCGCCAATGATTAGTCCAGGTCAGATCGAACTGCCGGAGATTGGCAAATCGTTAACGCCACCGGTTGCGCCATTGGAAATAATGATTGAAACAAATGGTCGTTTGAAATTGCTTGATCGATCTAAAACAGCGCGTGTAATGACAATCGATCGGGGTCAGTTGGCTGCGGCGATAAAACAAATCCAGGAACAAAACAATGATCAGCCTGTTGTGATAGCGGCTGATAAAAATGTCCGTTACGAAGAAGTCATGCTTGTGATGGATATTCTGCAGCAACATCAGGTGAAGAAGGTTGGTTTGCTCGCCAGACCAAAATGAGTAATTCGATTCAGTTATGAGCGTAATGGTATTGCGAAATTCATCACGCAATGAACCAGGGTTGTTCTTGGCGGGCGTGCTGGCTTTGCTGGTTCATGTTGTTTTCGCTGTATTTATGTTCTTTGGTTTGAACTGGAAAAGCCTGCCGCCGGAAGGATTAGTGGTGGATTTGTGGCAAGATTGGTCTCAGCCTGTTCAGCCAGTAGTAAAACAACCGCCGTTAAAAAAAGAGCCTGTGCCGTCAGAGCCTGCTCAGCAACCTAAACCCACACAGCAATTCGTACAGGAAAAATCACCACTGCCCGAAATAGCGTCGTCGCCACCACCCAAAAAACCAGACATTGTCCGTAAGGAAAAAAGTGAAAAACCCGAACCGGTGACGGCAAAAGAACCGCCTCAGGAAACGCAAAGAAAACATGAACTGGAGAAGCGGGAAGAACGTGAGCTGGAGAAGCAAAGAAAAAAAGAAGAAGCTGTAATAGCCGAAGCGAAACGGCTTCAACGCGAAGAAACATTGCAGCGGCAGCGTGAACAAGAAGTGTTGGTGGCGCAGCGTGAAGCGCAGCAAGCAGCGGAGCGTGCTCGCATCATGGACGAAATCGCTAAATACAGGACAATGATTCTTGCTAAAGTCAGGAGCCGTATCGTAATGCCACCTGATTTGCCTGGTAATCCAATGACTGAATTTGACGTAACATTGTTGCCGGGTGGCGATATTCTCGATGTACAGTTGCGCCGGAGCAGCGGCTATGCGTCATTTGACAGTGCAGTAGAGCGTGCGGTTTTCTTGTCTGAACCGCTTCCGTTGCCATCTAATCCTGCTTTATTCAAAGAATTTCGTAACTTGAATGTTACGGTGCATTATCATGAATGATTGTTAACGGTATCTAGCTGTTGTATAACCCATAGTTGCTTTTTGTAAGCGCTTTGCGGGTTGGGCTGCACGGTTTTCTTGCTCTGAAGTCATCAACGGTGACCTGAATCGCGACGAAATAATGCGGACTCATTGCAATGATTGTTATAATCAGTTGCATTAATTAAATGACTTAAAAACCTGTTTATGCTGATTTGTTCACGCCATTTCTCTCATTGGTTGTTTTTTTTGCTGGTATGGTGGTTATGTAAACCGCTTAATGCGGCGCTGGATATCGAAATATTTGGCGGAGGCGCGACGCAAATTCCAATAGCCATTGCGCCTTTTGCCGCCGAGTCCCGGCTGCCGCAAAGTATTACTTCAATCGTGGCTGCTGATTTGCAAAGGAGTGGGTTATTCAGGATGGTGGATTCGGCGGGATTGGCGCCGCATAATCCGGTGGATGTTGTTTATGCGGATTGGGCTAATCGTGGTGCTGGCGCGTTGGTGATCGGTGAAACAAATGTGTTGCCGGATGGACAAATAGAAATACGTTTCTACTTAATGGATGTGGCAAAGCGGATTCAGTTAACCAGCCTGATTACGACAGTTTCCACAGCACAATTACGCGCTGTTGCGCATCGAATCGCCGATATAGTTTTTGAAGCATTAACCGGAAACAAAGGGGTATTCAGCTCCCGTATCGCTTACGTGATGAAGCAGGGTGAGAATTATGCATTGCAGGTAGCAGACGCGGATGGGTTTAACGCGCAGTCGATGATTGAATATCCTGAGCCGATTATATCGCCTGCCTGGTCTCCGGATGGCAGTAAGATTGCTTATGTATCGTTTGCAAATAAAAAACCTGTCGTGTATGTCCAGACCGTTGCAACCGGTGAGCGCCGTATTGTTGCGAATTTCAAAGGGAGCAATAGCGCGCCTGCCTGGTCCCCTGATGGAGAAAAGCTTGCGGTCGTGCTGACAACGCAGGGTAATTCGCAAATTTTTTTAATCAATGCGGACGGTGGCGGTTTGCAAAGGCTTACCAGAAGCGCAGGTATTGATACTGAACCCAGCTTTTCTCCAGACGGCCGGTCGATTATTTTTACCTCTGACCGGGGCGGAAGCCCGCAGATATATCGTATGGCAATAACCGAAACCGCATCAGGGGTCGCGGAACGTCTTACTTTCGAGGGTAACTATAACGTCAGCCCAGATTATAGCCGCGATGGTAAAAGTTTTACCTTCATTCATCGCCATAACAATCAGTTTAATGTTGCGGTTCAGGATATCGCAACACGCCAAATGCAAATACTGACAAAATCTCAGTTTGATGAGTCGCCCAGTTTTGCGCCCAACGATATGATGATCTTGTATGCCACAGAAATAGGGGGGCGTGGTATATTGTCGGCTGTTTCAAGAGATGGTCAGACAAGGCAGCAACTCACGATACAGATTGGTGATATTAGAGAGCCGGTGTGGGGGCCGTTACCCGGATTACAATAAGCCAGGTTCTGCATTTTAGCTAAATCTTAAGGAGTGATGTATGAAAAAAATATGCAGTGTTTTTATGATTTGCTTATTATCGGCCTGTGCTAGCCAGGAGACGCAGCCGACTGCAGAAGTGGTAGAGCGTTCCATTGGCGCTGATGAAGGCGCCGCGGCTGAAGGTAGCGGGTTGGCGACCGGTGGGCCGACTTTTCATGCACTGCAGGACCCGGACAGTATTTTGTCACAACGCAGTGTCTATTATGATTATGACAGTTATACAGTAAAAAACGAATATCGGGAGTTGGTATTGGCACACGCCAGGTTTCTGCGTGATAATCCAAATGCCGATGTCTTGCTGCAGGGAAATACCGATGAACGCGGTAGCCGTGAATATAATCTTGCTTTGGGCCAACGTCGTGCAGACAGCGTTAAAAACATGATGACATTGGCTGGTGCGCGTGATGCTCAAATTGAATCGGTCAGTTTGGGTGAAGAAAAACCACGTACCACAGGTCATGATGAATCTTCTTGGGCCGAAAATCGTCGTACCGACATTCTTTATCATGGTGAGTAATATGTTTGCACGCGTCTTATTGCTGTTATTATTAATTGGTTGCAACGCCAGTTATGCTGGACTGTTTGGCGACAGCGAAGCACGTGAACAGATTAGTGTTTTGCGTGAGCAGGTAGAACAAATGGAAGCGCGTACTGGCAAAATGGAGGAGACGCTTGATAGTCAGGGCCTGTTGGAAATCTACACGCAGGTTGAAACATTAGCGCAGGATTTGAGTGAGTTGCGTGGACAGATAGAAGTCCTGGCCAATCAGAATGAATTGCTGCAGAAGCGACAAAAGGATTTTTATATTGATCTTGATAATCGGTTAAGACGAATTGAAGATCCGGATGCACCTATTGGTTCTGGAACGCGGGACATGTCATTTGCTCAAGAAGTACCGTCGCCAGCGTCGGCTATCATGCCCGCGCCAGTTACTTCACCTGAACCAGCACCGATTACACAAACAGAGCCAGCCGGTCCTGACGAAAACAGCGCTTATGATCAGGCGAATAATTTGTTCAAAAATGGTGATTACTCGGCTGCCATTGCTCAGTTTGAGGTTTTTGTTGCAAAATATCCTGAATCTAATCTTGCCCCTGCTGCGGCATACTGGATTGGTAATGCACATTATGCGCTGCGTAATTTTCAACAATCCATTGATGCTCAGAATAAGCTGATTCGTACTTACCCGAATAGCGCAAAAATACCGGATGCGCTGCTTAACATTGCCAGCAGTCAACAGGAAATGGGTGACAAAGCGACCGCCAAAAAAACATTGCAGGATTTGATCGCAAGATATCCGTTTAGCGATGCTGCTGATAAAGCCAAGCGTCGGTTGTCGGCTAATTGAGAATGTTTTTTGGCCTGATTGGCTATGTTTATAAGATTTGCTAACTATTTTCTTCAGATGGCTTTTGTTTCCTTGTATTGTAAGTGATCGTGCAAGCTTCTAAATCTGTATTCTTGCGGATCAATGAAATTTTTTTTTCGTTGCAGGGTGAAACGAGCCGCATTGGTTTGCCCACTGTTTTTATCCGCCTGACAGGCTGTCCTTTGCGCTGTGGATATTGCGATACAGCTTATGCCTTTTCTGGCGGCAAGAATATGGCAATTACGACAATTCTGGAACAGATTCTGGCTTATCAGGCGCGATTTGTGACGGTAACGGGCGGGGAACCATTGGCTCAGCGGGGGTGTTTGCAGCTTCTCTCGGAATTATGCGATGCTGGTTATTCAGTTTCACTCGAAACGAGTGGTGCGCTGGATGTCTCCAGCGTGGATAAGCGTGTTTGTAGAGTTGTGGATGTCAAGACGCCTGGTTCAGGTGAATCCGATAAAAATTTGTGGAGCAATTTCGATTGTTTAACGGGTCAGGATGAACTGAAGTTTGTGCTTTGTGATGAAACAGATTACCAGTGGGCTGCCGAAATGTTACTGGGACAGCGTTTGGATTTAATTTGTCCCGTTTTGTTTTCACCGGTGCATGGCAAGCTTGCTCCGGAAAAATTGGCTGCATGGATTTTGCGTGATCATTTGCCGGTACGGATGCAGGTTCAGTTGCATAAGTTTTTATGGGAAGATGGGCCGGGACGTTGACAAATGCTCCTTATTGATACGGTTGCGCATATATCGTGAAAGCAATAATTCTTTTATCTGGCGGTCTGGATTCCGCTACAACGCTTGCTATAGCACGTTACCAGCAATATGAATGTTATGCGCTGAGCGTTGACTATGGTCAACGTCACGAATCAGAATTGACGGCAGCGCAGGCCGTTGCATATTCGTTAGGTGTGTGCCAGCATCAGGTGATTAAAATTGATCTGGCTGCATTTGGTGGATCGGCGTTAACGGATCCGTCAGTTGCTGTCCCGATAAAAGGTGAAAAAGCTGCGATTCCGGTTACTTACGTACCCGCCCGGAATACAGTTATGTTGTCGCTTGCGCTGGCATGGGCAGAAACGCTGGGCAGTCATGATATTTTTATTGGCGTAAATGCGATTGATTATTCGGGTTATCCGGATTGTCGTCCGGAATATATTGAAGCGTTTGAGAGAATGGCCAATCTGGCCACTAAAGCAGCAATAGAGGGTAATAAAGTCGTTGTTCATGCGCCACTCATTAATTTGTCCAAGCAGGAAATTATACAAAAAGGGATGTCTCTCGGGGTTAATTATAGTCTGACGGTCTCCTGTTATCAGGCAGATGAAGCCGGACTGGCCTGTGGCGTTTGTGATGCTTGTCGTATTCGCCGCGCCGGATTCGATAAAGCCGGAATTCCCGATCCAACAGGATACAAACGAGATTAGAATTTTCCATATTGCTGAATTTTCAGGCTGATGGTAAGTTGAGCATAATGGGCTGGTGTAATAAACAAAGGAGTTTTTTAACTGATGATTAAAAACCCGGAGACTCAAAAAGCTGAACCCTTGTCAGTGAGGCACCCTGAAAGGGTTGTGGTATTGTTTGGAGAAGTGCTGGCGGATGTTTTTCCAGACCGCTCAGTACTGGGTGGCGCACCATTTAATGTGGCGTGTCATTTGCGGGCGTTTGGTTTGTTTCCATTATTGATAACGCGCATCGGCGATGATCCGCTAGGCCGGGAGTTAATGGCGACAATGACTCGTCTGGGTATGACAACGGAAGGCGTGCAGCAAGATTCACTGCATCCAACAGGTCAGGTAATTGTCCATATTGAGAATGGCGATCACCGTTTCGAGATTCCACCGGACCAGGCATATGATTTCATTGATGCAAACGACGCACGCAAGATTGCGTTATCAGCAGCACCTGAGTTAATTTACTTTGGTTCCCTGGCGCAAAGAAATGAATTTTCATTCAACGCCTTAAATAATATTTTTCAAACGGTGCAATCGCGCCGAATACTGGATATCAACTTGCGTGAACCCTGGTATACAGTGGAAAGAATTCAGCATTCATTAAGTCATGCGGAAGTTGTAAAAATGAGCGAGGACGAGCTAAAAGTTATCGCCGGATTGCTGAATATCTCAGGAAATGATGAGTATGCGCAGGCGGGGGCGGTGATCAGGCAGTTTTCATTACAGCAATTACTGGTAACGTGCGGGGAGCGGGGGGTATGGCAACTTGATGCAGACGGCAACAAACAAGTGCAGCAGGGTGGAAGTATCGATCTGGTAGATACCGTGGGAGCCGGAGACGCTTTTACAGCTGTTTTTATAACCGGTACTTTGCGTGGCTGGTCAAATGCGGAGATTTTGTCCAGAGCCAATGCATTTGCGGCCGCAATTTGTGGCGTACGGGGTGCGATACCTGCAGAACCTGGATTTTATGATTCGTTTTTGCGTGCATGGGGGGAATCTGCAGATTGACGACATAACGCAATGAAGGTCTAACGCCGGATCTGTCTTTAAATCGTGAAAATTGTTGCTGTTGGAATACAAATTGTAGAAAATTTAACCGATCGGTTGTTAGACAACAAACTGAACGCTTTTATTAATTCTATTATTGCCCGTCGCATGCAATTGCCAAGTCGGGTGCGCCTCTGTAAATTTATAATCGAATATTTCATATCAGGCCGCAAAAAATGCTGAACCTACCACAACGTACGCATATCTACCAGAATCATCATTTTGACAGCACCCGCTGGGATTATTTTGAATCGCGCGATAACGATATTATTATCGCAACGTCCTATAAGGCAGGGACGACGTGGACGCAGGCAATTGTAGCAAACCTGCTTTTTTCGGCGAGGGATTTTCCGGTACCGCCCGCGGAAATGTCACCATGGTTGGACATGCGGGTTGTGCCGCTCGAAGTGGTACTTAATCGGTTGAAGGCGCAAAAGCATCGCCGTTTTATTAAAACGCATCTCCCGCTCGATGGCTTACGTTACAGCGAAAAAATAAAATATCTTTATGTCGCCCGTGACACGCGGGATGTTTTCATGTCTTTATGGAATCACTATGTAGGCATGAAGAATGAGATTTTTATGCTGATGAATATGCTGCCCGGCCGCGTGGGTGACGAGCTGCCGCTCCCGCCGGATGATATCCATACTTTCTGGTTAGACTGGATGACGCGGGGGACGTTTGCATGGGAAACGGATGGCTGGCCGTACTGGTCACATCTTTCCAATGTTCGATCTTGGTGGAAATTCCGCCACCTTCCCAACATTCAATTGTTTCACTATAGCGATATGCTCGAAGACACCGAACGTGAGGTCCGCCGTATGGCTGCTTTTCTGGAAATCGATGTTCCTGAGCACGCATGGGCTGATATCGTTAAGGCAGTTTCATTTACAGAGATGAAACGTCAGGGTGAATTATATGCACCTGGAGGAGGGCAATTCTGGAAAGGTGGTGCGCAAACTTTTATGCATAAGGGCACAAATAACCGCTGGCGCGATGTACTTTCTGAAGAAGAGCTTGCGTTCTATGACGCTGCGAGCGAGCGTATTCTTTCTGCTGAGTGCCGCCAATGGCTTGAGAACGGTGGAAAGATTTAGTTGAATCCGACCGCGCGGGCCATTCGGATCCGGCGAGTGATCATCTGCGTTATTCGCGCGTGAAGAAACAAGCCACCCATACAATTGATAATGAACCATGCGTCTTCAGTTGCCTGTATTTCGATTTGTAATGATTCACCTTGCAATCGGCTTTTTGATCAATCTTGGGGTGTACAATAGCAATACCGTGTTAGCCAAAGATTTCATTATTGATGACCGGGTCAGTGGTAATCTAAGCTCTAATTTGGGTACCCATTGGCGGCTGGTTACCGACCAGGTTATGGGTGGCGTTTCCAATGGTGAACTGACCATGGATAACTATAAAAGCAGGCGCTGTCTTCGCATGCGTGGTAATGTTTCTACTGAAAACAACGGCGGCTTTGTGCAAATAGCATTGGACCTGGCTACCGGTGAACCTTTTGATGCCTCCGCCTATGGTGGTGTTGAGCTCAGTGTTTCTGGTAACAATGAGCGCTACAATGTTCATTTTCGCACCACCGATCTTTGGTTGCCGTGGCAATCATACCGTTATAGTTTTGTAGCCAATCCTGACTGGCAAATAATTCGTATTCCTTTTGCGGACATTGCGCCTCACAGAACAACAGCCAGATTCCGCAAAAACAGACTCAAACGTATCGGCCTGGTTGGTATAGGCAGAGATTTTAAGGCTGATCTGTGTGTGGCGTCGGTAAAGCTATATACTGTGGAATAAAAGAAGTGGCTAAGGAACAGGAAATGCAGAAAAAAATAAACCACATGGCAAAGTATTTGCATGTCAGTTGCTGAGGCTTGATAAACAGTGCAGTTGTTACGTAAAAATCTACAAAACTTTTCCCGTAAATCGGTAATTTCAGAAATGTAACGTCTGGCATATAGCTGTGGTCAAAAAACCAGAATGCCGCTTTTTTATTCTCTTTAAGAATTTATTCCCAGTCTTTAAGCAGTTTATTGATAAACCAGCGTAGTGCCTTGCCTTTATTGTTTGACTTCCACACCAGATGCAGCGGCGTGTGGGGTATTTCTTCTGCCAGCGGCAGGGCGACTAAATTGCCGTTATCCAGTGGTTTTTGAATGCGGTGCCGGGGTAAAAAGCCAACGCCAAGGCCGCTTTATCTGAGCATCAATTTTGTGTTGCATTGTTGCCACCCTTAATACCGTCTGTTTGTCAAAAACTCGCTGAGTGAGCGTTGGTAATTGTTGTGAGGAATCCCGTATGACCACGGCCCGAAATTTTTGTATATCCGCTTTTGTGAGTGGCTGATCGATTTCTGTTAATGGATGCGTCTTGGCAACAACGAATGTCCAGTTGACTTGCATGATTTCTTTATAATGCAACCCATGCGTATGGGTGGGTGGTTCAGGGGCGCCAATTACCAAATTGACTCGGTCCTTTATTATTGCTTCCCAGGCGCCGCCTAATACTTCCTCGTATAGATTGATTTCAGTGTCTGGTTTTAACTGATAAAAAGTTTTTAGATGCGGATAAATTACATCGAAGCAAAGGATTGAATCAATCGCGATATTTAAGTGGGATTCCCACCCGGTACTTACCTGCCGGGTCGTTTCCACGAGTCGTTCCGCCGCGTCGAGAAGCGTGCGGCCTCGTGTCAGCAGAACCTTTCCGGCTGGTGTCAGAACCGAGCGGCGCCCTTCTTTTTTAAATAAAGTGACACCTAGATCTTCTTCCAGCTTTTGTACGCTATAGGTGACTGCTGAAGGGACGCGATACAAAGCTGCTGCTGCCGCCGCAAAGCTTCCTTTTTTGTCAATTGCATCCAAGACTTCCAGCGCTTCAAGCGTCAGTTTCGTTTGCATGCGCACATCCGTTATTTATTCAGAATTTTCGAATATATTTGTCTATATATTTTAGTTTTAATTACTAATAATATAACTATAATGATTTTTGTGCATCAATTATTCTGAAATATAATACTGGAGAATGATCATGAAAAATCAAATAAACAAAATTTTGACAAATATCCTGTCGAGTCAAGCGGGTGTTGGCGCACTTGTATTAAGGGTTCCCATTGGCATCATTCTCGTCGCCCATGGTGCGCAAAAACTGTTTGGGTGGTTTGATGGTCATGGCTTAACGGGAACAGGGCAGTGGATGGCTTCCCAGGGATTCGAGCCTGGGTATTTAATGGCGTTGTTAGCCGGGAGTGCCGAGTTTTTTGGCGGTATTGCACTAATCCTTGGTTTGTTTGTCCGTCCGGCTGCTGCCTTAGCAACACTTACCTTAATGGTTGCGATGACCGTACATATTGAGAATGGCTTTTTTATCAGTAATAACGGTTACGAGTTTGCTTTAAGTTTATTGGCTGCCACAGTCGCATTGACAATTCAAGGCGCCGGGGTGTTTTCACTTGATTCGCTTTGGTTTAAGCGGTTGTCACGTTAACCAGACTGAATTAATGAAATTAAAAAAACAGGAGAAAGATTATGGGTTTATTAATCAACGGTGAATGGCATGCCGGCTGGCGGCTGGCTTATTCTGATAAAGGTGAATTCATCCGCCCGGATTCTCAGTTCAGGAATCAGATTACCACGGACGCCAGCAGCCATGCATTTAAAGCAGAAGCAGGTCGCTATCATTTGTTTGTATCGCTGGCCTGCCCCTGGGCTCACCGGACACTTATTTTCCGCAAACTGAAGAAGCTGGAAGATGTGATCGGGGTAACCTATGTCGAGCCGGAAATGTTGGAAAATGGCTGGAAAATAAGCGGGGAATGTCCGGTTGAGAATATAGCCTACCTGCACGAATTATACACTTTTGACAAACCCGACTATTCTGGTCGAGTAACCGTGCCGGTATTGTGGGATAACAAAACTCATCGTATTGTGAATAACGAATCGTCAGAGATTATTCGTATTTTGAACGCTGCGTTTAATGCATTTACGGATGTCAAAACTGATTATTATCCTGCCGAGATACAGGAAGAAATCAATGCGATGAATAGCTTCGTTTACGATAATATTAACAACGGGGTATATAAAACCGGTTTTGCCACGTCACAAGAAGCCTATGAAAAAGCATTTAACGGTTTATTCTCGGCATTGGATAAAGTTGAGCAACACTTAGAACAGCAACGCTACCTTGTTGGCCAGCGAATCACAGAAGCCGACTGGCGTCTTTTTACGACGCTGATTCGTTTTGATAACGTTTATTACGCGCATTTTAAAGCGAACCGTCAACAAATAGAGGATTATCCACATTTGTCGAATTATTTACGGGATTTATTTCAACAGCCGGGCGTGGCGGATACTGTTAATTTTGATCAAATCAAGACGCACTATTATTACAGCCAGGAAAATATAAATCCAACGCGCATCGTGCCGCTTGGGCCGGAGATTGATTATTATACTGCGCACAATCGAGACCGTATTAATCAAGCCGCTAATGGGGTTTATAGGGCATGACATAATAACGTTACGGATGGTATACAATTCAGTCAATCTGCTGCTGGCGAAGATGGAAGCCATATGTTGCTGTTATTAAAATTGGTGAGCCGATAGGCGCGTGCAGCGGCTGCGAGAAATCGCGTGCTTATTTTTCTTAATGACTGTGAGCCGTTCATCGGTGTAGGACGCGTTTTATACTTGTGTTCTGGAAACTTATCCATAGATTACTTTGTGGATATAACGAAGCTTATGATGATAAACGTTAATTCGCTACATGATTATAATAGATCAAGGGGATAGCATGCGACTTGAGATGTTAAATTGCAATGCCGACATAATAGCTTACGTCATATTGGACGTCTGTTCTTATATGATTAATCGGGGATAAGTGTGAAATCTGAATATCAGTTATTCGTGTGCGACATCTCTGGCCAACATGGGCCAGTAGCATCATTTTCTTCAGACACTTCGTTCCCTTATCCGGCTGTAGGCCAAAGATTTGATGACCATGGTTGACAGCGTTTACGTGGTGTTGGTCAATTGGCCTCAGAAGAAAAGCCAATTCGCTATTTGGTCCACTCAATAAAAACCGCAATATACGTGGAAAATGAAATGAATATTATCCAGACTTGGGTGAACCTTGAACCTTATCATGGAGAAAGATCGCCAGCGTTCGGTAATACTGAACTGGCAATGAATTCAAAAGAAGCCTTTTCGTGATGGCCGCACATAACAAGTCGCCCAAGTTCGACTTCGGCGGGACGGTCGATAACGTATCGGCCTCTTAACTCAGGTGTTATGCGTCATAATAGAATGTGTAGCCATCTTAGCCAAGGAGAAGCTATGAAAATTTATGTAACCAGCATCTTCGTTGATGATCAGCAGAAAGCGCTTGAGTTTTATACGGTCAAGTTAGGGTTTGCGAAGAAGAACGATATTCCTCTGGGTGAGTATCGCTGGCTTACAGTGGTTTCACCTGATGAACCAAATGGTGTCGAACTTTTACTCGAGCCAAGTACACACCGTGCAGTGCCTCCGTTCAAAAAGGCTTTGAAGGATGACAAGATTCCTGCAACGTCTTTCCAGGTCAAAGACGTCGAGCAAGCAGTGCAGCGCCTGAGATCAATGGGTGTCGATTTTGTGCAAGAACCTACACCGGCAGGGGAAGTAATCATTGCAATGTTCGATGACACCTGCGGAAATCTGATTCAAATCATGCAATCTTGAACCTGATGCGGCAAAACCAAAGCCTTCCAGCGAACGCGTTAAACGGTGTGCCGCTGAAAGCAGTGTCAGCGCTAAGTAATCTGTAAGGCGAGGAGAGTTAACATCAACGTATATATTTCACATACCGCAAAGGACAAAGACATCGCGACTGCGGTGACAGAAGAACTGCAGAAACACGGATTTGAAGTGTGGAGTGATGAGCGTGGCTTATCGCCGGGAGAAGGCTTGGCGGCGTCAACAAAAAGCGCGCTCGCGTCATCGGATGCAATCATTGCAATATTGAGCAAACACTCTTATAGCTCTTCTTGGGTGCGGGAAGAATTGGAGCAGGCACTGTTCAATGAAAAATTTAAAGGTAAATTTCTCCCTGTAATGATTGGCAGTGAAAGCGAAGATTTTTCCCGTCTGCCGTGGGTTCTATCAAAGATTAATCACCTGCGGCTGTCGTCCAGTGAACCACGATCAACCCTTGGAAAAAAGATAGTTAGCGCGTACCTGAAACACATCAATAGCGGAGCATAATAATGGCTCCAAAAGAGGTGTTTTTGTCGCACTCATCAGAAAACAGAGCGGTAACGGAACGAATCGCTGATACGCTTCGGAATCACAGTATTCCGGTTTGGTACAGTAATACGAATATTAAATGTGCGCAGCAATGGCACGACGAAATCGGCAAGGCCCTGAGGCGATGTGATTGGTTTCTTCTCCTGCTATCGGCCCATTCTATTGAATCAAAGTGGATGAAGATGGAGTTAGGGTACGCGTTGAATCATAGTCAATATGATGGGCACATCTTGCCGGTTCTTCTTGAGAATTGTGATTATGAATCGTTGTCTTGGACATTGGGTTTTTTCCAGATGGCAGATTTTAGCAACGATCCAAGAGAAGGGTATCGGAAAATTCTCAACACTTGGGGATTTGGCTTCGATCCCAATAAGATGGGTTCTGTCGCATTAATGAAAGAAAGCTAATATCTGGTTGATTTTATCAAGCGTACAGGTGGTCTTGACACGATTATCTTGCCAGAGCATAAAATTGTTCAGCAAAAGACATCTTTTCTGCTTCTTCCATCATCAACTGACCTTTGCGAATCATGTGCATGAGTTCGATGCCAGACAGGACATTTTTAGCTGATTGAAAAGATTTGAATCCGAGCATTGGTTTTGTTATTCGCTTAACTGCTCGATGGTCTTTTTCCACGATATTGTTGAGGTATTTGACCTGCCTGACGACAATGGAAGTGTCATTATTCTTGGTGATCTGTTCAATAGCTGCTTTATTGGCACCACTCTTGTCCATCGCTACTTTTTCAGGCATGTCATTGGTATTAATGGCCTTCTTGAAAAAGCGCATGGCGGCTGCTTTATCACGCTTGGCTGTCAATAGGAAATCAATTGTGTTTCCTTCTTTGTCGACAGCACGATAAAGGTATTTCCAGGAACCTTTGACCTTGATATAAGTCTCGTCTATACGCCAGCTTCTACCAATCGAGCGTTTATACTTTATTCTGAAAATATTTTCCAATAATGGTAGAAACCGGATCGTCCAACTGATCACTGTAGAATGATCTGCAGATACACCACGCTCCTTCATCATTTCTTCCAGGTGTCGGCAACTTAACGGATACGCCGCGTACCAACAGATACAAACCAGAATTACCTCAATCGGAAATCGCATCCTTTTTACAATAAGTATGTAGCATCACCATCTCTTTAATGGTAAACACTCTACACGAAGGTATCGATGATCTCGTTTAATGCGACAGAACCGTTATTTTTCGATCGATTATCACAGTGTTTGACAGCCCAGCCAATTTTCAGTACATTCAAACGTCATGGAAAAGGTAGTTAATTTTCCTATATCCACACGGTTGTTACTCATGACTAGTACTAGGAACAGGGCATCCGTGACTTACGAGTGGCCATCTAATTTTGTAGTCAATCGAGGGTCCGTTAAAGTTTGGCTTTATTTCGACATTCTCTGTGCCAGAACGCGTTGTTATGGTTCGATTCGGCAATTCTTGAAATAGTGATTGCTTTTATTTTTATATTGATCAATATCATTTGCACAACGCTACGTGAAGGTATCGAAGCCTAGTTGAAAATACGGGCCACTTATCTTGAACGCGGTATCCGGGAGTTATTAGACGGCAAAAAAGGCGAGGCACTCGCCCAGGTGTTTTACCAGTAAAACTAAACTCTGGAGTTACCATCTATGGCCAAAAAGAAATCCGACGATTCAGCAGAAAAACAAGCAGCAACCACTTCAGCGGACCATGTCGAACCAGAAAAAGAAAAACAACTCAGTGAGTTACTTGTTCGTTCTACCGTATCTCAATCTATGGAGGATAATGAGAAACGCAGAAAATGGGGGCTTCCTAACGTAGGCACTGACAAGTATGGACCCTATATCGTCGAACTGAATGTAATACATACTGACGGTCTTCCCAGTGCGGAAATTCAGTTTAAGGCACTTTATGAAAAGATCGTGTCTTCGGTCAAGAAAACCGATAACAAACAACAATCCACCGAGGAACGCCGGCCACTGCTTAAGATTGCCAAAACCTACTACCGTTGTGATTTCAAAGATAAGGAATGGCGTCAACTGGTTGCCGAGGACGAAAAGAAACCATTAAATGAACGGGCTATTTATCGGTTATGGCCGGATTTTCCGGTCAAATCCCAGACCATGTATTCCACAGCGACGATCAAAGCCGATGCCGCTCTCCGATCCTTCGATGCCAGCGGTGATGGCATCGTTTGGGCAGTGATTGACTCCGGAGTAGATGCCGATCACCCTCATTTCGGCTCTACCCGAATAAAAGCGGAACATGCGTTGTATGCGCCGGAGGTAGCCGGCCTGCATCGCTGCTTTTCCGACCGAGTAAAAGTGCAAGCAGATGGTTTTCCAAATAAGCTTGCACCATTGGCCAGTCCAGACTGGGATAGCGCTCTATCCGCTAAAGAGCGCAAAAAACTGCTCGATGAACATCGACGATGGGCGCTGCATGACGACTTTGGTCATGGCACCCACGTTGCCGGTATCATCGCCGGCGTTGCGCCTTCTTCCGCTGACAGTAAAGTCTACCTGCTGGAACACGTACACAGGATTGATGCTGAAGGCGATAAAATCAGCGCTAATTGTGCGACACGCACTTACAAAGGTTCTCAGTTGCAACGTCCACCCCGCGGGGTGGCGCCCCGGTGTAAACTGGTCAGCCTGCGCGTGCTGGACCATAAAGGAGAAGGACGGGCCAGTCAGATTATCCAGGCGCTTGAATATATTCGTGAGAAAATTAACGATAATCCCAAAATGATGCGAGTACATGGGGTCAATTTGAGTGTCGGCTACGAATTCGATGCCGAAATGTTCGCCTGTGGGCAAAGCCCTTTATGCACGATGGTAGACCGGCTGGTGCAGGAAGGGGTGGTGGTCGTCACTGCCGCCGGTAACACCGGTTACGGCTCGGTGGCAGCCAGTGCCCGCTCTACCCAGGTAGGACTATCCAATACCATCAATGACCCCGGCAATGCCGCTCAGGCGATTACCGTCGGCGCTACTCACCGGGATTCGCCGCACACCTTCGGCGTATCCTATTTCTCATCTAAAGGCCCTACCGGAGATGGACGTATTAAGCCTGATCTAGTAGCTCCCGGTGAGCGCATTACTTCTTGTGCCGCCGGTAGCAAACTTGCCGATGCGCTCAAGTTAATCGGCAAAAACGTCGAAGAAAAAAGTGCTTATTATCTGGACGACAGCGGTACCAGCATGGCCGCTCCCCATGTATCCGGAGCCGTGGCAGCGTTTTTATCGATTCGCCGTGAGTTTATCGGCAGACCGACCGAGGTCAAGCGTATCTTTTTGGAAAGCGCCACGCCGTTGGGACGTGAACGTTATTTTGAGGGCTATGGCCTAGTGGACCTGATGCGGGCAATCCAGTTGGTTTAAGCATCGTTACGTGTTTGCCAGGTCTACTATCAATTATCAGGAGTCCAAGCATGCATCTTCCTCATTACGAAATTGAGTTTACCAAACAGGGCGCTGTTTTCGATCAGAGCCAGGTCACCCAGATATTAAACGATCTAGAACAGTTCAGTGATTTGCTGGTTTTGTCCCACGGCTGGAACAACGATATTGCCGATGCCCGTAAGCTCTATGAAAAGCTGACCCAAAGCGTCGAACGGGTGATAGATGAAGGTGTGGTGTCTAGCCTTGACCAACGTCGTTTTGCCATAGTACGTTTATTCTGGCCCAGTAAGAGATTCACCGACGAGGATCTTATCCCCGGCGGTGGAGCAGCCTCGGCGACACAGAAAAACGACGACTCGTTACTCCGGCTGCTGGAGAATCTCAAAAATGACCCGCTACGATTGGGTGACGACGAGATTAATCCGATCAGGAAAGCCGCTATGGACAAGGCTAAAGCACTGGTTCCGTCCCTTGACAGCGACCCTCAGGCTCGTCAGGAATATGTGCTGCTGCTACGCTCTATTCTCGATCCTACGGCAGCAGATCCCGACGATGGATCGGAGGAATTTTTCTCCCGTGATCCACAGGATCTGTTTGAACAGCTCGGCGAACCGGTCGTAGCACCTGGCGCCGCCGGTAGCGGCGGGGCGACCTCGGTCGGCGGCGGTGCGGCTGGCATCATCGGCGACGCCCTGAGCGGCATCAAGGCGGCTGCCCGGCGGCTCGCTAATTTCGCTACCTATTATCAGATGAAAAATCGTGCGGGCATCGTCGGCTTTAATGGTTTGGCATCGGTACTACACCGTATTCGCGACAGGAAAAGCGATATCAAGCTGCATTTGGTGGGTCATAGCTTTGGCGGTCGTTTGGTGACGGCCGCCGCGTCGGTATTGCCACCCAATACCCCGGCGGTCAGTCTTACCTTGTTACAGGCCGCCTATTCGCACAACGGTCTTGCCAAGGACTTCGATGGTAGCCGCGACGGTGCCTTTCGTTCCTTGTTGGCGGAAAAACGCGTTTCGGGACCGGTGATCATCACCCATACCAAAAACGATCGCGCAGTGGGCATTGCCTACCCGCTGGCTTCACGTATAACGCGGGATCAGGCAGCCGCTCTGGGAGATCAGAACGACCCTTATGGCGGTATGGGGCGCAACGGCGCCCAGCATACCCCGGAGACCGGTGGATTGCATGGAAAGCTTCTACAAGTGGGCGATGAATACAGTTTTGCCCCCGGTAGAGTGTTCAATCTCAGGGCTGATGAGTTTATAAAAGGGCACAGCGAAATAACCGGTTTTCAGGTAGCTTATGCTTTGCTGAAGGTAGTGCAGGCGGTGCAGTAGCTAACTTGTAGTGGCCGGCGGACCAGTCCCTGCTGGCTGGAAGGGTTTTGGACACTATTGTCCTTAATGGGATCGTCCCAACAAAGGTACATAACCCACCACGGAAATTCTTGCATTGAACTAATGTGACTATCTCTTCGGCGTTTTCATGCCTCCCGAATTAGAGGATGTTTCAGGCGGTGATTTCAGGGGAAGGATTCCAAAATGGAGTCACCCATTAGCTGCCCCGAGTCAATAGTCCGAGAAAAACTCTCGCCTTTCGGCGATACATTAATCCTCAATAACGCCATTGCTAAACTGTTTTTGCTGAGTCCCTTGCACCTGCTGCTTCTGTTTCTTTGGTGATGCAAATCGCACCAGTCACCCATCTGGATCAAGTGAGAACAGAATCCTGTTTCACCCTGGCAGCGCTGCTGCCCCGGAAGCATCTCAGTACTGCCTTGTATCCAATTGTTTGTTCAAATCTGTGGTTGCCCGTGGATAGTTATTAATAGGCACCAACCCTTTCTGGCTTACAATCCGGGCGATTCACTCAAGTCTATACATTAATTATCTTAGCTGCTTTGTGTAGCAATAATGACTGAATCCAGACTATGTTGCAATTTCGCTCAAGGGTAGGCTAACGTATTCTCGACAACAGTATACGATCACAGCGCATATGAATTTGTTCTTGCCACCCTTCACATCAAGTGCAGTATTCCCTCATTGGAACAAATGAAAATCGACAGAACAACTTGAATAATAACTAATTTTTTTATCTGTGATAAAAAGTCTCATATTGTTAATGAACAGAAATGACACCTTTCTCACCTGAATGTTATCAGACCGTATTACATTATCCGCGAAGTCGCTTTATCCAACAAAAATGTCATAAGCATGGCGGGAGTGGCATCGTCATCAGTCCTAAACTCAATGTGGCGATAGCAGCGACTACATAAATGCCGGCACCAAGTTTAGCGATAAATAAACCTGAGGCGTTAACCTGCCGATTATTGTCACGAGCTGCCCGCCAACAAACAAGAGCCCAGTATAATAAAAGAGCGGTAATTATCAATGAATTGATTAACAACGCCGCATTAATCCAAGTGAATGGTCCATGCTCAAGTGGGGGCGGTGCGATCTCACAAGCAATCGCTAAGGCCCCGTAAATCAATGCAAACCAAGTTATCCAAATGATCAGGCCCAGAACCAGTTGTAATGGATGATACGGCGATAACATCAGGTAATTCCCCAACTATTTGGCAATAATATCGTAGCAGTGAAACCGATCCAGAATACCAGGGTTGTATACCACCACCAAGGCTTCACGACCAACAATTCGTAAGGTGCGGCTTTACCGACATAGCCATAAACCACACGCCAGGCTTGTAAAGCGGTCATGATTACTGCAAGCACGCTGTGAAATATTAGATACATTAGCAAGACTGCTAAGATGGCGTCATGTGCAGTTATTGCTACGGTTAATGTCGCAGTCAGCCAAACCCAAATCAAGATGCCACAGTGCACCAAACCGATCCCTGCTATGCTCCACAATTGTATTTGCAAATGGGTGTATTGATTCTTACGTATTTGACTTATGATACGATTAAACCAGATGGTTGAAACAGTTAACAGTCCACCACTAATCAGCATAGGGAGCCAGGCTATTGGGGATGTCTCGGGCGCTTGCCAGAATGGCGCCGCGATCCACAGATAGAACCAGCCAAAAAGTAGTGACAAAAATAATGCGCCATCGGCAAACAGTGTCACGATCATACCCCATAAACCAGGACCACTAAAAGTACGTGAATGCAAAGACGGATATTCGGGCGAAATATTTGCATCGGGTGCTGCGCCAGGATGCGCACCGTTAATCCAGGACCAGCGCAGCAACATTAACAGACTGATTCCGGTCGCAATTAGAGCGATATTATAAGTTCTAAGTAAGAGACTGATACATACTGCGGCCAATGCTAATGCGGCGAAGAATGGCAGCCAGGAGTTGCCAGGCAAATGGATAACTTCTTTTATTTTCCCAGTAACTGGATCCGTTCCCCAAGTCTCACGCCGACCATGACTTATTTCGGATAATGTGTGCCGCCCTTCAGTAATTGTTGTCTGTAAATCAGGCTGTTCCCACAACGGATGACGCGTTAGAATAGTCGGCAGACTGATAAAATTGTAAGGTTTAGGCGGTGTATCAGTGGCCCATTCAAGCGTATCAGCTTGCCATGGATTCGTTTTGGCCGGGCGGCCAAAACGGAAGTGCAACAAAATATCAAATAGAACCATAATGATACCGATTGCAAGAATAAAGCTGCCTATTGATGAAATAAGATTTGGCAGATCCCAACCCAGGCCTTCCTGATAGGTATACACACGCCGCGGCATACCGAGCAAGCCAGTCAGGTGCATGATAAAAAAGGTCGTATTAAATCCGATAAAAGTGAGCCAAAACCCCCAGCGTGCCAACTTATCAGAGGGCATACGTCCCGAAAAATGTGGCAACCAGTAATATAGACCTGCTATCAATGGAAACAGCATGCCGCCGACAAGCACATAATGTAAATGTGCAACCACGAAATGCGTATCGTGAACCTGCCAGTTGACAGGAACCATGGCCAACATAATACCCGTTAGTCCGCCTGCGACAAAAATGATCAAAAATCCAATTATCCAGAGCATGGGTATATGATAAACAGGTCGTCCGGTCCACAGTGTTGCCAGCCAGACAAAAAGTTGAATACCGGTGGGAATCGCAATTAGCATGCTGGCACCTGAAAAAAATGCTTGGGCTAATCGCGGAATTCCAATTCCAAACATATGATGCACCCATAATGCGAAACTAATGAAGCCGGTTGAAATAACAGCCAGCACAACCCAGCGATAGCCGGCGATAGGTCGGCGTGCAAATACCGGCAACAGCGTCGACACAATACCTGCGGCAGGCAGGAAAATAATATAAACTTCAGGATGGCCGAACAGCCAAAATAAATGTTGCCATAGAACCGGGTCACCGCCACGGGCAACATCAAAAAATGGCATATCTGCTGCACGTTCCAATTCCAGCAAAATACTGCCTAGAATCAAAGGTGGAAAACCAAACACGATCATCAGCGCCATGACGAGAATGTACCAACAAAATATCGGCATATTTTTTAAAGCCATGCCAGGTGTACGGCCGCGTAGAATTGAAACGGCCAGTTCGACGCCCGCTGATACGGCTGAAATCTCAATAAAGGTGATACCAAGCAGCCAGAAATCAGCATTCATTCCAGGCGAGTACACTGCATTGCTTAATGGTGCATACATAAACCAACCACCCGCAGGTGCAATGCCCATTAACAAGCTCGACAGCAAAATAATGCTTCCGAACAGATAGCACCAGTAGCCAAAAGCACTAAGACGGGGGAAAAGCAAATCGCGAGCGCCGATCATTTTCGGGATCAAATAAAGCGCCAGACCTTCGAGTATCGGCACCGCGAACAAAAACATCATGACCGTGCCATGCATCGTAAATAACTGATTGTAGAGCTCAGGTCCAATAATTTCTTGCTCAGGCAAGGCCAGCTGTGTACGCATCAGCATCGCCATTAATCCGCCGATCAAGAAGAACAAGCCACCCGTGACCATGTAGCGTATACCGATTGCCGTATGATTGACGATAGTCAATGCTTGCAAACCACTCGGGTTGCCCCATACCTTCATAAAATTGCCATGAAGATTTGCTGGTTTTTCTCTAATTGCTTCAGTCATCCTTTTGTGCCTTTAACCAAGACTCGAAATTTTCCGGTGTATGCGCTTTTACCGATAACACCATCAATGCGTGTTCAGTGCCACAGAATTCCGCGCATTGTCCACGAAAGTGACCGGTTGTATCTGACTGGAGTCGCAATATATTGGTCCGACCAGGAATTGCATCGATCTTTCCGGCCAACTTCGGTATCCAGAACGAATGAATTACATCAGCACTGCTTACATGAACATCGATTGGCACACCAACGGGCAGGTGCAATTCGTTTTTTGTCACGAAACCGGTGCTGGGATAATGAACTTCCCACCACCATTGATGACCGGTTACTTCGATACGTAATGGTGCATCTTCGACGATATCCAGTGGTAACATGTGATAGCCCGTCATCGGAATACCAAAACTTAATAATATAGTGATACTGGCCATGGGCAACACCAACCCACCATTTATAATCCAACGTTTGTGAAGTAGGCGGGCTTGCGATTCAGTTATTCGTGGCGGTTTGCGCCATATTGCATAAAGCCATAATATAACAATGGTTAATAACACCACTGCAGAAAAAACGAACATGCCCCACCATAGACTGGCTATGGCACTGGCCGATGGCCCAGCTGGATCTAGAATTGATTGGGGACCACTACAGCCGCCCAGAAAAAAAAGAATGATAAAAAATAAAATTATAGTTAAGCTATGCCGTGTAAAGCATGGTTTTTTGGGAGAGTACTCATGACAAGAGAGCGTATTATCAGCCGCATGTCTGTGGCAGGACATCCAATTCATCCTATGCTGATTCATTTTCCGGTAGCTTTTTTGCTCGGACTGGTAGGTGCCGATTTGGCTTATCTCTACACAACCGATCCATTCTGGTTGCGCGTCGGTTTGTGGCTGGCGGGCCTGGGCAGTCTGGGCGGCTGGTTGGCGGGTATGGCAGGCTTGGTTGATTTGCTTTTGGTGCGGCAAATCCGTACCCTGACCATCGCCTGGTGCCATGCGCTGCTGGCCGTCATGACATTGTCGTTGGCTTCGTATAATTGGCTGCTGCGCTTTAATGATGACAGCAGTTTTAGCCCGTGGGGTTTGTATATTTCGTTGCTGACGGCGGCGTTGATTACTGCCACCAGCTTGCTCGGCGGACAAATGGTTTATGGACATGCTGTCGGCGTACATACTAAAAACTGATCCTTGGTTATGCCCATTCCACTGAACATATCGCATACTCAACTCCTAAGAAGGCTTGGTCAATACGATCCAAATAATTGACGGTATCAGAATTACACTTGTAACACTCAGTATCAAGCATAAATTTTTTACGTATTTTCCGGAGCTTACTTGCATACGCCATATAGCCCAGCCGTAGAGTACATGACACAGTACTAAAGCCACGATTAAAGTTAGCTTGAAAATGAGCCAATGTTCATGAATATTACTTGCTATAAAAATGGTTGTGCCCGAAGCGATTGCGATTAACGCGGCCGGTGTTGCAAACGACTTGAAAATCATCTGTATGATTGCTAGATTGCGTTGCTGTTCAGCAATAGTTTTTTGAGAAGCCGTATCGACAATAAGTGCTGGCAGATACAGCAACGTGACGCACCAAAATACCACTGCGGAGATATGTAACAGTAAAAGCCAGAGCAAGATCTTCCCCTACATTTGTTTGATTAAATTTCATCAGCGACTACAGAAAGGGTGTCGCGACGATTACATCTGCACATATCGCCGAACAATTTAAAATAGTTGATAGCCCCATTTTTTGATTTTGACAACTATTTTCTCCCTGAATTCAATCTAAATAGCACTGATTGACTTTAAAAACGTGAAAATGTATGCGCTACTGGTTCCCAATCCGTCAACTCAATTTCTCCTGTCAGCTATTGATACAGCATAGCAGCAACTTTTCAGCCTCATCACTTTCCGATGCCTGTTCGATGCCTGTTGGTTAATACTTTCATCACCCGGGTCAATGATCAACGTGAAATCTTGCGGCGGACCAACGTATCTTTTATGTCCCACCGCAACAAGCCTGAAAATTATTCCATGAGTTGTTTTGCATATTGATGCGTCTTTTTGCAACGTTGGCGACCATTCCTGGTTTTACCCGGTTACATGCTGTCTTATAATTTAATGGCTCTTTATCCTTTTAGAACTCGTATTAAGCCGACTTTTTAACAGAAAAATATGAAAAATTACATTTCGCGATAAGATAACGGATAAATCAAATTTAACCCGCTTGACCAGCTGCTTGAATTGGATAATAGACTGCATCTAATATTATATTGTCAAGACCTTGTTGAATTCTTTCTGGTTTAATGTCGTCGTTAAAGATTTACAGTATCGCGTTAAACAGATGAATAGTTTGTGCTTCTTGCAACGATTTTTTTTTGAAAAAGCGTCATTTAAAAAATTTTCTAATCACGTCACTTCCGTACTGGGGATCGTTAGTTACCGGTCAATGCAGAAACAGCCGTCATATGAGAGAAATAATGGCTAAAACACGACAGAACATTTTTTTAATTCATGCCAGTGACGGAATCATTCCTGCAACAACTTTGCAACACAGCTTGCATCTCATGACAAGCACCGCCAAAGACTTTGGGTCAACTCAAGCCATGCTGATTAATCCATGGATAAAGGAGGCATAGTTATGATTCAGCCTGGCATGCCAAACTCCCCTGCTCCACCCGCCACTTTAAACCGACTGTTGACTCGTGAACGAGCGGACTCTTAGTTTGCCCATAAATTTACACGTCATAGTGTATTCCACGACGCAACCCATCGCCCTTTTATATCGACTTGATGATAGCAACGCCGCATATCTGCGCAACTCACAGATGTGCGGCATATACGCTATTTTAAAGGGCAGGCTTCCAGTTTTTTCTCTGGATTGGCATCATTGTATTTTTTCAGTGTGACTGTATCGGTAATAACGGCGGTGCTGGCCTGATCCGGAACAAGCCACTGCCGGGCGACGCGCTGTAAATCTTCCAGCTTGACGGACATAATCCGTTTACGAAATATTTTTCGTTTCTCGATGCTTCGGCCGTGCAATTCACCGAACCAGGTGTTCACTGCTTCACCGGCTGGAGAATCCGGCCGGTCAATATCACTGAGCGCGCTTAATATTGCCTCCTCGACTTGACGCGAATCATGTTTCGCGTTCTGCAACCACGCCACTGATTGATCAAATTCGTCCAGCGTTTCAGCCATCCTCGGATCACGGTAGGAATAAAAGCGGAATGTACCGGTGTCTGCTGCGAAGGCAGCGCCGCCACCGTATGCACCCCCTTTTTCACGAATGGCGTTATGCAAAAAACCATTTCGTAAAAAATGACCGAGTACTGTAAATGCTGCAGCATCTTCGTGATCCGACGAAACCGTCATGTAGGACTTAGCACAGAAATTTACTTGGGTGCTGGTTGTCCATGCCTGATTAACAGTAGCAGGTTCAAAATTGACACGCAGTTTGCCGCAACCGGTATTTACCGGCGCGTCCTGCCAATGGGACGCCAATGTTTGCGTAACATTCTCGAAATTCTCTTCTTCATTGATCAGCAAAAATTGCCGCGGCGCTTCGCTAATCAGTTGTTTGATTTTCGAAAACCGCTCAGCCAGTTTCTTGATTTCATCGTCGTTCTCAAGCGCTGTGTCCAGTGCGATAATATTTCTGACTCCCTGAAGCCCGTCCCACCGGTGTCCCAGACTGGCATAGACTGATGAACCCGCACTGGCGGCCTGCATGGCCAGTCTGTGCCCGCTTTGCGTAATACCGGCTTCACAATGTGCTCGAGTTTGCGCAATCAATTCGCGCAGGCGATGATATTCATCAAGCCTGGCACCTGAAAAAGTGTCAAACAGTAAACGTGAGAATGCTGTTTGATTGCGATACAAGGCCTTGCCGGATAAAACAAAATAAGAATTCAGACCTTGCAGGTCGTCCTGCGGACTGCGGCAGGACAAGTGGGCATGGATACCGCCGGATACTGACGCCTGCAGCGCCTGAGCCTGAAGGTAATCAAGATCATTGATTCCGACTTTATTAAGGATATCGCAGAATAACGGTAGGTCATCAATTAATGCCTGATCCATCTCAGGAATTTTAATCACAACCTGCTGATAAACAAGTCCATTCGTCGCAATCGGAAAAAAGCTGGCTCGAGCGCCATGTATGTCCAGTTTCCGGTCCTCCGGATATTTCAGCACTTTCGGTGCGTCATTGACACTTACACTGGGTAAAACTTCCGGATTGTCTTCTGTTTCCTGCC
Source organism: Nitrosomonas sp. (assembly GCA_021604405.1). GTDB lineage: Bacteria > Pseudomonadota > Gammaproteobacteria > Burkholderiales > Nitrosomonadaceae > Nitrosomonas. The sequence continues at coordinate 6,583 of BQJA01000002.1, read as the reverse complement.
GCTGGCGTAACGCTTCCGTCAAACTGATAATGTTTTGTTTTTGCGCATCCGTCAGGCTGGATTCGATTTCTTTCAACCGGGCTTTTTCCTGCGCCTCCTGCTCTTCGGCCAGTTTCGGGTCCGGGTTTGCTGTGAGTAAAACACGATGCTTATTGTTGAGCAGCAGCGATTGCGCAAGATCAGGAATATAGGACGGATCCTTTATTTTTTCACGCAAACGCGCCAGCATCGGCTCAACATTCAGCACTTTGAACGGGTCCGCGCCGTGAAGGGCAGGAGACAACGACTTAACCATCAATTGCAGACCATAGGGAAAACGGCCGCCACCGACTTCACGTTGGCTCAATTCAATCTGGTGCAAAATAGATTCCAGCTGCGAAACCGGCACGCCGTCTTTAGCGACTTTTTCCAAAACAGACAACACCAGGTTTTGTATTTGCTCAGCATCCTCGGGTTTGCAGCCTTCCAGGCCGCAGACAAACACACTCTCAGACATGGCTTCTTCAAATCCGCATAGTTCTGATGGCGCTGTGCCAAGTGAACTGGTTTCGAGGGCATGAAGCAAAGGCGAGGCGCTGTTATCGAGGAGCGCACTGGCCAGCATCTGTGCATCCATCGTCGCATCAAGATCTTTTACGTTACCCAACAGCCAGCCGAGGATAACCTGGGAACGTGGCGTCGATATATCTTCGTCAGAGGCAAAACGACTGCTGATCTGGACAGGCTGACCGTAACGTTTTTCAGACGCTATCGACAAATCGAGCGCCTGCCGTGTGAATTGATTAAGCGCCAATTCCTGCATGCGCGCCTGATGCTCAGCAACCGGAAAACTGCCATAGGTCATAAAGGTGGCATTGGATGGATGGTAATGACGCGCGTGAAAATCAAGCAGTTGTTGATAGGTCAGATCCGGAATAGCGGACGGTTCACCACCACTGTTAAAATGGTAAGTCGTGGTCGGAAACAACGCGCTATGCAAGTCTTGCCAGATCCGTTGAACCGGCGCACTCATGGCCCCTTTCATTTCATTGAAGACAACACCTTTGAATACCAGACTTTCGCCACCCGCACCATTTTTTTTAAATTCGGTCCTGATTCCTTCCTGGAGAAAATCGAGTTTGTCCAGACTTGGGAAGAATGCCGCATCCAGATATACCTGGAGCAGGTTGTCAAAATCCTTGCGTGATTGCGTCGCAAATGGATAGGCAGTCCAGTCACTAGCGGTAAAGGCGTTCATGAACGTACTCAGCGAACGCCGTGTCATCATGAAAAACGGGTCCCGCACCGGATAACGTTTACTTCCGCACAAACTGGTGTGCTCCAGAATATGGGCGACGCCTGTGGAATCCTGCGGAACCGTTTTAAAAGCCACAAGAAACGCGTTGTTATTATCTTCGGTATTAAAATGAATATGTCTGGCACCGGTTTCTATATGGCGGTACTCCTCGTAAGTAATTTTTAATGCGTGTATGGATTCACGTCTTTGTAACTCAAATGCAGAATGGCTCATGGTTCTCCGTAGCTGATCAAATCAGCCTGTAAATTGGTGTTATCAATAAGGTATTGTAGCGTGCCGGATGCATGGCTTGAAAATACAATTTTCAACAGCGCTCCCTCTGTTAGAGCGATATAGCGGCTAATCGTTTAATTTAAATTACGAAATTGTATTGACGGCTATTTGTCGTCAACAGCTTTTGCCGTTTGTTCGGATAACAGCTCGCATTATTTTCGGTACTTAAAAAGAAATCAGGCATGGATATGCCTGATTTGCAGATTGAAACGGTTACACTGCCTGAGGAAGCCATACAAAAGTTGGCGGGGTATAGAAAAACCCACCGTTGAATAATCTACCGAAAGCCGGACTGGTAGTCAAATGCCGCCATCAAGTTCGATCACACTGCCGATTATCGCTACCGCCTCTTCACTTTGTGCAATAGCAACGGCTGTCCAGTCACGATTTAGCGAGCCATCATTCAATTGCGCCAAGTAGCCGTTGACCTCGTCCGTTGTTGCCGACCTTTGCAGGGTATTTTGAAACAGAGTTTGAATATATTCACTATCACTCAGTTGATCCAAGTCGGTCCGGTCCTGGAACCAGTTAAAGAACGCTTGTACTTCAACGTTGTCTGCCAATGCCTGCCGTCCGGCCTGCCACTCTTCAAGCGTTGCTCCCCGGTTCAGTAATGAATGCACCAGACGGGCTAACGTTCCTTCGACGGTATTATGGGCCAGTATCACAGTCTCCCTACTGTCAAAAGCAATCGCTTCGGCATTCCTGAGACTGAGCATCGCGCCATCCTCGAAACGTGTGAGTTCCAGTCGGTCTCCCGCTGTTTCAAGGTGAACATCACGACGGCTATTCAGCATACGCAGTACATCATAGCCGGCATTACCATCGGCAATCAAGGCCAGTCCCATCGGCAGATAACCTTGATCGTCGCCATCACCCGCAATAATTTCACGGTTTACGTCAAGCCGGATAATGTCTGGATTATCATCCAGGCCAGCGAGCAGTTCATCGGCTGTTTTATCAAGAAATGCAGCCGCTTCCGGAAGCTCATGAAAGGCGCGCACCATGTCGGCTGCGTCAACGCCTTGCCAGAATTGTATCGCAGCGCCTTCATCAGCCGATAAATCCCTGCCAAGCCAGGTCCTGACCAAGTGGTGCGCCGCGGCCTCGGCGGCGGAATGGGCAATTGCTAAATTAGAACCATTGTCAAAATGAACGAATTCGATATCTGTGAGAATATCGACTGTGCCACTGGTATGCGTCATAATAACCTGATTGCCCAGTGCTTCTATCTGATAGTCGATTTGTTGTCCTTCCTGCAATGCGATATCAAAACCAAAGCCGCCGTTTAACTGGTCATCACCGCTGCCACCGCTGATAATGTCATTGGCTGAACCGCCATAGACAATATCGTTGCCTGCATCGCCGGAAGTTAGGTCATTCCCCCCCAGACTGCCGACGGTGTCATCGCCGCCCCCGCCAAACAACCGGTCATCATCTGCGCCCATTACAATAAACTGATTTTGATGATCGCCAGCCGCAAAATTCTGCCCGGCGCCACCGACAATCTGTACTGCGCCAACAATGGCGGCAAATGAAACATTATCCAACTGCAGCACCGACCCGGAAGGCAGGTTACTGGCGTCAATGACCAGCGCCTGCTTATTACCACCGGCTGAATCATCCGTAGCCGTAATAATAATTGGCGCATTGGGCGCTTGCTCGCCGGAAACAGTGGGGGTGATCGTTTGTACCGCGACAGTGTCACCCGTGGCCAATGAGGTTATAAAGTCCTGGCCGTGCACCGTCATATCCAGACGCTGGCTACTGTCGGCGGCCGTTCTCTGTTCGATGCGTGCAATCAAATCCTCGACAGCATCCTGTGTATCCAGTGCCGCCGATTGACCATTCACATTCAGACCAACCCCCGTTGGGAGACTAACGATCAATACCGGCTCACCTTCTGTATCCACCTGAACAGGAATGTCTGCATGGTTAGCGGATAAGGTGGCCGGATCGTCCTCCCGTGAATCTTCAGTTACGTCAACGTTGATCGTCGTGGAACCGTCTTCTTCAGTTGTCGTCCTGGTGTTAACACCATCAATGGTATTTTCTGTAATCTGAGGCGGTGTTGGTGTGTCACCGCCACCGCCACCGCTACCACCTGAAGAAGGGGCGGGTATTGTTACCATAATCCCGTTAGCCGTTATATCGGCAACATTGACCGCTGCATCAGCACCCACAGCCCAATCTTCAGCAGCGGCCAAATTGTAGGTCGTCGCATCGACCGAAGCGGCACCATTCTTGTTGAGCAAAAGATTAACGGCTGCTATATCAGTGGCACTTAAAGTAAGGGCAAATGCCGTAATCGAAGTAATCTCCACATCTGCCGTATCGGTCAGCGTATACGTGGCCCCCGCTTCGCCAGTAAACGTAAATAAAGAAGCGTCGATATCATTAGCTGCGCCACTTCTTTTTAGAAAGTCCGTTCCGGTAACAGACAATAAACCCGTACCAGTATGATACGCTGCCGAAGTAATAGCGGGTACAGCAACATTGCTGACCGTAATGGCATTTCCTGTAGCGTCGACGACATTTGCCGCAGCATCCGCACCGGCAGCCCAGTCTTCAGCAGCGGCCAGATTGTACGATGTTCCACCCGTCGACGATATGCCGTTTTTATTGATAATCTGGTTGATTGCCGCTTCGTCGGCTGCGCTCAGTGTCAGCGTGAATGCTGTGCCAGAGGTGATATCGACATTGGCGCTGTCGGTCAGGGTATAGGATTCGCCGCCTTCGCCGGTAAAAGTGAATTTATTGGCAATGATGTCATTTGTTGCGCCGCTGGCGCTCATATAATTCGTCCCGGTAACCGCGATCACGCCTGTACTGGCATTGTAAGTTGCAGAAGTGACAGTTGGAACGGGTACATTGCTGACGGTAATGCTGTTGCTGACATCTGACGTGTCGTCGGCTGTAATATTAGTATTCCAGTCATCTGCTGCGGCCAGATTGTATGACGTTCCGCCCGTCGACGTGGTGCCGTCTCTATTAATAATCTGATTGATTGCCGCTTTGTCGGTCGCACTCAGCGTCACGGTAAACTGCGTGATTGAATCGCGTTCAACATCAGCGGAATCCGTCAGGGTGTATGCTATCCCGCCCTCACCGGTAAAAGTTAACCTGGACACATCGATGTCGCTACCACCGCCATTCGCCTGAATGTTACTGCCAGTGACCACTATTACGCCGGTTGCGGCGTCATAAGCGCTCGAGGTGATCGCGGGCGGAATCATAACGTTTACGCCGCCTTCGGCATTGTTATCGGCAATGTTCGTCGCCGGATCGGCTGCAGTTAACCAGTTGTCCGCGGTTTGGATGTCGTAGGTTGTGGCAAATGAAGACGTTGTACCGAGCTGATCAAAGATATCATCAAGCGCTGATTGATCAGCGCCGGTGACATGAATGGTAAATGACGTTGCTGACGTGATTTCAACATCCGTGGTCGTGGCCAGTGTGTAGTTTTCATTGTCCCCCCCGACCATCGTGAACAGGGAAACATCAATATCGTTATTGGCACCCGCTTTTTTAAACAGATTGGCGCCGGTCACAACCAGATCATGTGTACTGGCATTATAGGCGGCGGAAGTAATCGTCGGTATTTGCACATTACTGACAGTAATGGCATTGCCCGTCGTGTCGCCGATATCGTTGGTTGCCGGTGCGCCGAAGAGCCAGTTGTCAGCAGCGGCCAGATTGTAGGTTACTGCGCCACCCGATGTTGTACCGTCTTTATTGAGCAAGCCATGAATATTGAGCTGGTCGGCTGCACTCAAGGTCAACGATGCTGAAGTATCGGAATTAACGTCCACATCTGCAGTATCCGTCAACGTATAGCTTCCGCCATCACCGGTGATAGTTAGCAGTGATGCGTCCAGATCATTGGCTGCACCAGCCTGACTGACAAAATTGCCGCCGCTAATGACCAGTTGTCCGATGCTGGCATTATACGTCGCTGAAGTAATCGTCGGCACAGAATAATTACTAACCGTGATTGCATTGCTGGCATCCGAGATATCCGGCGCAGCAGATGTTCCTGTCATCCAGTTATCGGCTGCCGCCAGGTTAAAGGTAGTCGCATCTTCTGATTCGGTGCCATTTTTGTTAAGCAGCGTTTCAACATTGATCAGGTCTGCGCCGGATAAAGTGACCGTAAATTGTGTTGCCGAATCAATTTCCACATCGTTCGCACTTGTTAATGTGTAGGTTGCGCCACCTTCCCCGGTAACCGTCAGCAACGAGATATCAACATCATTCACGGCACCGCCTTGTGTAACAAAATCGGTACCGGTCACTACCAACTGATTCGTACTGTAATCATAGCTTGCACTGGTAATCGCAGGGTTTGCTGTTACGGTTACAGTTGAACTGATACCTAAAGCCGCCGTGTCATCGCCGCCATTCGCCGTGCCGCCGCTGTCTTGTAAACTGGTAAGCGTCACGACCCGGTTACTGGTGTCCGGATCATTGCTGTTGTTTTGATAACTGATGCCGTCGATCAGCGTTTGCGCAGCCGCCGTCGACAAGGTACCACCCGTGAAACTGACGGTAGCCGTCGTGCCGACAACCGAGACGCTATAGCTCAGGCTATTGCTGGCGGTGGTGCCCGCTGTGCCATGCGTCAGCGCTATCGTGGTGCCATCGGCATTCAAACGCTCGTTGGAACCGTCGTTGACATTGGTCACCGTAAGCGTCAACCCGGACAATGTCTGGCCGCTCTCAATCGTGGATGCGGCAGCACCGCTGAACAGGCTGGCCGCTGCACCGCCCTCAGTGAAAGTTGGGTTGGCGCCCGTAGCAGTCAACGTGGGCTCGTCATTGTTCTGGACCACGGTCACCGTGGACGCGACAGCCAGCGATCCGGTATTGTCACCGCCGTTGGCGGTGCCACCGCTGTCCTGAATACTGGTCAGTGTTACCACACGGTTGCTGGTACTCGGGCTGTTGCTGTTGTTCTGGTAACTCATATTGTCGATCAGCGTTTCCGCTGCCGCAACCGACAAATTGCCACCA
>BQJA01000001.1 GCA_021604405.1 Nitrosomonas sp. | reverse complement strand
TGAAGTAACTTGTGAACGGCAAAGAAAGGTGATTCCCTGCCATCATCCACGTTCTTCTTATACGCTACGCCAAGGATAGCTATCGCCGTTCCTTTGATGGGATGACCGCAGTCATTCAATGCATCTTGCAACAGGTTAATGGTATAAGCCGGCATGCCGTTGTTGGTGCTCCTTGAGAGCTGAATCAATTCCGGCATGTACCCGGCTTTAACAGATGCAGCTTTAAGCCACTCAGGATCAACCGCAATACAGTGACCGCCAACGCCGACGCCGGGAAAGAATGGCCCCTTGCCAAATGGCTTGGTTGACATGCCGTCAATAACATCGACGACATCAAGATCGAGCACATCACTGATTTTGGCCAGTTCATTAACAAAGGCGATATTCACATCTCTTACTGTATTCTCCATGGCTTTTACCGCCTCGGCGTCCCGAATGGATCGCATCATGGTTACGCTGCCCAGGGGAATATGGCTTTCTTCATAGTCGTTATCCGTCATTCTGAATTTTGGCCTAAGGCTCTCCCGCACAGCGCTTACATCAAGAATTTCTCCACCCAGAATGGAACTGTAAAACTCGGCGGCAATGCGAACCCCTTGTTGTGATGTAGCGCCAACGACCCGCGGAATATTTTCTGAAGTCCAGAATGCATCACCTGGATTGACCCGCTCCGGACAATGCGCAAGGTGCAGGTCCTCGCCAACTTTCAAACCGGACGCCGCTTCCAGTATGGGTAGCACGATGCCTTCGCAGGTCCCGGGAAAAACGGTCGATTCCACTACAACCAGATTCCCTTTTGTAAGATAGGGGGAGATATCTCTGGCTGCATCGAGCAGAGGGGTTAAATCCGGATCAAAATCGCCGTCCACCGGGGTGGGAACGCAAATCAGATACGCTTCGCAGTCCGCCAATTCGGCGAGCACCGCCGTTGGGTAAAACCGGCCTGTAGCATGGGCTTCTGAAAGCAATTGTTCAACGACTTGGTCTTTGATATGGCTTTTGCCATTTTTTAGAAGCGCCACCACCTCTGTATTGGATTCAAGACCGACGACTTCGTACCCTTTTTTTGCACATAGTCCCGCAAGCGGCAAACCGACATAACCTAAGCCAATAACAGCTATTTTTTTCATACTTCTATTACCTTATCTAGTGTGTAAACTTTTACCCGGCCTTTGCGAGAAGGGGCAACGCGCTTTTTTATCCCAGACACTCCATATTCGTAATTGCTCGTGGGACAACAGACGCAGATTAAAAAAAAGAAGCGTTTCAGACTTGCTCCATCACCTGTTAAACAAAGTTTCCCGTTACTTAACAAATCACCGTACTGATGGTCGACTTACAACCCCCTTTGATGGCGTAACCGGCCTTGTCAATACTTACGAACACAGTGTCCGGGAAAGACATATGCCGGTCGTCATCTACTACTACTAATGTGCGATTGTTTCTGGCAGGTTTGATTCTTTTTTACGCTCAGTTTCATCAGGTTCTTTTAAATTCACCACATCCCATGAAACTTCAAACACCAGTACCTTAGAACCCGGAGTGCGTTGAAAGGCTTTGCGCTTATCCTCCACAGGCAACCGATCTGTGTCGTCGTCATGATCAATTACTTTCCAGTCGATATCGCTCTTGCGCGCAACAAGTTGCCGCAGCCGGATGCCGTACTTGTTATTGAGCCGTTGCTGCAGCAATGCAATATATCGTTTTATTTTAAAATACGAATAGTCTCTGGATAATCTTACATTGAGCGCAAGCGCGTACCGTTTTTCAGAACTACTGCTCTCGGACAGTTGTTCAAAAATCTGCACCCAGAAATCTACCCGGGACCGGCTCGATCGAATTTCTTTACTGACTCTCCGCGCCAGTTTCTTGGCAACGATATCTGTGTGTCGCTCGGCAAATGTGCCACGACTCGCGGCAGGCGTCAGATGCAAACGGGTATGCAGAATGCACAGTGCCGGAATATAATGCCAGGGGTGCAGTGTGAGATACAGGTATCCCGCATAGATCAAGAGAAAACCAAACAACATGACCGTATCGGGCACATTCAGGTATAAGCCGGTAAGCCCGATAATGCCCAGCAGAAAGTGCAAGAACACAATTGCAAAAACAACTTCTTCGACACGATAACCCGCTCTCAGCAGAATGTGGTGCAAGTGATTACGGTCCGGTTTGAACGGAGATAACCCCATACGAATCCGTCGATGCATAACGCTGACCGCGTCCATGAGTGGAATCGCAAGCAGCCAGATTGCCACCACTGGCCGCATCGCCGGGCTGGAACCCTGGGAAAGATCGACCAGCAGCCAGGCCAACAGAAGCCCGATCAGCATACTGCCATTGTCACCCAGAAAAACCCGCGCGCTGGATTGTGAAGGAAATCGAAGATTAAAAAACAGAAAACCACTGATACCGCCGATCAACGTGGTAATCAGCAAAAGATTAGGCATGTCTCCGGCGACAAGCGCTACGATGCCGAGGAGCAGCAAGCTAATCAGAGAAAGAGATCCGGAAAGACCATCAATGCCATCGATCATATTGATAACATTAATACCGCCAACAATGGCAAACACGGTAAAAGGAATGGCAAGCAGATGGAGTTGCAGGGTTAAACCGAACAGCAATCCGCCCAGATCATTGAGTACAATGCCGCCGACCAGCGCCATAATCAGCGCAACAACCGACTGAATAATCAAGCGGGATTTATAACTGAGCCGCACAATGTCGTCGGTAAAACCTGTGATGAAGATAATGACGGAACACAGACCAAGAACCAGCCATTTTTGTATATGCTCGGGATAAACACTGATCAACATGGCAAATGCGACACATACAGCCGCGAATAACCCCACCCCACCCACAAATGGCGTACTTTCATCATGTTGTTTGTGCTCGCCAGGATGGTCGGCAATGCGGTAGGTATTCGCCCACTTTATCGCCATATAAATAGATACCGTCGACAACGCCACACATAATAACAATAGAAAAAATATATTATTTATCATATGGATAGTTTCACAGGCTTGTTTGAATAATTATATTGATAAACATATTTCCCATAGCCATAGCGGGAAGGTGACTCTGTCACATCATTAACAATGATGCCTTTCACATTCGTACCCGCATTAACAAGCTTTCTTACACTTTGCTCCAATTCTCGCATTGGATGCTTTCCCGCTTTCGCTACCATAAAGGCTGCACTCGTCATACGGCCTATAATTGCAGCATCGGTTACAGCCAGGATAGGCGGCGAATCAATGATGACAAGATCATACTTCGTGGAAACACCTTCCAGGAAAGTGGCAAAGTGTTCATGCAACAACAATTCTGACGGATTTGGGGGGATTGACCCTGTAGAAATGAAATCAAAATTTGCGAACGGTATTGAGTGAATGGCATCGTTTACAGTTATGGTATTCAATATAATTTCGGACAGACCATTTTCTCTGTTTACACTCAAAATTTTATTCACAAGGCCTTTGCGCATATCGCCATCAATGAGCAATACTTTTTTTCCGGCATCGGCCATAACGGCCGCGAGATTGGTCGATATAAAAGTTTTACCGACACCTGGGCTGGGCCCGGTAATCAAAATAATATTATTTTTTGCCTCCAGCAACGCAAAGTGCAATGTTGTGCGCAAACTGCGCAGGCTTTCTACGGCCATGTCGTCTTTCGCCGCCAAAGCTAATAAAGCCGGCTGATTGACTACACTATTGGAGTTTCTTTTACGGTATTTGTTAACCAGTACTTCCTGGTTTTTACTGTGCAAAACAGTCGCATAAACGGGAATATTCAGTTGTTTTTCGATTAAATCCGGATCTTCTATGCCACGATGCAACAGTTTCCGAATAAACACAGCCATAACACCTACAAATAAGCCCAAAACCAGTGCAACGCCAGCAATCATCACTTTTCTGGGTTTAATTGGTTTATCAGGCATGACGGCATAATCAATAATCCTTACATCCCCCACTGTTCCGGCTTTCGCCACGCGCAGCGTCTGGGCATTATTGAGTAGCGTTGTATAGAGATTGGTCTTCACCTCTACGTCCCCAGAAAGCTCAACAACAATTTGCTGTGTTTTGGGCAGCGTTTTGACCATCGTGTCATGAGAGCGCAATTGCGCTTGCAACCGGGCGATTTGTTTATCGACTGCAACAACGCTGGGGTGCGCCTGAGTATATTTTTGGCGAAGTTCATCCCGTTTTTGACGCAGCAGCGTTTCTTGCGTCGATATTTCCACCATACCTTCCAGAATATTTTTTGTTTCAACGCCCAGGTCGATAGAACCCATGCGGTTTCTATAATCATTCAGGACGTTATTCGCGGCTTCCATTTGTTCTTTAACGATAGGCAGCTGCTTCTCCAAAAAAGCCAGCGTTTTCTGTGATTCGGCAGATTTATGCTCGACGTTTTGCTGCAGATAAATATTGGCAATTTCATTTAATATTTTCACTGCAGAATCCGGGCTGTACGATTCCATCGTCAACTCCAACACCCCAGTATTTCTGCCTTTTTCTGTAACAGCCAGGTCGCTGTTTAATTGACTGATTGCCCGTCTTTTAGATTGCCGAATAATGGAAAATTGCGTATTCGGACGCGATTTTAATACTGAAACAAAAATACTAATCGGCGTCTGATGACCCGCCAAGCGTTTGCTGGCCGGCTTTCCTACTTCACCGTCAAGGACCAACTCGCCGCCATAATTAAGCTGATAACGGCCTTGCTTACCGGCCACTAAGAGCAATTCCTCATTTTCCCAGTCAGCCGGTATCGTGAGCCTATCGATCTGAATAGCTTCGCCGCCCCAGGCATATTGAAATTGGCCAAACAAAGGTTGCGAAACGACATTATCTTGATTACGTTGCACGAAGCGCCTGGCAATCGCTTTGCCAATGACCGGAAAATATTTAGGCTCTGCAATAATATCCAGATCAAGATTTTCAACCGCCTTCCCCAGTATCATCCGCGACTTAATAACTTCTATTTCTGCCATTACCGGCATTTTGTTATCCAATAAATCGGTGAATGGATTTAACCCTGCCAGCGTTTGCGATTTTTCATTGACTTGCAACATGGCATCAGCCTTATAAACTGGGTTATCAAGAAAAATCTTAACTAATCCAAAAAATAGAAAAATCAATGTCGCGAGAATGATGAGCCATTTACCATCAATCAATATTCCCAGCAATTCACCTAAATCAATTTCACCATCATCCTGGATTGGCGAGTAATTGATCGGTGCTTGAATATGTGCAGCAGTAGAGTCGGCCATTACGTAGCAATCTAGTTAGACTTAAGTTTCGGTTAGAATAAATTTGTTACTGAATCGCGAAGGACAGTTGAATATCATTTATTAATAAAAGGCTTACGAATATAATCACGATCTATCAAAATCGTCGCATACCCGCCAATAAAATGAATCAAATTTCGCGTAATCATCCCATACAGTTCGACGACATAACCTGGGAATAAGGGCATTTTTATCCCCTTATTTACAGAAAGAGGGACTCAGTGCTTGAATACACTGAATTATTTCAAGACGCCATTTAATTAAAATTTTTTTCTTTTATATCTTCTGGTTATACCTACTGATTTAAAGTAGTTTGATCATTAATGAACAAGTCAGACGCAAATAGGCGAAGCGTGAATAAGTTCACGCTGGTACGAATGCGGCTTATCCTTAAACAAGCGAAGCGAGAAGTGACACTTAGGCGCATGCCAGGAGCGCAACCATTCAATATGACGCGGGACCAACGCAATCTGACTGATGAAGAATTACAAAGCCTCTGAAAAGACCGCAAAATTGCTGCTTAAGACAATCATTCTCAAGTCAATGCGAATGCAGGTTTTTTCATAATTGATTGCATATTCGGTTTAACGCACGAATATCAGCATGCCTGGTTAGCAGGTTTTCTGTTGCAACATTCAAGTCAGTCACGCCTGCCCTGCTCACCCCGGCACAAAATCATATAATCTTCTGAATAGAAAATTGTGTCGAGATAACACGCAGATGCGGCCGCGGCCTGTTGATGACAGCGGCAGCCTCCGATTTTTTAAAAATGTAGAAAAATCAAGCGACTGCCAGAATTATCGACAAAAGATGAAAAAATTGCGCTGCCACATGTTGATTAACGCATGCATGAATTTTTTCAAGTAAATTTTACGGGAAACTTCTAAATGGCTGGACTTTTAGTGATCCGTCAAAGGCGTTCAACAGCGTAACTGTCGGCTGGATTTGCGCAATAATCTGATTCCAGCGAATACCCTCGGCCCGGTCAACAAAAATCACATCACGTGGCTGCAGCGGGAATCGCTCCGCCAGTAAAAACGCGTCCGGAGATTTTGCGTCCAGGTGAAATATTTCTGAATTTCCCAACGCGGTTCTAAAAACAAAAATTCTAGCGGCATCGGATGTTTCCTGATCGAGCCCCCCGCCTTGACTTAGCGCTTCAGTCAACGTCAGACGACCTTTATTCATGATCAGGTCTCTCGCTCTACCGATACCAAAACCACGGCCCAGCGTGGTTTCTCCAAGCACAAAAACTTTATTGAACACATTATCCGGCACATTCAAAACATCACCGTGCTGGAGTAACACATTTTGACTTGTATTGCCTCCTTCATAAAGACTCAATAAGTTAATACTATAAGTTTTATCATCTCGCGTTAACGTGATGTTACGCAAGTCAGCCTCGGCAGTTACCCCGCCCGCATTATTGATTGCTTCCAATACGGTCAAAGGAATATCCTTCACCGTCTGGATGCCCGGCTGAGCGACTTCACCAACAATATAAGCCCGTTGACTCCGATACGCTGCAACACGCACGTCAAGCTGGACATTCTCAATATACGTTGAAAGTTTCCCGATCAAATCATCACGGATTTCCTCGACCGTTCTTCCCGCCGCTTGAACAACACCTGCGAAAGGATAGAAAATGGTGCCGTCTTCACCCACAACATTTCCAGCCGATTCTGCATTACGAAATTCACCGGCGGGGATGGTCAACTCGGGATGCCCCCAGACAGTTATCGTCAGAACATCTCTGGCGCCGACACGATATTGACTGTAGTCCTCCTTAGCCGGCACGCCTTTAATTGTATTCGCGCCAATACGGTAATCGAAATAATGATTCGCCACATTATCCGGGCCTAAGCTACGATTATTAATATCTTTTTCTAAATCGACAATTAACTGGGCATTAATGGTTTTAATATCGAGCTTTTTTAGAATGGTTTCATTATTTTCTCTGACAGGCATTTCTGTACTTGACTGCGTGGCGAATTGCTGCATATGTTGACCGGGCACTATCGTACAAGCCGCCAGTTGACTCAGTATTATCAGAATAAACAGATTAATAACAACTTTAATATGCATTATTCTTGCATCTAAGCGTTTCTTATAAGCGTTCACAGCCATCAGTTAATTTTGAATTTTTTAAATTAGCGTTTCGGTAGTTAAAATTACAGCTTTTCCATCCATTGCGTGATCCCTTGCTCAATTAACACCAGAGATTCCTCAAAAGCAGCAAAATTTTTTTGATACGGATCCGCAATATCGAATCCTTCCCATTCACCTAGTCTAAAAACTTTTCCCCTTGCACTCTGTTGATTCTCGAGGATAGCGTTCTTTTGACTTAAGTCCATCACCAAAATCAGATCATTTTTATGAATCAATTCAGCATGTAATTGACAGGCTCGGTGACTCGAAATGTCGATTCCTCTTTTCATCATGAGTTGACAGGCATTGGGATCCGCTTTATGACCCACAAGTGCAGCAAGTCCCGCAGAGCTGACATTGCAATCTGTTTTATTTGCCTCAACGAGTATATGTCTTAATAAACCCTCGGCCATCGGGCTTCTGCATATATTGCCAATGCAGACTATAAGTATATTTTTAAACAACTTTCTTCTCTAAAAAATTTCAGCGATGCGCGGACCCTGTGCATGAAAAAAACCAATTTTCGAAGTATCGTTTTAATCCATCTCATGCGGTTTGACAAAATCCGGGGGTTTGTGTGTCGATTTTGGACCCCAAAACAGTGTCTTTTCAGTAAATGTTATAATTCGCCAGTGTGGCATCATATGCGCAATTCTCGTTAATACGCTGGATGCTGATACTTACATCTTTCTGAAATGACTCTAGCCTTTGCAACGGGTTAATTCGTATTTAGTTTGCGACGGAACCAATTTTTCCGGGAAAACTGAAATGTCAGTATCCATGAATGGTTGTAAAATTGTTCTGACGAATGCTGCCCGCAGGTATTTTGTGCTATTGAATTTATCGCGTTTATTGATAAATCATCACTTTTTACCACCACTTAGTTGCAGGCAAAACTGATTGGTTGATAATAGTCCAACAGAAAAATTTTTCCATTGATGATCAAACCCGGAAATACCCATTATTTCCTCAATTGATCCGCCAGCAATTATGGTAATAGATTTAGACATGCGCGTAGGTGAATGAAATAACACCGATTTTCATCATTAAACTTCGGTGCCCGGATACCCGTCACGCTAAACCAAGACCAACACCGTCTACCGACACAGTTAGCTCGAAAACACACTGCGCAGAAGCCATGCGGGTTTAATGCACAGGACATTTTAGTCCTGCTGCATCCAATTCAAACCACACGCTTAAAAACCTGGATGCAATGTTTCCAGTCCATCGCCGTACTGCGTATAATAATGCGTATGAAACCAATAAGAATTAACACGCTGATGCGGGCTGTCGTTATCGACATGCCGCACGAAAAAACAACACAACTCTGGCAGCATGCATAACATCACGCCTCTGCCGATACGCATTCTTCGCTTTCTCCGCTTACTTTTACATGTCGTTTCGGGATTCACACAGTCTCTTGTGTATCCCTATTTTTCACGGTCAATTCAAAGGCGGATGAAGCAATTTTGGGCGGCTGAATTTCTCAAAATTCTTAATGTAAAGCTGCACTGCAATGGGAAACCGCCGGGTATTGAAACGCAACGCGTATTATTCGCGGCCAATCATGTCTCCTGGCTGGATATTTGCGTATTAATGGCAGCCTGCCCAACACGTTTTGTGGCCAAGGCTGAGATTCGTAACTGGCCCGTGGTCGGCCTGCTGAGCCAGAATACGGGAACGTTATTTATTGAGCGTACCAAACGCAGTGATACCCGGCGTATTAACCAAAACATCAGCGATGTGTTGACAGCCGGTGACCGCGTCACGATATTTCCGGAAGGAACAACCAGTGATGGCACTATTTTGCAGCACTTTCATGCATCATTGTTGCAATCCGCCGCATCGGTCGGCGGTCAGTTATATCCAATCGCCATTCGCTATCGCAATACGGAAGGTGAAATCTGCAAAGAAGCGGCATATATCGACTCTTCTTTGCTATTATCGTTAAAACAAATACTGCGCCAAATACGCATTGACGTTGATGTGACGTTTCTTGAACCCATCGAAAGCATGGGGAAAAACCGGCGGGAATTGGCACGTCTTTCTGAACAAGCCATTGCTAACGCGCTTTCGCTTTCAGTTGCGCACATGGAACCTGGAAAATTTTCCGGTCGTCCAGACGGATAGCTGTCAGGCTTTCACCCCACACACATCCGGTATCCAGTGCAATCAGATTATGGTTGATTTTCAGACCCAACGCTGACCAGTGACCGCAAATGATCGTGACTTTTTGCCGAGCGCGCGTCGGGACTTCAAACCATGGCAGATAACCATCCGGAATTGCCTGTGCATCCCCTTTAAAGGAGAAATTCATTTTTCCTTCCGGCGTACAGATACGCATTCGCGTCATGGCGTTCACAATCACCCGCAGCCGCTCGTTCCCGGTCAAATTATCATTCCAGCAATTCGGCTTATCACCATAAAGCCGGGAAAACACTTTCTGAAAATTTTCTTTACGCAACGCTTTTTCAACTTCATGCGCCAATTGCGCAGCCTGTGCAACACTCCAATCCGGCAATAAACCCGCATGCACCATGACATATTCACCGTCCTGGTGTAATAATTTCTGATGCCGCAACCAAAACAGCAGATCATTTCGATCCGGCGCACTTAGAATTGGCTGTAGCGTGTCGCTGGTACGCATTTTAGCAACACCTGCCGCCGCCATAAGCAGATGCAGATCATGATTGCCGAGCACCATGGTAACCGCATTACCTGATTCTTTGACGAAACGTAGCGTCGCAAGTGAATCCGGGCCACGATTAACGATGTCACCCACCAACCACAGCCTGTCTCTGGCCGCATCAAAGTTGATCAGTTCCAGAAGTTGCTGTAACGATGAATAGCAACCCTGTAAGTCACCAATTGCGTAGATCGCCATGTTGTTTCCGCATATTAGCGTAGATTCCGAATCATTTAATTAACGCAACCCAAGCACATCCTGCATATCGAATAAACCACGCTGTTTGTCCGCCAAAAAACGGACCGCGCGCAATGCGCCCATGGCAAACGTCATGCGGCTGCTGGCTTTATGTGAAATTTCGATACGCTCTCCGGTCCCGGCAAACATGGCCGTGTGTTCACCTACAATATCTCCGGCGCGGATGGTGGCAAAGCCGATCGTGTCAGACTGCCGCTCGCCGGTTTCGCCTTCACGACCATAAACAGCGACTTTGTCCAGATCCCGGTCCAGCGCCTGCGCAATCACTTCACCCATCCGTAACGCTGTTCCGGATGGTGCATCGACCTTATGACGATGATGCGCCTCAATGATTTCAATGTCATAACCATCATTTAAAACTTTCGCGGCAATTTCCAACAACTTAAAGGTCACGTTTACCCCGACACTCATATTCGGCGCAAACACAATCGCGATTTCTTCAGAAGCCGCTTTAAACGTTGACTTTTCCTCAGCCGTCAATCCAGTTGTACCGATCACCATTTTTACACCGGCTGCGCGACACGCAGCAAGATGCGCTATTGTCGCCTCAGGGCGTGTAAAATCAATCAATGTATCACTCTCTGAGAGGGCGGCAGCAAAGTCGTTGATAATTTTTACATCACAAATTGTTCCGATTAGCTCTCCTGCATCTTTTCCCATATATGGGCTCCCTGTGCGTTCAAGTGCAGCGGATAGCTGCATATCAGGCGCTTGCGAAACAACCTCCAATAATGCACGGCCCATACGCCCCGCACTTCCTGCAATTGCTATTTTTTGCGTTTTCATTTTCTTTCTTCTGCAAATAAGTAATTATGTTGACAAGATAAGCTATTTATCACCATATATTGTATCGTCTAATCTTGATTATTAACACTTTCTTCAGGCGACTCAACTTTCTCGGAATAAAACTCTCTTGATTCGACTACGTCGGCATTACCCGAACTTAACAGATGATTCTCAAAATGGGTCAAGATTTCATTCTCAAAAAAGATCGTCAGACTTTCTTGTTCAATCAGTTCTCCCTTTTCCTGACGCATGTAAACATAATCCCAGCGGTTATCACGAAAAGCGTCAACAATCAACGGCGTACCCAATACAAAACGAACCTGAGACTTTGTCATGCCGGGTTTTAATTTATCCACCATATCCTGCGTCACGATGTTTCCTTGCTGCACATCAATTTTATAAAGTATTGAAGGAAAAACCGAACACCCTGAAAATTGAAGTAATACAAGTAACGTGAGTAATTTCAAAAGCATTTTATTAACATAAACTATTTCCAAAGCAAGCCCATCACTATATCATATTGGAAACAATTTACCGGACAGTGAAATCCATGAGTAATTCAGGTAATCCGAAAAGCATAGATCTCAAAACCATTGGTTTAAAAACCACCCTGCCACGGCTTAAGATACTAAATCTATTTGAGAAAAGTGAAGTACGTCATCGCTCAGCTGAAGATATTTATAAAGAATTATTGAATGAAGGCGAGGATATTGGTCTTGCCACCGTCTACCGTGTGCTCACACAATTTGAACAGGCAGGTCTGTTAGAGCGTCATCATTTTGAGAGTGGCAAAGCAGTCTTTGAATTAAAAAGCGATGGTCACCATGATCATTTAGTATGTATGCAATGCGGACGTGTTGAAGAGTTTTACGATGCTGAAATTGAAAAACGCCAGATTAAAATCTGCAAGGCGCGCGGCTTTAAGCTTCAGGAACACTCGTTATCTCTTTATGCAGAATGTGTTAAACCCGATTGTCCGCACCTGAAAACATGACGAATTCACCTGATAAAGGATAATTCCGAAGTAGTTTTATTAATTTAGACAGCAGTTATTCATGAGCGTAATTAAAATGACTTCAGTTGTGGCGGCAGGTTTAACATGCCAAGTGAAGTTTTCCCACACGCTGTTATTATTTTGCCTTGCTAATGCCTAGCTGGCCTAGTTATATTCACAGTTTGTGGTGCTTGATTGTTTTATTCATCGCGTTAATGATCCACAATCTGGCGGTTGCGGATTCAATTCCATCTGGCACCGGTAATTTTTCTGACTGTATTTCTAAACTGTATAAAGAAGCGCGCGTGCAAGGTATTTCAGAAGTAACGGTTACACAGGTATTGAATAAAATCGAGTTCATGCCGCGTGTTATCGAGCTTGATCGTCGTCAACCAGAATTCACGCAAATTTTTGCCGAATATTTCAGCGCGCGAATCACCGAAGACCGTGTCAGACGTGGCAAAACATTGCTGACCAAGCACCGTCAATTACTCAATAGAATACAGCAGGAAACGCGCGTACCCGCGCAATACCTTATCGCGCTCTGGGGGCTTGAAACCAACTACGGCAGCTATCTGGGTAACACATCGGTGCCAAATGCGCTTGCCACACTCGCCTGCGATCAACGGCGTCAAACTTTTTTTACCGGCGAGCTGTTGAATGCGTTGCGTATTATCGATGCAGGAGACGTTTCAGCAGACCATATGGTAGGTTCTTGGGCCGGTGCAATGGGGCACATGCAATTCATGCCTTCAACATATCTGCGCTACGCCCGCGACGGTGATGGAGATGGCCGCCGAGATTTATGGGACAGTATCCCGGATGCACTCATATCGGCAGGTTTCTTTTTGCAGCAACTTGGTTGGAAGCCTGAGCAACACTGGGGGCAAGAAGTTAAACTGCCTGCCGATTTTGATTACGCTTTGTCCGGAAGGCATCAATCCCTCAGTCTAACAGAATGGACAGCAATCGGCGTAAGGGCTGTTTCCGGTACTGCGTTGCCACCGGCTAACCAGAAAGCCTCATTGCTGGTTCCCGCTGGCCACAAAGGGCCGGCTTTTCTCGTTTATGAAAACTTCAATGTTCTGATGGACTGGAATCACTCGGAATTCTATGCTCTGACGGTTGGCCATTTGGCGGATCGAATTGCAGGGGCACAGGTGCTGCATCGTTCTCCTCCTGCTGGCAGTCTCAAACTAACGCGAGAACAAGTGCGCCAGCTTCAACTTGATCTGTCCATATTGGGCATTGATGCTGGCAAAATTGATGGAATTTTTGGCCCGGACACGCGTCGTGCCCTAAGCCGTTTTCAGAAAAATACCCAGCGCATTGCTGACGGTCAGCCTGACCTGGAGCTTTTGAATGCTATACGAAACGCTGCAGCAGACAATCCCCGCAATCAATCAGTCACGAATTAATCAGTCGGCATCATTTCAATATTCAATAGTTCCGGAACGAAATACGGTTCCATCCTGGCACCACTCATTTCTTCTCCCCCGAACACTTACCCCAACCAGCTCAAATCTCTATACAGATAGTCAAGCCATTGACTGTCCAAATGCCGCAGCGACGAGGAACATTACGGAATGAGAGACTGGAATTTCACTGGGCTCTTTTTGATTGTCTCTTTCTTGAAACAATAAATATATCTATAAAACAATAGATTAATGATATTGACGATTTCTCTGTTTACAATAAACAACAATCTAGCGCCGCGTCATTCAGCGTTTCGAATACAACCGACTGACTTACATCAATAAAATATTTTGGCACAATTATTGCTCTATTTTTAGTTGAAATGTAATCGAAACAAACATAAACCTGGAAGTTTAGCGTTACTGCTTACCGAATATCTGGAACAAGATCGTTCCCAATATCTGGCCTAGCGCCGGGAAATTCTAGTCGGCACCAACTTATTTCCATAGCAGTATGTATCGATTCATGTTTTCTTACACCCGCGTAATTTGTTCGGCCACCAGGCGTTTCTCACAAGAATTATAAACAGGTGGTAGCTTTACGCTTCGACAAGCCTGTGATTGTCAACGTAATGCACTATTTAATGCTTAAACATCCCAGCACCAGCAAAAGAACAAACGCAAATATGAGATAAAAAATCACTTTTTTTCAAGGCTAAGCGGTTTAAAGTTTCAGCATATCATTACTTTCAACGCTGATACTACTACTGTGTCTGATTACATTTCGCCAAAGACATATAGTGAAATCAGCAGCCTTTCTTGAGCAAGGAAAAAAATACCGAAATTCTTTTAACACGGAAAGTAAACCATTTCTATTGCTATCGCAAGCAGAAATTTTTTGATAGCAAGCCAACCAGGACCATATTTTAATTATTTTATTTTTATGAAAAAAGAACTTATTTTAAAAATACTTGCCGGCATAATGATGTTTGCAGTCGTGACATCCGCATACGGATTAGATGTGCGACTAGGCGGCCGTATTCAGGCAGAATATAGCGTTATCGATATTGATGGGTTTTCCAGTCAGTCATCGATAGATGACCCAACCTTCTATTCCTCCTTTGGTCTGAAAGCCACTGAAAATCTTGGTAATGGGTTCAAAGCGTTCGCGCTTGTTGATTACGGTTTCAACTTGAGTGGCGACATTGGCGCTGGTCGGGAACGATACGTTGGTTTCAGCAGCGACATGCTGGGAGAACTTAAAGTTGGCCGTGTGCATTCATTATTTGCTGATTATATCGGCGGATGGACCATTGACCCTTTCACCTACACTTCTCTTCAAGCTACCGGTAGTGGCGGTACGATGATTGCAAGCGCCAACGGTCTGGGTTCAGGTACCTATACAGCAGTGAATAGTGTCATACGTATTGAATCGATAACCGTGAATGGTTTTTCTTTTGCGGGCTTGTTAATGCCTGGTGATGCAAACAGTCTTGAACCCAATCTAGGTGGCGTCCTTGGCGGCGGCGGAAATAATGCTGGCAATACGGGTGGCGCCAATGGCCAATGGGACTTCCAGGTTGCCGCAAAATACGCTTTTGATTATAAAAATCATAACGTTGATTTATTTGGTGGTTATTCTAGAGATAATGTCAGTTCCATACAGAAAAGTATTTCTGCAGTTAATCTGAAATCTGAAAATGTGTGGCGTGGCGGGGCGGTGTGGTCATACAAAAACTTCCAGATTCAAGGACAGTACGATTACATAAGTAACGCACTGGGTACAGCGACCTGCTCTGACGCGGCTGCCTTAGGAGCCGTTGGTGAAGTGACGAGGCGATGTAATTCAGCAATCAATCCAGGGGGCGACGGCTCTGTTTGGTATACCGGTGGACAATACAAACTGGGTAACACGACTCTGATTGCGCAAGGCGGCATGACCAATGCCCACAGCACCGGGGCCTTTGCTAGCCGTAAAGCGAAAAGTTATACGGTAGGCGCATTCCACCATTTAAGCCAAAGAACAAGCCTCTTTACAGGCTATCAACATGTTAATGTTGAAGATAAAAATAGCACGATTGATCGTGACAGCAATATCTGGACAGCCGGGATCCGACATAATTTCTATTAAACAATCGGTGATTTGTCTGGAGAAAACTGTCGAAATGCCAACATTGACCGAGTGATGCGTCATTTCAAAAAATAACGGTCACCAATCGATCCGTAGAATTTTTTTTGCCGTTAATTCAAGTTGACGGCATTTTTTTGCCCCAAAACCCGTCACGCTGTTGCCGAACTGAAACATTTGCACTAACCAGAAAATAAATACAAACAATGACCGATCATTGTCTGCTTTTGTGATCAAACATGCTGGCGGCTAAAATGCCACAGCAACACAATCTGATATGCTATATACTTTCAACACCGGTTAATGCCGGACAGCTTTTTACATTTTCCAACTCGACCAATAATTATTCGAACCATCTTATACACGTATACGTACAGGTGAAAACCGCGCGGGTGGTCTTTACGAGAGGGCCTTTTAAATCAAAGCATAAGTCCCAACACACCGCATGGATTCACTTCGGTACTACAAAATAATGGAGGAAAAAGTAATGTCAGATCATACTTATAAAATTATGGA
Source organism: Nitrosomonas sp. (assembly GCA_021604405.1). Lineage (GTDB taxonomy): Bacteria > Pseudomonadota > Gammaproteobacteria > Burkholderiales > Nitrosomonadaceae > Nitrosomonas. The sequence goes on along the minus strand of BQJA01000001.1, from coordinate 100,662 downwards.
GCTTACCGGCTCATCTGCAGTCAGCATGCAAAATGCGATAGAGAATGCTATCAACCGCGCCGCAAAAACCATCCATGATATGCGCTGGTTTGAAGTTACTGAAACACGGGGTCACATCGCTCAAGGTAAAATTGCGCACTGGCAAGTTACAATCAAAGTAGGGTTCACGCTAAAAGAATAGCGTTGGCGGACTAGCTTATAAGTCGAGTTCTCGCGCCCCATGTACGCTTTAATAGGTAAAGATAAGCCCTGTTACGCATATTTCCTGAACTCAGTCTGTCTGCTAGTCCTTTCTAACTTTTGAAACGGCTAGAACAATCAATAATCCGTATCAGCAGATCCACTATCATCAACGTCAGAAGCATCCTGTTCCGTTGCTTCATCTTCCCCATACGCCGACACTTTTGGTCTATCCATCAAATGCCCGTCGGGCGTTCTCCTTGGCTCACCACAAGCAGTTAAAATTAAAGCTGAAGATACTGCAACCAGGAATAAATACTTCATCGTCATTTTTTGTCTCCCTTATCTTGGGTGATCGCTTGAAACTAATTAAGCTGTTTATTATTCAGTGCACGCTTCATAACAAATAATATACAAAACAAATTGATCTGCATCAATTCAAATGAATTGAAATCTTATTCTCTCATTTTCTTGTACACTACTTATGTTTAGCGGCACCTGATTAATATAAACTTTTACGTTTTATTGCGCTTGCACCCTATCTATTAATCGGCAAATTATAACATTATTCGCTTTAATATGATTTCTTCTGGTTCTGGAAATGTTTCATCTGCATCTGAAATGCGAGTATCTACTGGATCACGGCTGTTATAATTTCTTCCTTTACTTCAATGAGGCGACCTGAAAATGAAAGAACGCTCTGATTTTGCGCGCTGGAGTTTCAAACATGCGTGTTTCGCCGCGGTAATTGCGGCGCTAGCCGTTCTAGGATATCGGTTTGGGATAATGAATCATCAAGTAGCATTGATTATTCTTGTTGGCGGAGCAGCCATCGGTATGATGGCAGTACTTTCCGGTATCGTCAGCATTCTCGGCATTATTACAGCCGTTGACACAAAAGTATCTGGCCTGTTTCTAGCATTAACCGGATTGATTGTTGGCCTTGCTGTCGTAACACCTGTTTTTCTGTCCGTCCAAGCAGGATACGAAGTACCGCGTATTCATGACATCACAACCGACCTTCAGGATCCACCAAAATTTACAACCATTGCTAACGTACGGACAGCGGCACATAATCCGCTTGACCGAAACTCTCCTGCAAACCTTGCCAAACTCCAGCAAGCTGGATATCCTGATCTAGGTCCTTTGCTAATTGACAAAGAAGCGTCGCAGGTTTTTGAAGAAGCGGCCTCGCTCGCCAGGTCGCGTGATTGGGAGATAGTTGACATCTCTGCGAAAAAGGGCACTATCGAGGCAACGGATACTACCAGGTTTATGGGTTTTAAAGACGATGTTGTTATTCGCGTGTCAGAAAAAGAAGACCAAACAATCGTTGATATGCGTTCCGTATCACGGGTCGGTATCAGCGACATGGGCACCAATGCTGCACGCATTAAGGCGTTCCTGAATGACTTAAATAAAATCTCGCAGCCTGAATAATATAAATTTCAAGAAGCCTAGATTAAAATGCAAATCCTTTGATAACTCAAGCGGGACTTCACGTGATCTGTGAAACTAATTGTCTCGATATTTAGATGCGTTAAATCGATTGATTGCCAGTTAGAGAAAATTGCGAATATTGCGCCAACTTAAAATTGTATTTATTGTTATCCAGATTCAATGGCTTAGCGGATGCGTTAATCTTCCTTATTATGCGCAGGCCGTTGATGGTCACATCGATGTTTTACGGCGATCTCAGTCCATCCAAACAATAATCACTGACCCTGACACAGACGCAAATCTAAAGCGCACGCTAACCAAAGTACTGACACTCCGAAAATTCGCCAGTCAAGAATTAAAACTTCCCGACAATAAAAGTTATACCCGGTACGCGGATATAAAACGCCCTTACGCCGTTTGGAATGTTTTTGCCACGCCAGAGCTTTCTATTAAGCTAAAAAAATGGTGTTTTATAAAAGCCGGATGTGTCAGTTATCGCGGTTTCTTTTCCCAAACTGAAGCTGAACGCTTTGCAGAAAAACTCAGAAATGATGGTTATGATGTACATGTCGGTGGCGTTCGCGCTTATTCTACATTAGGCTGGTTCAATGATCCGGTGCTGAATACCTTTATTGATTACTCAGAACTTGAGCTCGCCCGCTTGATATTTCATGAACTTTCACACCAGGTGGCCTATGCGCCTGGCGACACCGTTTTCAATGAATCATTTGCCACCGTGGTTGAACAAGAAGGCATCAAGCGCTGGCTTGAGAAAAAAAAAGCAACATCGGAATTTGCTGCATATAAGGCGAAGCTGAGAACACAGACTATTTTTAACTCATTGGTGTCACATCATCGCAACCGGCTGGCGATGCTGTATTCTTCCAGCCAAAGCGAAGCGCAGAAACGTGCCGGAAAAGCACATATTCTGAATGACTTGCAGGAACAATTTGCTTTATTAAAAACCTCGCGCGTAGAATTCAACCGTTACAACCGCTGGTTTGCACAACCTATGAATAATGCGCTGCTGGCGACCGTTTCAATTTATACGCAGTTATTGCCTGCATTTCAGGCACTACTCGCGCAGCAAAATGGCGACATGACATTATTTTTCAAGGTTGTTAAAGAAATAAGTAAACTTCCAAAAGAAGAACGAACATCTATTCTGCAAATGGCCGTGGATAACCATTGGAAAAAAGATCTAGTCGACGCATCTTTCTCTGATCATGAACATCTGTCACGTTGAGCCGGGGAATTGTCCAACAGGATCAATCCAGATACGCCAACAATATTGGGGATTGCTGATTGAGAATATCGCGTTTTTAAAACAAAAGGTATGCGGGAACATTTGCAGCAAAACCCGATCCCAACAACCGGTTCACATAACTTATCGACCAGCCAGCGGCAAAGTCACCATGAACGGCATCTGGCTAAAATCAGGCAGGTTCCATTTGGGATCATAACGAACACCCGCCAAATATAATCCGGCCGCTGAAAAAGTAGGCGCTGCTTTTGCACGATTCCGGTTTTCAAGAAGTGTTTGCATCCAGTCCGGTGAATTTTTTCCCTTGCCCACATACACCAAACAACCAATGATATTACGCACCATATGCTGCAAGAATGCATCAGCGCACAACTCAAAGATAATGATATTACCCTGGCAAGAAATTTCCAGTTTAGTTAATGTTCGTATCGGTGAGCTTGCTTGACATTCAGCAGCACGGAAAGCCGAAAAATCATGCTGACCGAGCAAAATTTTTGCTGCAGCCTGCATCTGCGGCAAGGAAAGCGGCTGATAAAACCAGCCAACTCTTTGATGATAAAGTCCGGGACGCACTGGATGACTTAACAGAAAATATAAATACCGGCGTTCCGTCGCACTGTATCGTGCATGAAAATCAAGCGAAACCTCTGACGCCCAAATGACCGCGATATCTTTTGGCAAATGGGCATTAACACCGCGTATCCAAGCATTCATAGGCCGTTGCGCGGCGGTATCAAAGTGCACCACCTGATAGAGTGCATGAACACCCGCATCGGTCCGTCCTGCGGTGATGGTACGAATTTTACAGCATGCAATCTTAGATAAAGCAGATTCAAGTACATCTTGTACCGAACAGCCAGCTGATTGACTCTGCCAGCCACAATAGTGGCTGCCGTTGTATTCCACAATCAGGACAACTCTCACAGATTTTGCAACATAATCACTTGATCAGGAATAACTACAACGCTGCCAACATAGTTTTTGCATTGTCTTTTTGCTGTTCATCACCTTCATTGATAACTTCCTCCAGAATTTCTCTAGCCCCTTCTTTATCTTCCATGTCTAAATAGGCTCTTGCCAGATCAATTTTGGTTTCAACTTCGTGCCAATCTGCACCCTTCTCTCCAGCAAGCGTTTCAGTAATTTCCTCAGGCTCATGGGGTGGAATTTCCATTTCTGATTTAAGATCTGACAAACTTGAATCGCTGGACAATAAATTTGAATTAGCGCTTTGTGCATCAAACTTCGGATCCAAATCCAAATCCAGATCCAATTCCAGATCCGTCGTTTTATCCTGATTTGCTGATGAATCCGAATCAGGAACAACCTCATTGGTTTCATCTGTTTCAGCCTGCATTGTACTTTCAGAGACATCTGGAAAATCAATTGCCAGATCCATCGCTTCGCTTTGTTCATCAGACTTCGATTGTTCCAAATCGGCTGGCCCCGGCGAAGCCTCTCCGGCTGGGGTATCCAAATCAAATGGCATGCCGTTGTCCGTTTCATAAGCGGCTGTTTCAGTTTCAGATTTTTCTTCAGCCTCCCCGGTGACAACGTTATCATCAATTTCTGGACTATCCAGATCTAACATATTGTCAGCTTCATTGCCATTGCTTGCCAGATCCGGTATTCCCGACTTCTTAAGCGCAGGCTCGTCATCAATATTCAAATCTAATTCAGGCTCCTTTTGATCTGACACTTCTGAATCATTATCAGAAACCGATTCGTCAGAAACCGGCTCATCTAAGTCCAGATTAAATTCCACATCATCAGATTGGTCGTCTTGTGCAGCCTGTTCGCTGGTATCAGCCAAATCTCCCAAGTCAATATTAGCCTCATCATCAGACTGGATTGATGAATTTTCAGCTTCCTGCTGCCAGTCAGATTCTGCATCCATTTCGATATCAGCGGATGTTTTGTCCGTATTTTCATCAGCGGCAGCATTTAATTCTGTAATATGCTGGTCTTCATAAACTTGTTCGGCATCCAGTGCATCATCCGCCATTGCACTGTCCGGATCAAAGCGGTCGGCGGCTGAACCATCATGCGAAGCTAATGAATCAGCCGCTTTTACAGAAGCCAGACGTTCGCGTAAAGCCATCGATGCTTCAATCCCCATTTCATCAGCAGCCAGCTCATCTTCTGCTTTCTTGCGACGTATTCTGACAATGGCAAGGGTGCCTAACAACAAGAATGCCGCAGCACCGCCGATATAAGTAATGTTTTTCATCAGCTGATCCATCAGTGAAACTTCTTCACCCGGGATTAATTCATCCGGTGGAAAAAATGGTTCGGCAGCCCCTGTTTGCACCATTAAGTTTGGATCGACACGGTCATTTATCGCGGTATCTGAAAGGAACTCAGATGAATCTGCCATGACCGCAATGGATTCAGATTCAAGCGCCGACTCCGAATCATGCATTCGTTCTGATTCCTGGTCAGCCATCAACTCTGGGGCTGCTGGCTCAGGTGATAATAAATTTTCAGCCTGCACTTGCGCCTCTGCCAGCGTTGGATTTTTCAATTCCAGGAGGCGTTGCAGATCCTGGATATTTTTTTCTAATATAGCGATTCGCTCATTTGCTTCTTCCAGTGCTAGATTCCGCGCGGTGGCATCTTCCTCCATCATGCGCAATCTATCTTGCGGCATCTCGTTCCCGCTACCGCCGGAGCTTGACGAATCACCGAGCGGTACGCCGCTCGACAGTCTAAGAAATTCTTTAAGCTCCCCTTTGTTTTCGGCCGCATCATCCGCCATGGTCGCAGTTATTTGACCCATATCTGATTGTTTAATAACTTCGCGCTCAGATGACTCATTCGCAGCCACAACAAGTTTGTTGCGATAACCACGCCAATCTGCCACATGCACTTTAACTTCTTGAGTTGCTTCTTCCTCAGGAATTGCAGCAATTGCACCCTGATTCGGTATACGCAAGACCTCGCCAACCTTTAATAAATTTATATTGTCTTCAATAAACGCATTTCGGTTTGCACGGAACATTGCAATAAGCACCTGATTAAGGCTGACACCCGCAGGTGAAATCTGTCTGGCAATATCAGATAATGTGTCGCCCTGTACCACTGGACCATAAGTGGTGCTCCGCTGGTTGTCTGAAACAGGAGCCTTTTCCGCTGTTTTTGGCGTCACTGTCTGTTGTGTTGGGGGCACAGAAGCACCCGGTTTGTCTGACCGGTTCTCTATCGCAACGGAATTATTATTAATGACTGGCGCCACCGGCTCAGGACTAACTGATTCTACGGGATCTAACAAAACAGTATATTCCCGCATTAAACGTCCTGATGCCCAGCTCAGTTCAATCAACATATTCAGGAACGGTTCGCTAATTGCGTTAGCTGATGTAATTTTAATGAAAGGATCGCCATTTGGCCGTGGCTCAATGGAAATATCAAAGGCAGAAAAAAAGGGCTTATAGTCGATATCAGCCTGCTGAAATGCCTCATGCGACCCTAGTTGTGCCGCTAGAGATGAAATTTCTTCATTATTAACCGCAACAAGATCGATTTCTGCTTGAAGTGGTTGCCCTAAGGCAGAATTAATCGTCAATTTCCCGAGTCCGGCTGCTAAAACAGCCCACGGCGACATTAATAGCAATACAAGCAAACATGCTCTAAATGAAGACTTATACACAGAGGTACCCTCTCTAATTCTTGGCAAGATAAAAAATGCTAGCATTCAAACTTGTTCGTTTAAGCTAAGATTATGCGTTGAATTAACGGCTTATTCGCTGCAAAACTTTACATCATTTATCTAACCTATTGATATCAGGGTATTCAATTATTAACCTGTCAGCCATTTCCAGTCAACACATGGAAAGGCAGCAATGACCACACGTACTGTCTAAATTAACAACATTTAAACTTACATTAAAAGAAAATCGCGCAGTTTACTGAAAATATGCATAGGCTATGCATGAATTTCTATTGCGCGCACTATGGACAAACAATTAATGTTCCACCAAAATCCGCAGCATTCTTCGCAGTGGTTCGGCTGCGCCCCAAAGTAATTGATCACCAACAGTAAACGCAGAAAGGTATTCTCCACCCATATTAAGTTTTCGAATGCGGCCAATCGGAATTGACAGTTCACCGGTAACAGCAGCCGGGGTTAATTTTTTGGTTGTTGTTTCCCGTTCATTCGGCACAACCTGTACCCAATCATTTGAGTCCGCGATAATTTCTTCAATTTCATCCAAAGGCACATCCTGCTTCAACTTGATGGTCAAAGCCTGGCTATGACAACGCATTGCACCAATACGAACACAAATTCCATCAATCGGGATGGGATAATCACCAGCCCCCATGATTTTATTGGCTTCAGCCTGCCCCTTCCATTCCTCGCGGCTTTGGCCGTTACCGGCGTCCTTGTCTATCCAAGGTATCAGACTCCCGGCCAACGGCACACCAAAATTATTGACGGGAAAGTTTCCATCGCGCAGCGTACCCGCCACTTCACGATCGATATCCAATATGCTGGACGCCGGATTATCCAGCAAATCCTTTGCAACCCGGTGCGCTTCCCCCATTTGTTGCAGAAGCTCGCGCATATTTTGTGCCCCTGCGCCGGACGCCGCCTGATACGTCATGGCATTCGTCCATTCCACCATATTTTTTTCAAACAAGCCGCCAATTGCCATTAGCATTAAACTGACTGTGCAATTGCCGCCAATATAATTTTTAATGCCCTTATGCATTGCCTGTTTGATCACGGGCATATTGACAGGGTCCAGGATTATCACCGCATCCTTCTCCATGCGAAGCTTGGAAGCTGCGTCGACCCAATAGCCTTGCCAGCCAGAATCACGCAATTTAGAGAAAATTTCGTTGGTATAATCGCCGCCTTGACAAGAAATGATAATATCCTGTGTTTTAAGCTTGGCTATATCGTATGCATCCTGCAGCGGCGGGATTTCTTTGCCAATATCAGGACCGCTTCCGCCCTTCTGGGACGTTGTAAAAAATACCGGCTCTATTTGTGAAAAATCATCCTCCTCACGCATACGCTGCATAAGAACCGAACCAACCATGCCACGCCAGCCAATAAATCCAACTCGTTTCATTTAATCCATCTCTCGTCTATAAATTCTTCAAAACTGCATCGCCCATTTCAACGGTACCGATTTGTTTCATCCCCGGCTCATAAATATCTGCTGTACGGTAATCCTGTGTCAGCACTTTTTTTACTGCACTTTCAATTCGTTGCGCAGCCTCTTCATAATTAAAAGTATACCGCAGCATCATTGCGAGTGATAAGATGGTTGCCAATGGGTTAGCCATGTTCGTACCGGCGATATCCGGCGCAGAGCCATGTATCGGCTCGTACATGCCTTTTTTGTTTTCATCCAGCGACGCGGATGGCAGCATACCGATCGAACCTGTAAGCATCGATGCTTCATCAGATAAAATATCACCAAAGATATTGCCAGTGACCACGACATCAAACTGTTTAGGATCACGAACCAATTGCATCGCGGCATTATCAACCAGCATATGAGAAAGCGTTACATCAGGGTAATCTTTTGCCGTTTCAGACACCACATCACGCCAGAGTTGCGTGCATTCCAGCACGTTCATTTTATCGACCGAACACAGTTGACGATTTCTTTTTTCAGCGATTTGAAATGCAACATGCGCGATTCGCCGTATCTCAGCCTCGCTATAAATCATGGTATTAAAACCGACACGCTGATTGTCGCGCTGTTCTATTCCTCTTGGCTCGCCAAAATAAATATCGCCCGTCAATTCACGCACAATCATAATATCCAACCCGGCAACAACTTCCGGCTTGAGTGTCGAGGCATTCGCCAATTCTGGATAAAGTACCGCCGGGCGTAAATTTGCAAACAGGTTCAGTGATTTACGAATACCAAGCAACCCTTGCTCGGGACGCTGTGCACGTGGCAGCGCATCATATTGCGGCCCGCCGACCGCACCCAACAAAACCGCATCCGCTTCGGCAACCAGGTTTTGCGTATCTTCCGGAAAAGGCGCGCCAGTTTTATCCACTGCACAACCACCCAACAAACCGTATTCCAGCTCAACTTTCAGTCCTTCGCGCTGCAGTTCGGTTAGCACACGAACAGCTTGAGCGATAATCTCCGGCCCAATTCCATCACCCGCCAAAACTGCAATTTTCATATAAATTTTCTAAAATAATAAGGTACTTGCTAAGTAAACAACCAAGGCTGTTCGGCACGTCGCTTTTGTTCAAATTGTTTTATTTTTTCGGCATGCTGCAATGTCATGCCAATATCGTCCAGACCATTTAACAGACAGTGTTTCCGGAACTTGTCGGTATCAAAGTGAAATTGCTGGTCATCCGGCGTTGTAACCGTTTGCGCATCCAAATCCACCGTCAGGCGGTAGCCGCTAGCCGCTTTTACCTCTGTAAACAACGCATCCACAATTTGTGATTTAAGTACAATTGGCAGCAGTCCAATCTTGAAACAATTATTGAAAAAAATATCGGCGAAACTTGGCGCAATGACTACCTTGAAACCATAATCCTGAAGTGACCAGGGCGCATGCTCACGACTTGAGCCGCAACCAAAATTATCTCGCGCCAATAAAATCTGTGCACCCTGATAGCGCGGCTGATTGAGCACAAAATCAGGATTAAGTTTTCTTTGCGAGACATCCATGCCCGGTTCACCGTGGTCCAGATAACGCCATTCGTCAAACAAATTTTGTCCAAATCCGGAACGTTTTATCGATTTCAGAAATTGTTTAGGGATAATTGCGTCCGTATCCACGTTAGCACGATCCAACGGTGCCACAACCCCGGTAAAAGTATTAAATTTTTCCATTAACGTTACTAGTCCGCTGCATTTTCAAGTGCTTCTCCGCCTCTTTGGATATCTTTACCAACGCCGGCCATCGTATTACAGGCTGATAAATAAATAACCGCCATCAGCATCATAAACACAGAAAACATTCTCATAAGTTGCTCCTTAAAAAATAAACAGATCGTGAATGAATTAACCCAGTGTCCTCACATCCACAAAGTGACCTGCCACGGCTGCAGCAGCAGCCATTATCGGACTGACTAAGTGTGTTCGTCCGCCCGGTCCCTGCCTTCCTTCAAAATTACGATTGGAGGTCGAAGCACAACGCTCTCCGGGGCCTAAACGATCATCGTTCATCGCCAGGCACATTGAACATCCCGGCTCGCGCCATTCAAAGCCGGCTTCTGTGAAAATCTTATCAATGCCTTCCCGCTCCGCCTGGGATTTCACCAAACCAGAGCCTGGCACCACGATAGCGAGCTTAATCGTTGAAGCAAGCCGCTTTCCTTTCACAACATCTGCTGCAGCACGCAAATCTTCAATACGCGAGTTGGTGCAAGAACCAATAAAAACTTTATCGATAAAAATCTGTTCCATCGGCGTGTTCGGCGACAATCCCATATACGCCAGCGCGTGTTCGATATCGTGGCGGCTCACTTCATCTGTTATTTTCAATGGGTCCGGCACAGCGCCATCGATTGTCGTGACCATTTCCGGCGAAGTACCCCATGTCACATGCGGCTTAATATGCGGCGCATCGAATTTGACAACACGATCAAATGCGGCATCTGGATCGCTTTTCAGCGTACGCCAGTTTTCTACGGCTTTTTCCCATCGCTCACCTTGCGGCGCAAAAGGCCGGCCTTTAATATATTCAATTGTGGTATCGTCTACCGCGACCATGCCAGCGCGCGCACCTGCTTCGATCGCCATATTGCAAAGCGTCATGCGTCCTTCCATAGACAGCGAACGAATCGCACTGCCTGCAAATTCAATTGCATAACCTGTTCCACCCGCAGTACCGATTTGACCAATGATAGCCAGCGCAATATCCTTGGCAGTGACACCGTAACCAAGCTCACCCTCGACCAATACCTGCATCGACTTTGCCTTTTTCATCAGCAGACATTGCGTTGCCAGCACATGCTCGACCTCTGAAGTCCCGATACCAAACGCCAGACAGCCAAACGCTCCGTGCGTACTGGTATGTGAATCACCACAAACAACGGTCATACCCGGCAAGGTCGCACCCTGCTCAGGGCCGATAACATGAACAATTCCCTGGCGCAGATCATCCATTTTAAATTCAGTAATACCAAGTTCTTCGCAATTTTGATCGAGCGTATCCACTTGCAACCGCGAAATTGGATCACTAATCCCATTTTTACGGTCGGTCGTCGGGACGTTATGGTCAGCGACTGCAAGAATCGAACGGACGCGCCAGGGTTTGCGCCCCGCCATTTTCAGACTCTCAAATGCCTGCGGGCTGGTCACTTCGTGCACCAAATGGCGGTCAATATAAATTAACGCCATACTTTCAGGTTCATTGGCATCAGCATGGACAACATGTTGATGCCAGAGTTTATCGTATAAAGTTTCCATCGTGATAAGCCTATGTCAATCCGGGCATTATCCCATAAAGTAGATTCAAGAAATAGCCCAGCACGAACAAGCGCATACAAATCATATTGAATAAAAAAATAAAAATGCAATAACGTTTCTTCATACATTGCATCTTCGCAAAAAACGTATACACGTCTGCTTTAATGTGCCAACCCAACATTTGTATCGGTATTGGGTCGATTCATACAATACTCAGTCAGTGGCAATCCAGAAATTCTAAAGTCAGGACAATAAGATAATGAGTTTCACTTGAAATCAAATGGTTCCCGTTCCGGCTTATTTCAACTTAACCGGACCAATTGGATGCATTTTGTTATGACTTGCGGCCCTGTATATACGCAGCCAGTTCGGCCAAAGCTTTGCCACGATGACTGATGCGGTTTTTTTGTTCTGCGGGGAGTTCTGCTGCTGTTTTGCCTAGCTCAGGCAGATAAAAATACGGATCATAACCAAATCCGCCTTGCCCTTTTGGTTCCAAAATTATTTCACCTTGCCAGGTGCCATCGACGATGATCGGCTGGGGATCGTCTGCGTGTCTTAGCAGCACAATAATACAATAATAGTATGCGCTTCTGTCGGCTTGATTTTTAAGTGCTTCCACTAATTTCTGATTATTGCGCTGGTCCGATTTAGGTTCGCCGGCAAAGCGTGCCGATTTAACGCCTGGCTCACCATTAAGTGCATTAACACAAATACCGGAATCATCTGCCAGTGCAGGCAGTCCAGCATGCTTACTCGCGTTGCGTGCTTTCGTCAGTGCATTTTCTACAAAGGTATGGAAAGGTTCATCGACCTCAGGAATTTTAAATTCGGATTGAGTAAAAACTTCAATCCTAAGCGGATCGAGCAACGATCTGATTTCGTGCAATTTTCCTTTATTATTACTGGCAATGACAAGTTTGGTTAATGGTGTTTGTATCATGTGCTCATTAGCGTTTCTTTCTGCAGCGCAACAAGCGCCTGTATTCCTCGTTGCGACATGTCCAGCATCGCGTCCAACTCCTGCCGACTGAATGGTTGTCCTTCGGCTGTTCCTTGCACTTCCACCAGGCCCATTTCGCCTGTCATGACAACGTTCATATCCGTACCGCATGACGAATCTTCCTGATAATCCAGATCAAGTATCGGTACACCCTGATACACACCTGCCGAGATGGCAGCCACATGATCACGTATCGGCGTGGTTCCAATTAATTGTTGGTTCAGTAATTTTTGCACCGCATCATGCAGCGCGACAAATGCGCCGGTTATACTGGCTGTGCGGGTACCACCATCCGCCTGAATAACATCGCAATCAATCTGAATGGTACGTTCACCCAGTTTCTTTAAGTCTACGACGGCGCGTAATGCACGGCCGATCAGGCGCTGAATTTCCATGGTTCGGCCAGACTGTTTTCCCCTGGCAGCTTCACGCTGCATGCGCTCATTCGTCGAACATGGCAACATACCATATTCCGCAGTCAGCCAGCCTTGTCCTTTATCCCTGAGAAAAGGAGGAACCTGCTCTTTGATACTGGCTGTGCATATGACTTGCGTATCACCATATGCGATCAATACCGACCCATCGGCATGCTTAATGTAATGACGCGTCATTGCTACCGGCCGAACTTGATCTGGTTTCCTATTGCCATTGCGCATTATTATTCTTATCCTTTATTTGACTGTAAAATTAAATATCAAGAAACCGTAAATCGATTAGAAACGGTACACCGGTTTTGCTGGCGCGCCAGCAGAAAGTGTTAGCACTTCATGGCCATGTTCCGTAACCAGAATCGTGTGTTCCCATTGCGCGGATAAGCTATTATCTTTGGTGGTAACCGTCCACCCATCCGGTAGATGACGTATTGCTGCCTTACCGGCATTAATCATCGGCTCGACCGTAAAGATCATGCCGGGTTCAAGTTTTACCCCCGTTCCTCGTTTTCCGTAATGCAACACTTGTGGATCTTCATGAAATTGCACGCCTATCCCATGGCCACAAAATTCCCTAACAATACTGAAACCGGCATTTTCAGCCAATTTTTGAATGGTATGGCCAATATCACCGAGATAGCCGCCAGGCTTAATTTCGTCAATACCCCGCCACATCGCTTCAAAGGTTAACTCACACAGACGTTTCGCCTGAATGGAAGGCTTGCCGGCAAAAAACATGCGGCTGGTATCGCCATGATAGCCATTACTAATGACTGTCACATCAATATTGACAATATCTCCGTCTTTTAGTCTTTTTTTACCCGGAATACCATGACAAACTTGTTTATTGACTGAAGTACATATCGACTTTGGATAGGGTTTATGGCCCTTTGGCGCATAGTTGAGCGGTGCAGGAATCGTGTTCTGTTCGTTGACCATGTAATCGTGGCAAAGCTGGTCAAGTTCCTCGGTTGTTACGCCCGGCTTAACGAAAGGCGTTATATAGTCGAGCACCTCTGAGGCAAGTCTGCCCGCCACGCGCATTTTTTCAATCTCTTGAGGAGTTTTTATATGTATTTTCATAATAATTTCAGACTAATCTGGCATTTTTCTCGGCGCAATTAATTGTCGTACGTTGACTAATCAATGGCCCAGCGAGCGTTGAGTATTGAGCTGTTAACCGGTTGCAAGACTATATATTCTAAACCTTATTAATTGCTTTGAATATTTAGATGAACGCGACACAACCTTTTTAGTAATGATCACCCATCGGCATGCCGTCACATATGTGTGCAGTTTATTGAACAACAGGATAATACGCGAATGTTTTTTGCCGGTCATAACTTTTGCCGCCAGCGTTCGAGACTGTGCCGTGATTCACTAGAATATTCAGAATGTAGACGCTTACATTCAAACGATACCGGCATCTGGGCAGGGTCATTTATTTTTGCGCGCCCGATTATCGATGATAATATGTTCCTGAGATTAAAACTGGCAAAACCGTTAAACCGTTATTGTCGTACTGAAAATTATTAATTTGCAGGTAGTTTCTGTTGTGAACTATTTTCTGCCTTGTTAGAATACATCACTTAAATCAAAAGAGAAAACCGGATTTTCCGGAAGCCCTTTAAGAAAATGGACGCGAAACAATGAGAATATTCAAGAATTCGGCGATAGTGTTTGCCATGACATTATCGCTATCGGCCCCTGCGCTGGCTGGTTCGAGCACAACATCTGCCGAAGGTGACGCCGAAAAAGGCAAGGAAATTGCAGCAGGAACCTGCGCTGGCTGCCACAACCCTGATGGCAACAGCATCATTCCGACCAATCCAGTCCTGGCCGGCCAGCATGCAGCGTATACCTTCAAGCAACTGATGGAGTTTAAAGAAGGTGATGACGGTGAACCAGCTAAACGGCCTAATCCTATCATGGCGCCGATGGTTGCAGCGCTCTCCCCGGAAGACATGAGAGACATTGCAGCATACTATGCCCAACAGACCCCACAGACCGGCATTAGCAATAAAAAAGGGGATGATTTGCTCGAATTGGGGGAAATTATTTACCGTGGCGGCAATCTGGAAAATGAAGTGCCGGCCTGCGCCAGCTGCCATTCACCGAATGGTAACGGTCTTCCACCAAATTACCCGCGGCTTGCCGGTCAGCATGCAGATTATACCTATGCGCAATTAAGCGCATTCGACAAAAACCGCAAGAACGATAATGAGGTGATGCGACTGGTTGTTTCCCGCATGAGTGCACGGGAAAAACGCGCTGTTGCTGAGTTCATCACCAGCTTAAAATAATCCTGCAGCTACACATATTGCAACAATAAAAAGCGGCTCGATTGAAGCCGCTTTTTTTACTTGCAAGGAAGCATCACCACGCAGCGAATATCTTCTCTGCAGCTGCCAGCGTCTTGTCAATTTCAACGTTAGTATGAGCGGAAGAGACAAATCCCGCTTCAAATGCCGAAGGTGCAAAATAAACACCCTCATTTAACATCGCATGAAAGAAACGGTTAAATAAATCCTTGTCGCATTCCATCACGCCGGCAAAGCTGGTCGGAACCGTGTTGCGAAAATATAATCCAAACATCCCGCCTATTGACTGCGCACAAAAACTGACGCCATATTTCTTGGCGATTGTTACCAAACCATCGGTAAGACGGCTGGTTTTTTCGCCGAGATTTTTATAGAAATCCGCTTGCTGCACTTGCTTTAATGTAGCCAGTCCTGCAGCGACCGCGACAGGGTTCCCAGAAAGTGTGCCAGCCTGATAAACCGCACCTATAGGCGCCAGACATTGCATAATATCGCGGCGGCCACCGAAAGCGGCCATTGGCATACCGCCACCAATTACCTTACCCAGCGTTGTTAGATCCGGTTCAACATGGTACATGCCCTGCGCGCAATTCAGGCCAACACGAAAACCTGTCATCACCTCATCAAATATCAGAATGCTCCCGTGCTTGGTACATAAATCGCGTAAAACAGACAAAAAATTGTCTTTTGGCGCCACCAGGTTCATATTGCCCGCGACAGGTTCAACAATAACCGCGGCTATTTTGTCGCCAAGCTGGTTAAATGTCGCTTCCACGCCGGATAAGTCGTTATAATCCAGCACAATGGTATGTCCAACCGTTTCCTCAGGCACACCCGCTGAACTTGGATGGCCAAAAGTCAATGCACCAGAACCCGCTTTTACCAACAACGCATCATCATGGCCATGGTAGCAACCTTCGAACTTAATAATATGACTCCTGCCGGTATAACCGCGCGCCAGGCGAATGGCACTCATTCCAGCTTCGGTCCCGGAACTAACCAGTCTGACCTGTTCAATTGAAGAAACTAACTGACAAATAAGCTCGGCTATTTCCAGTTCCGCCTCGGTTGGTGCACCAAAAGTCAATCCCTTTTGTGCTACTGATTGTACTGCCGTTATAACTTCAGGATGTGCGTGGCCAAGTATTAACGGCCCCCATGATCCGACGTAATCAATATAGGCTTTTTCTTCCACATCCCATACATAAGCACCCTGACCTCGTTGAAAAAAAACTGGCGTGCCACCGACAGATTTGAATGCACGGACGGGAGAATTAACACCACCAGGTATATATTTCTGGGAAAGTTCAAATAATTGTTGATTTCGTGAAGTCATTTTTTAACTCTTGAATTTATTAAAAATTTTTGTATTTTTTCGGCTGACCTCTGCGGCCCGTCATTTTAGCGTTACATAATGATTTTTTACTTATGTCAGCTTTTTACATTGAACAGACGGAATTCAGGAGCGATCAGAAAGTGTGCGCCACAGGGCTGAGTCGTTACTTATTTATTTTACCTGCATCGGGATGAAGATTAAACACAGCAAGAACTGTATATTTATTTTGATCGAGCAGGCGCCTAAGAAAACAACAGCGAAAATGATTTAGCCGTTATCTGTATATCCCGTGTCCCAAATAAGGCACTGCTAACCGCAATTGCATCACCACCCTGCGCAATCAACACCGCGGCATTTTGTCGTGTAATGCCACCAATCGCGACAACTGGTGTACGCAATTTTTGTTTTGCCAAAGCTAATATCTCTAGGGGCGCCACCACGGCATCTGGTTTTGTGATTGATGCGAAAAAAGCGCCAAAGGCAACATAATCAGCACTTTGATCTTCAGCGCGCGCAGCCAGATTAATCTGATTGTAACAAGAAGCACCAATTATTTTATTATTTCCCAACGTCATGCGGGCGTCCCTAACAGAAATATCGTTCCGACCCAGGTGCAGGCCGTCCGCGTCAACTTCCAGCATCAGGTCAAGATGATCGTTGATAATAAATGGCACATCATATTCCCGGCAAAGGAGCGCTAATTCCCCGGCTTGTTTTCGCCGCAACGTTGCATCAGCGATTTTGTTGCGATACTGAATCATTTTCGCGCCACCCGTCAGTGCTTTTTTTGTCATTACTAACAAATTCTCAGTATCGGCACAATCCGGAGTTATCGCGTATAATCCGCCAATTATTGATGACATCGTGTACGACAATTCAAGTCTAGTCTGCCTCTGCCTCATCATCTCCATCCACCCAAAACAGCCTGTCTGGCAAATATTGGCCCATGCCCGGACGGAACCCGGCTTTGAGTGTCTGCCAAGTATATTGCTGCGCTTCATAAACGCTGTCATAAACCGGCAGGCCGTTTGCCAGCGATGCTGCAATGGCGGCTGCCAATGTGCATCCCGATCCATGGTAAGAACCTGCCAAGCGCTGCCACTTATCTGAACGCAATACACCATCCGCACCATATAGGGTATTGACTACTTGTGACGTATTCTCATGCGCACCGGTGATCAAAACATATTCACAGCCAAACTGTAACAGCCTGTCTGCGCATTGATGCAAATCCAGTTCCTGTTCGTCATCGTCTTCATACTGCGATTGCGCAATCTTTCTAGCTTCAAGACTGTTAGGCGTAATAATGGTGGCCTGAGGAAGTAACAGTTCACTCATTGCCTGTACCATTTCCTCGTTGGCGATTTCATCACCACGACCTGATGCAAGCACCGGATCCATGACGAAAGGAATATCCGGGTAATCTGATATTATTTCAGCAATAACCGCAATAATTTCAACACTGCCCAGCAGACCTGTTTTAAAAGCATGAACTGGCATATCTTCCAGCACAGCCCGCGCCTGGTCGGCAACAAATTCTGGATCAAGGGCCATAATATCATCAATACCCACTGTATCTTGCACTGTCACAGCGGTAATCGCCGATAACGGATGACACCCCAAACTCGCAAGTGTAAGGATATCCGCACTGAGGCCAGCGCCACCACTCGGGTCATTGGCAGCGAACGATAATACAATTGGGGGTGGCTGTATCATGCAAAAATACCGTAAAATGTCATTTTAACTTAAAAGGAAGCTTCGATCTATCATGCCTACCGAAGAGAATCGTGATTACAACCGTTATATGTGTCTAATTTGTGGCTATATATATGATGAAGCCCTAGGATCTCCGGAAGAAGGCATCCCCCCGGGAACACGCTGGGAAGATGTTCCCGTGAATTGGACCTGCCCTGAATGTGGCGCACGTAAAGAAGATTTTGAAATGGTGAAAGTATAAATGCGTATCTTGCACACAATGCTCCGGGTTGGCAACTTGGAAAAATCGCTCAATTTTTACACCGCCGTCCTTGGAATGAAACTGCTTCGCCGCAAAGATTATCCTGACGGCAGGTTTACGCTTGCGTTTGTCGGATATCAGGATGAAGCGGAAGGCACGGTGCTGGAATTAACCCACAATTGGGATACAGCTCACTACGATCTTGGCGAAGGGTTTGGCCACATTGCGATCGAGGTGGAAGATGCCTACCGGGCATGCGATGAAGCCAAAAAACTGGGTGGAAACGTAACACGTGAGGCAGGCCCCATGAAACACGGCACCACTGTGATTGCCTTTGTTGAAGATCCTGATGGCTACAAAATTGAATTTATACAAAAAAAGAACGTATAACATTCAATTGACCGGCCAGCTTTAACAGGCACCAAACACTTTTCTCACAAAGACAAAAATGATGTGTTGCTTTACCCATGCATCAAAAACATGGCGGGTTTCTTATTGATATCGGGCAAATTATGCTGCCACGCTTTAACCGTTCTGGTTGCAATATATTCAGTGGCAAGCGTAAGGTCACTGGCGATACATAAATCAGTATCTCTGCGACAGGTTTGCGTTAGCAACACCAGCAGGCCTTGATTTCTATAAGGTGTTTCGATAAATATCTGTGTTTGGTCATATTGAACGGATTGCTTTTCCAGTGCCGTTATTTTGCTGACACGCGCGTTTTTTTCTATCGGCAGATAGCCATGAAATTTAAAACACTGACCATTTAAACCGGATGCCATTAACGCCAAAAGAATAGCAGAGGGTCCGACCAGCGGAATTACCCTGACATTGTTCAGATGCGCCAACCTTACCAGGTCTGCACCGGGATCAGCCACTGCCGGACAACCTGCTTCAGACAGCAGGCCGACGTCATGTCCTGACAACAATGGCGCAAGCAGCGCAGGTAATTCATCAGGCCGGGTGTGCTTGTCCAATACTTGCATTTGAATTTCTTGCAGCGGCAATTTGCATCCGGCTTGTTTGAGAAAATGACGCGCCGTTTTAGGGCGCTCAACAATATAATTGCTAAGGCTGCCGATACACTGGCGAACAGCGGCAGGCATCGTCCAGCCAAAGTCACCTTCTCCCAAAGGGGTCGGAATAAGATAAAGTACGCCGGATTTTACCTTGCTGGTCATCGACTAAAACAAGAATAGATAAAACCGGGCTGAAAGTCACCTGAGTTAATGTAATACTCTCGGCACACTGAGAATAAACTCAGGAATCGGAACATCAAAATGGTGACCATCTTCGGCGGCCATTTGATAGCTACCCTTCATCGTTCCAACAGATGATGAAATAGCCGTCCCACTCGTATATTCAAAGCTGTCACCCGGCTTTAACATTGGCTGCTCACCAACCACACCCAAACCACGCACCTCCTGCTCATTCCCCTCTTCATTGGCAATAATCCAATGCCGGCTGATTAACTGTGCCGCAATGGTACCGATATTCGCAATTTTAATAGTGTATGCGAACACATAACGATCAGCTTCCATATCCGATTGCTCAGGCAGGTAAGCCGTGCGTATGGTTATATCAAATTCATATTTTTTTGGTTCAGTCATAACGAATTGCACACGATTTTTCAGGTTGAATCAAACAAAATACGTAAATCATAACGATAAAAATCTATTTCCGGCAAACAAAGTTAAAGGTTTTTTAACGCGTAAGGTCTTTTTACAGTTAAAATACTCCGTTTGAATTTTAGCGAGGATATCATGTACCGCATTGCACCAAGCATACTTTCCGCAAATTTTGCCAAATTAGGCGAAGAAATCACCAATGTCATTGACGCAGGCGCAGATATTATTCATTTTGATGTCATGGATAACCATTATGTTCCCAATCTGACTATCGGTCCACTTATATGCGAAGCTATCCGTCCATTAACCGACGCAGTGATTGACGTCCATCTGATGGTTGAACCGGTAGATCGGATTATTCCAGATTTTGCAAAGGCCGGCGCCAATATTATTTCTTTTCATCCGGAAGCGTCCAGGCACATTGACCGCACCATCGGATTGATTAAAGATGAGGGCTGCAAAGCCGGTATGGTGTTTAATCCGGGAACCCCCCTGCATTACCTTGACCATGTTCTGGATAAGCTTGACCTGGTGCTGATTATGTCAGTCAACCCCGGTTTTGGCGGACAAAAATTCATTCCCGAAGCGCTGACAAAATTAACCGCTGTCCGTAAACGAATCAATGCAAGCGGCAAGGATATCATGCTGGAAATTGATGGTGGCGTAAAAGTTGACAATATTGCTGAGATTGCGCGCGCCGGGGCCGATACTTTTGTCGCTGGCTCCGCTATATACAATGCCGGAAAAGACAGCGACCCCCACCGTTACGATTCTGTCATCTCTGCCTTACGTGCTGAGCTTAACAAAGTTTAATTGTATTTCATATGGACAATAAAAATTACGAACGCACCAGCGCGACAACCGGTGCAATTGAATTTCCGCTGCCGGTGAAAGCGGTAATGATTGATCTGGATGGGACGTTACTGGACACAGCCAGCGATCTTGCGCTTGCAGCCAATAAAATGTTGCGCGAGCTGGGTAAGCCGGAATTATCAACCGCAACCATCCAGTCTTTTATCGGCAAAGGCATTCAAAGATTGATAAAACGTTCATTAACTGGCGAAATGGACGGTGAGCCGGAACCCGTGCTGCTTGCCCGCGCAATACCGATATACAGGCGCCACTATGCGGAAAATCTTTGTGTTAATACGCGTCCTTATCCGGGCGTTATGGATGGAGTAAAAGCCCTGCACAAAGCGGGATTTCAATTAGCCTGCATTACTAATAAAACCGAAGTATTTACCTTGCCGTTGTTACGTGCCACGAATCTTATGGACTACTTTGAGATCGTTGTATCGGGCGACACCCTGCCAAAACGGAAACCTGATCCAATGCCGTTATTACATATCAGTCAGTTTTTTGGCGTGCCGCCCCATGAAATGCTGTTGATTGGCGATTCATTGAATGACACCACGGCAGCGCGGGCGGCTGGCTGCCATGTATTCTGCGTACCTTATGGATACAATGAAGGCAACGACGTGCGTGAACTTGATTGCGATGCCATCGTAGAGACCATTCTTGAAGCAACAAAACTAATCAAGCAATTTCCATGAACTTCGATAATCGGTGCATCAAACATTCTCAGTTGACCACAGATTTTCTTATGGTGTGACCGCATGACCGAAGAAGAATTCAAGCAATTCGCAGCGCAAGGTTACAATCGCATTCCTGTTGTGCTCGAAACATTTGCCGATCTTGATACACCCTTATCTGTCTACCTCAAGCTTGCCAATCAGCCCTACTCTTATTTGCTGGAGTCCGTACAGGGCGGGGAGCGCTTTGGACGATATTCCTTCATCGGTCTTCCCGCATCAACACGGCTTGAAGTCCGCGGCAATCAAATTCGCATCGAAGCAAATGGCAACACACAAGAATTTGAAGTGGATGACACGCTGGCTTACATTGAGTCCTATCTGGCAAAATTCAACGCTGCACCTTATCCAGGCCTGCCCCGCTTCTGCGGCGGCCTGGTCGGATATTTCTCTTACGACACCGTCCGTTATATAGAACACAAACTTGCCGGTCATGTGCAACCCGATACCCTTAATACCCCGGATATCTTACTGCTTCAATCAGAAGAGCTGGTTGTGGTTGACAATCTTTCCGGCAAGCTTTTTTTCATTATCTATGTTGATCCGGAAAACAAAAACGCCTTCCAGTCTGGCCGCAAGCGCCTGAAAGAACTGCTTTTGCTATTGCGCCAACCGGTTGATATTCCGCTGGAAGAAGCAGCCAAGAAAGAAAAAGCCGTTTCGGAATTCACTGAAGATGCGTTTATGGCGGCGGTAGAGCGCGCCAAACGCTATATCTACGATGGCGACATCATGCAAGTCGTATTGTCACAACGTACCAGCAAACCATATCACGCCTCGCCACTGGCGCTGTACCGTGCATTGCGCAGCCTCAATCCATCGCCCTACATGTTTTACTATCATTTTGGCGACTTTCATGTGGTGGGTGCTTCGCCGGAAATTTTGGTGCGCCTTGAAGGTGACACAGTCACTGTCCGTCCAATTGCCGGTACCCGACCGCGTGGCAAAACTATGCAGGAAGATGCCGAATTGGCAAAAGATCTGTTGGCGGACCCCAAGGAGCGCGCAGAACACGTTATGCTGATGGATCTGGGACGCAATGATATCGGACGCGTTGCACAAACAGGTACCGTTAAGGTTACTGAGAATATGCAAATTGAAAATTACTCACATGTCATGCACATTGTTTCAAATGTGGATGGAAAGCTCAAACCCAATCTCACTGCAATTGATGTTTTGCGCGCAACTTTTCCGGCAGGCACGGTGAGTGGTGCGCCCAAAGTGCGAGCTATGGAAATTATCGATGAACTGGAATTATCCAGACGGGGTATCTATGCAGGTGCGGTCGGCTATCTCGGATTTAATGGCGATATGGATCTTGCCATTGCCATTCGGACGGGCGTCATTAAAGATGGCAAACTACACGTGCAGGCAGGTGCGGGAATCGTCGCCGACTCTATTCCAAAAAACGAGTGGATTGAAACACAAAACAAAGCGAAAGCCTTACTCCGGGCCGCAGAAATTGCTGAGCATGGGCTGGACAGTAAAATTGAATAGCCATCATCAATGCGGGCCAGCATAGATATCCCTTATGCACTTTTGCAAAGTGTCTTGGTCTGATCATTCAAACTGCGTCTATGCTGTTTTACCGTAAAAATTATTAAGTGCTATTGACTGTAGCAGACTGATAGACAACCGCATTTTTCAAATTCTTCGGGATTAATACGGGGCCGGATTCAACCAAAGAAATGTCTATTGTTTTCTTCCGTCCCGTGTTTAGGATATAACAATGCGGCTAAATTATTATGGTTTCTCCATCGAACTTGGTCAAGGTGAATCCGTCGAAATTTTCCGCATAGGTTACTTTTTCTTCCCTGAGAATACGGATAGCAAGTTCTTCTCCTTGACGTATACCTTCAATATTATCAGCGCGCCAGTGTACGCCAGACATGTCGCGGCCGAATGATAGATTATGCGCGAGTTTATTGAGTTCACCACCCACCGTTAGGGTTTCACTAACATAGGGGATTAAAACCTGACCATCAGGTGTCGCCTCAACAGGATCAAACGGCCACTCTGCGTTTTCGTCGTACCAGGCTTTCATCAATGTCACACAAGCGCCAGCTGAGATAGCATGTCCGGCAACGAACGAAGGATGTGACGGTGCGCCGTTGCGGAACATTTGTGGCAACAGGTAACTGCCAAACTTATCATGAATATGATCCAAAACACTTGAACGCATGATCAGATCATCGTGGACAGGGTAATCCGCGCCATCAGTCTTGATCCTGTGCACACGTCCACCCGCAGCCTCCGGTCGCAGAAAACGGTGAACATTCCACTTCTGCCACCATGCGTGACGTTCTCCTTTGTGAACTTTGCCAATAAGTTCAACCAGATGCCCTAGACCAAAGGTTGCAAATGGAATTTGACGCGCGGCGTTTTTGTAAGGATTGGCTGCATCGGTTGGTCCTAGAAAGCCAAAAATCTGCATCGCCCTGAAGTATACTGAATTTATCGTGTCGCTTCCTGCAACTTTGCCGAGATCACGTACTGTACGCGGGTAAACTTTGGTTCCGTCGGTAGGTATACCTCTCGGTCCATTGCCATTCTGCACGTCAACCCAGGTTGCAAAATCGGTCACGAAGTCTTCTTGGGCGGGCGCATCAATCATTGGATCAATCGCGATACCATCAAAGCTAAATGGCAGGTACAAGAACTGCGAAACCATCGGTCCTGTCCGCACACCACGATAACTCGTACGAAATAAATCTTGCGGACCGATAACACCTTGGTCTGAAGGACCGGTGTAACCTGAAAACTTAGATAAATCAGTTTGAGCCGCCAGTGCTAACGGGTGAGAAGAAAATTCCGAAAAAGGAACGTCACGAAGGCAAGCCATCCAGTAGAGTTCTGCGAGCTGGGCTGCGAATTCCGGGCTTGCCAGCGTGGGCGGCGGATTAATTTTAATCGCGGCGTTATCCGGTCCTTCCAGGTTGTAAGCAAAACCACCCATGGGATTAATCAGACTACCCCGGCCACCCGCAGGAATATTCTCGAAATCGTCAAACTTCGCGGAATTCAATGCGTGCAGTAAAGCGTTGTAAGCATCCGGGTCAACTTCTCCGGTTACGGAATCATGCGGCAGTGTTTTAGAGAAATTGCCGATTCGGTTCGGATACTCGTCTTCGTCACCATTGGTTTCGTGATCGATAACTCCACGGTTTCTTTCATCCAGCGCCGCATTCTTTCTTATTTTAAATGAAACTTTGCGGCGTTTCTCCCCATCGACAAACGACTTTTCATTTTTAGTGGGTTGCGCCAATTCCGGTGAGGTCTCGGTCGCATTTGAATGTGAAGTTATGAGTGTTGAACTACCCACGACCCCTGCCGTCAAAGCAGCGCCAGTTACCCGGCCAACGCCTGACATGAACTCTCGTCTATTCAAATTTGAATAGTGCGCCTGCTGATGCTCTTTTTCTGGATTTATTGTTGGTGACGTTTCTTTGTATCCGGCATTTTTCCTGCTTTTCTTTTCCACTGTAGAGTCTCCCTGAATATATTATGTCGCTTTTGGTGCTCCGTATATTTCTCCCCTTATAATTAATCTTAACCCCGCTATGAACGCAGTTATGATTTTTTTTGACGTTGGCGCATCTATTTGAGGGAAAATAAACGCCATTTTCAGTCTAGCATTCTGCTTTTTTTTTCCAATAAAATTAAAGTAAAAATACTGTAATAATTATGAAAAAGTGTAAAAACGTTTGACAGGATTTTGGCACTAAAATGCAATCATGACATTGCAGCGATATTTGTTTTACAAAGTGAGAATGATATCAGATTCAACAAGGTACCCCAGAAAATACCCGGTTGCTTTTGTCCCAAAAATGAACCGATATCTTCTGGCGGGTACGCAGCAATCTGGCTACCTGCAGAAAAAACATAACGTTTATTCGGTTCGTCCCGGTATTGATTTGGCTTCGTTAAGAATATCAACAGAACATCAAGCAGCTTAAGTACTCAGACAACAGGCAGCGCAGGCATCTTCTTTTGTGACATGGAAGGCAAACCCATTATATTTTTCACGCCCAGTCCTGAATACAGATTTAGCAGCCTTTCGGCGTACTTTTCAACAGAGTATTCAGCTTCAACCCATTGTCTTGCCGACTTTCCCATTTCAACCACCGCGCTGTTTCTCATACGCTTGAATTGTATGAGTGACATGATCAGGCTTTCTACATTGCCTGATTGAAACGTGATACCTGTATCACCGTCTCGGATAAGCTCCGGTATGCCGCCGATATTCGCACCAATCACCGGTTTGCCCAGCGCATAGGACTCCATGACACTCATCGGCGCGTTCTCATACCACTCTGATGGCAGCACGACCGCTCTTGCATTGGATATGACTTGATGCAGTGCTGCGCCGGTACGGAAACCCAGAAAAGTGACATTGGCATCCAGGCTTGCAGCCAAGATCTTTAATTCTTCTTCCTGTGGTCCACGCCCGACAATCTTTAACTCGACATTTGCCTCACTCGCTGCCTGTATCAGCGTTCTGACGCCTTTTTCTTTTGACAGCCGCCCAAAAAACACAAAATACTCACCGGGCTGGTAATCCGGCCTTAGTGCGGTTGTATTAACAAAATT
This sequence comes from Nitrosomonas sp., assembly GCA_021604405.1. Taxonomy (GTDB): domain Bacteria; phylum Pseudomonadota; class Gammaproteobacteria; order Burkholderiales; family Nitrosomonadaceae; genus Nitrosomonas. The sequence goes on along the minus strand of BQJA01000001.1, from coordinate 74,515 downwards.
CGGAATATGAATTAAACGGTCCGGCTCCCATCCCCACGCAATAAATTTATTGAGATAAAATTGGCTCGGTAAAATAAATGTATCGATATTTTTTTTATAAATTTTTAACAATCGGTGAACCAATGTTTCCATAAAAATGAGTGAACTTAATGGAAACGACTGTTTCATGCAGTTATTTGTCACGACATTATAGACATGCCCGCCCTTGCATTTTTCACATATACCGCTTTCATCAAGCATTAAATACGCCGGGCATAATAATTTGAGGTCATGCAATGTCATTACCGTAGGTATGCCATTCTTTTTTAGCAGCGGCAATACGGAAGGTGATAGATGATGATAAATGTTGTGCAGATGCGCGGCATCTGGTTCGATCATATCGATTAACGATTGCAGTTTATTCTTTGCTTCCCAGGAATAAATAATTTTGAGAGCATTAATTAATTTATGGCGCCAGCCATAGCTGGCGCCATACTCTATTTCATTAACAAAATAATTTTGCCATTCTGTCGGCTCGTTCTTATCATGTTTCATACTGAAAGGGGTAATGTTCCATCCGAGCTGTTCGAATATTTTGTTCTGCTCCAGAAAAACCACTTCAGCGCCGCCGCGCCGGTAATAATAATTGTTGATAGATAGTAAATTCGCCATGTTTGTTGTTACCTTTGTAAGAAATTACCCGCATGATGTTTGCTTTAACGCTTATCGTTAAATGCCACGACATATAGACAGACAGCAAAAGACCACGCCGGATATCAATTTATATTCATTTTCAATCTTTTTTTATAGCCAACGGAGTTAAACACGTGTTCAGCAGGTAAATTGTTAAACTATTGCTGTCGCTAACCGTAGAGGCATAGGTACAATTGAAGGATATCCAATGTAAATAAGAAGTTGGGTTAAGAGAATGTAAAGTTTGGTAAATCTGGTATTAATAAATATGCAGTTCCTTATAAGGTGTAAGTTTGGACAATACGCAACCTCACATTTTGCTGGTAGATGACGACACGGAGTTATGCGGGTTACTCGCAGAATATCTTGAAAATGAACAATTCCAGGTCAGCAGCTGTCACGATGGCTACTCGGCGTTGCACGTATTACAGCAAGACCATCGATTCAACGCGGTGGTGTTGGATATTATGATGCCGCAGATCAATGGCCTGGAAGTATTACAGGCGATACGGGCACAGCACAATATCCCGGTTATTATGCTGACCGGACGTGGAGGTGATATTGATCGTATTGTCGGTTTGGAGATGGGCGCCGACGATTATCTGGGCAAGCCATGCATTCCGCGGGAATTAGCCGCCCGGTTACGTGCGGTATTACGCCGTGGCCAGCATTATACCAGCACGGACGCCATGGCTGTAACCCTTGTATTAAATGGTATTGAATTGAATAAAGCCCAGCGCCAGGTCAAAGTGCATGGCGAGCCGCTGGAATTAACCGGCGCCGAGTTTAATGTGCTGGCATTGTTGATGCAATCCGCAGGACAAGTCCTGAGCAAGAAAGAGCTGACCGAGAAAGTGTTACAACGCAAGTTAGTTGCTTATGATCGCAGTATCGAGGTACATGTCAGCCGATTGCGCCAAAAACTGGCGAAAGCGCTGCAAGGTAAAATGCCGATTAAAACCATCCGCGGATCAGGCTATCAGATGGTTACCGAAGGAAAAGATATCAATGCTGAGTAGTCTGTTCTGGAAAATATTCGCCGCATTCCTGACCGCGAATATACTGGCGATGGGATTGGTAATATACATTTTTTTGCCAGCGGATGGCAAGGAACTCCGCGAGTTCCATAAGGAACTCGCGATTAATATGGCGAAAACAATTATTGGGCGTATTGAATCCGGTGAATCAGTGCAACTGCTTCAACCTTATCAGAGTGGACTTAGCGCGCCAATGAAAGGCCGTTTTTTGCTTAAACGCATATTGATTCTGAATGACCAAAACAAAGTCATTTTTGGCAGTGAAAACATTCAGAAAAACCACCAGCAATCTTTTATCAACTATCATAGCGACTCCGGTCACCAATATCGCATAAGGATAAGTACGCCGAGAAAATTTAATATATTCCAGTACTTGTCTAACCCGCGACATACTGTACGCTTTGCCATCGTGTTTCTTTTTACGGTTGTCGCGAGCTTTATTATGAGCTTGTTAATTATTCAGCCACTAAAAAAACTGAAAAAGCATGCGCGCAGTCTATCTGAAGGAAATATGCAATCCCGTGTAGAAAAAAAATTACTAGAACGCAATGATGAAATCGGTGACCTATCCCGGGAACTCGATGAAATGGCGAATACGTTGGATAACCTTATCAATTCAAAACAACAATTACTACATGATGTTTCCCATGAATTACGCGCACCCTTGGGTCGTTTACAAGCGATTTCAGCGATAATGCAACAGCATCCGGATGCATCAAATGATATAAAGGTTAAGCGTATCGAACGAGAATGTATCCGTATGAATGAATTGATTCAGGAAATACTGGATTATTCACGCATGCACTACGACCAGGATAATAAGCAATCCGCAACACCCGTTAATCTATCTGCACTATTTCGTAAACTGGTTGAAGGTATTCAACTTGAATATCCCACACATCCCATTCAACTGAATCATATTGATGCGCAATTAGCTATAACAGGCCATGCAAAAAGGCTAAACAGAGCCTTCGAAAATATTTTACGTAATGCATGTAAACATACACCTGAACAATCACGGGTCATTATTTACGCACAACAAATCAATAAACATGTTGAAATTCAAATTCGTGATCATGGCCCGGGTGTCGATGACGCAGAATTATCCGCGCTGACCACCCCTTTTTATCGTGCGAATAGAAAAAATAATACAGAAGGCTATGGCCTTGGCCTCAGTATTTCGCAACGGATAATCAGACACCACCAAGGCGTTATGAAAATAAGCAATCATCCTCAGGGAGGACTGCTGGTTTCAATGACTTTCCCAATAGTAACAACTGAAGAATCATTAATGGCGTGACGGTTTCAGACGATAATTCCCTCCCGGTCAATTTAACCGAGTCATTACTTTATTCCTGACTGCCTCAACGTTAGCCCTCTTCAACTCCCCTCGGCCGACACGCTGAATTCATCTCCAAACCCCTATTGCGCGGCTAAACGAAGTATGCGCATTTCTGGTTTCGTCCGGCAAGCTGTGCTGAGTTATGCAATTTCATGATCCTTCCCCTTTTTGAATTCGTTTCTAGCCGACCATTTAATTGAGTAATATGAGACATTACATTAAGCAAAAAGTTGGCGGACAAATCAAGGTTCAAGGCGGCTGACCAATTGCTGATATGAGATAGTAGACCGCATCTGACACTCAACACAGATAAAAGTATTTAAATTGTTATGACTATCATTAACATAGTTAATAACGCTTGCTTGAAAGACTCCCCCATACTTATCGACAGCAATTCATTTTTTTATTGAGGCTTCGGTCAACAACATAGGAGAGGACGATGATAAAGTTGGCAATTATTTTCTTAGTCTTAGCGATTATCGCTGGTTTATTGGGTGTAACGGGGGTTGCAAGTATTGCTGCTGAAATGGCTTGGACTTTATTTGTGGTTGGTCTTGTTCTGGCTGTTATATTCTGGGTTATAGGTCGACGTCCGCCATCCATCTGATATGAATGAACGATGTATTCATGTTCATGTTTTATCGCCTCATAATTTCACTATACATTTTAAAGGAAAAGAAATGAAAATTTTTCAGATAATTATTATTCTTTATGTAGTGCTTGGTCTAACAGCTTGTAATACCATGTCTGGCGCTGGCCAAGATATACAAGAAGGTGGTGAAGCTTTAGAACGATCTGCCCAATAATCACTCGTTGGTAAATACGCCACCAGTTGTTCGCTGGTGGCATCTTAACCCCCCCGTTACCAGTGCGATACCAATAACCAGATGAATAATCTTTATTATTCAATGGTATATCATATTTTATAACGATTGTTGCTATATAGTGACAAATTTTTTGCCTTTATAACAACTAGTTAATAAAAGTATGAAAATATCTCTGAGAAATAGACGACAAAATACCCCTATTTATGAGTTTTGCTTCTATAATATCAATCAGGTTGGATGATACGGCTATCACCAGACCAAGCGCTACAACCAATATTAAACGAAAGGGTAAACAAATAAATATTGCATCAGAATCATTTTCAGTTCTGGCTGATTAAGGCTTTGACCAATTCTTACAAAGACAAAAAATATAACCAAATTAGGATAAATGTCCCGATTTATAACAATAAAAATGGGTTAAATGTTTCACATAAAAGAGGAGCGATCTCCCTTATATTCAGCGCCGCTTTGATTCTACAATGATTTGCAATCGGCAATGCTTTCGCCGCAGCGAGGTTACTGCAAAGTCTATTACCATAATCGCTATCCTTTGAAGTAGTGGATGCAAGAGATAAATTTTTGGCGAGGAAAAGCTATGAAAAACTTACTATTATTAGTTATATTTATTGCACTGCTTGGATGTGAAAGTATTAGCACCCAAAAGGCAGCCGCCCCTTCAGCCCGCTATGCGGATTTAAAGAACACCTATCAACCCTGTTTTATTATTGACAAAAAATTATCGAATCATGCAACCATCGTATCAACACCGGCATTCATGGATAACAGTTATGGCTTTTTTGTAGAAAATCATTTTAAAAGAGATAACACCGTTATCCTGGAAGTTGGTCATATGATTGAGGAGGATGTCCAGGATATTTCACAAAACATGTTTGGAAGTCAATGTTTCATTAGCTCATTCGACGAATTTACTGGCCAGGGTAATTTGATTATCAAGGTTGATCTGATTACTTCAAATATCTCAGTACCCGAAGGTTTTAACGATAAGATTGTGTCGAATATCGGCGTTTTGTACTCTTTTTATGATACCAACGGAAAGGAATTGTATAACGTGGAAGTAAAAGAAGCAGGCGATCAGACAGCCTCTTCACGCGCGGCTTACCGCAAAGTCACAAACAAGACGGTTGATAAAGTTTACGCGTCGTCGAAGGCGGTGATTTCGCAAACGTTGGGCAGTATTCACTGACTTTCATAACATCCGTTAAGGATATTGCACCGCGCAATCAACTAACAGTTCTGGGGCATGTTCTCAGGACTGTTAGTGCAAATCTTTCGGCCGAGTAAGGCCATCCAACACACAACAATTATCACTTATCCCCCGCCAAGAGCCTGTCACACGAATCCTGGCGATTGCGGCAGTTGTCATCAACTTGCCATCAGCACGCGATTCAGTCATTTTGCAAAGCATCTGCAATAAAGAATCAAACCCGGGATTATGTCCGATTAACAATACCGACTTCCCGGTTTCTGGAAAACACCTTATTATTTCCAGGACATGGTGAGGGCTCGCTTCGTAAATCCGCTTATCGAAGCTAATGTCTCCTGGTTGTATTTTCATCGCATGAGCGAAAACAAGCGCTGTCTGATAAGCCCGCAACGCTGGGGAACTGACGATCGTTGCCGGCATCTTTGATTGTTGAATCAACCAATGGGCCATTTTTTGCGCATCTCTTAATCCTCTCTCTGAGAGCGGCCGTTCAAAGTCTGAGGCAGCGTCTGTTTGCCAGTCAGATTTTGCGTGACGTAATAAAAAAAGGAAATGTGTCATCACTCACCCCGCACGTCTTCAGCCATATAACGCTTGGTTTCGTGCCATAAAGCTTGATACGCTTTAACAGAGCGGCTTTGACTGGCAAATACGGGTGCCGGCTGGCGATGCAAACCCATTTTCTCCACGTCACTTGCATACGGAATGCTGGTTTTTAACGCCTTTATATTTTTAGCCGGGATCTCGAGAATCTCTTTGTGCAGTTTCTTGCGAATATCCACCATGGAAAAGAACATCAATATCTTAGATTGCGCAATCCCTATTTTTTTGCAAAATTCAATAATCTGATCCAGTGTACGCAATGATAATGTCGTAGGAATCGTCGGGACCATAATGATATCGGCTGCTACCAGAATATTTTCCGACACTAACGATACACTGGGCGGGCAATCAAGAAAAACATAATCATATTCCTGCCTCAGCGGTTTTAAAAGCTTACGTATTTGTTTATCTGCATTTTTAAAATCATCGAGTTCAAGATCGAGATTCCGATAGGAAAAATCTGCCGGAACAAGATCCAGGTTCTCAAAGTCCGTGCCTTTAATCACATCATCCAGCTCTTTTTTACCAGTAAGCAGTCCCTTCCCGCCTTTTTTTACTTTGGGTTTAATGCGAAAATAAAAGCTGGCCGCGCCTTGTGGATCAAGATCCCAAACTAAGGTCTTCGCACCTTCTTGTGACGCAAGATAGGCTAAATTAACCGTTGTTGCCGTTTTGCCAATGCCACCCTTGATATTGTAGCAAGCAATAATCTTCATGCAGGCGCACCTTCTAATGTGTTAGCACAACTGAATGCTGTTTTAAATTCCATCACTCTCTCCGCCGAGGAAAACTCCTTGAATCGTTCGCTAAAATGACGCCGCACTGTTTCTTTCCGGGTGACAAGGTTTTGCACTAATACACCCATGGCCATAATCGTTTTGGTATCAACCAGCCCTTCATCTTGCATTTGCTGTGCAAAATCGCTTAGTTGTTGCGTTTGGACACACAGATCTTGAAAATCTCCCAGATTATCCTGCAACATTTTTAGATTTTTTATCAAACGTTTAATTTGATCACTGGGATAATAACTCTGAAAGAATTCCATTAAGTAACGGAACTTTTTACAGGTTTTACGTAATTCATGCAAATCCTCATCAGGTGATTCCGGCGCAATTGCACCGCCTTCCTTTAAAACTTTCCTATAAAGTTTCAAGATTCGTTGATTGGCAACCTGTTTAGCGGGATTTTTGGCATTAAACGTCTGTGGCGACTGGATACTCCGGCGCTGCAAAATCCGTTTCCATTCGCGGATGAGCTTACGGTATCTTTTTGAATTGAGCGCTTCACATAAACGTGTATGTTCCGCTTTCCAGTGTCGACGCAGGAACTGCCGAAACGGCACAAGATCATCACGGAGCGCTACTGGCAGCACCTTGTCATAATTATCAAATTTCAGCAAGTATACGTCAAGGTCACGAGTGGGGCTGGTAATCAACCCAAGCCAGTAAAATTCCTGTTTGAAGTACTCGAGTTCTTTGCTGGGAAACAAATGTTTAATTTGCGTCAAAAGCGAGCGGGTGCGCCTCAATGCAACCCGATAATCATGTAAAAATTCCGTATCAATGGCATCACGCAGGCCCTGCTCATTTGCCTGCATCACGTTTAGCAAATCACTGAACAAAATTTGCGCAGCTTGCCAGGTATTAAGTGAACCACTCAGCTTCTTGGTTACATCGAGCGCCGCAGGGGCAGGTACTTTACCGATTACCACCAGTATTTCATCCAGCAAATTGGTTTCTACCGGGCTGAGTCTTAACTGCTCAGAAATATACTGCACGACACCATGCAATACTTTTTTATAGCCTCTGACTGGAAAAACCATTAACCGCCCTGGAATCGCCTGTAAACCGGTGCATCCGGGAATCGTGTAACTCTCAACGTGAAGTCTAATCAGCGTCTTATGTTGATTATCCAGTATAAGCAACTGTCTTTGCCGGATAGTTACCGATGCGGCACCTATAAGCGCTCTGATTTCAAGAATACCTTCAAGAAGTCGACGACACTTTGCGTGGGGAATGTCCTGCGAAAATTTTGGCGTCTCACTCAATGGAAGCGTATATACACATTCGCCGGTTTCGCTTTTTTCCAGAAAAAAATTTTTTACCGCATCATTGTCATCTGTCCCGCAAACATAAGAATTCTGATGCATCCGCCAATCAAAGGAATCGAGATATTGCCGGTGAATACGCACCTGGTGTTTTTCATTACGCGGATATTCCTTGGCAAGCAATTCAAAAATATACTTAGTACCGATATTATGTTTTATGGCGAATTGTATTCTGCGCATGGAAATGGCAAATCAAATGACAAGACATTGGCTGATTACTGCCGATCAAATACCGACATCAAAACAACCCCTGCTTGTCGTTGGAAACTAAGAGAATTGGCGACATTAGACTTAAGATAATTACTTGTGCACATTGTACATTGTTCTCGCCAGCCACAAAACCGTCGCTTTGTCTTAACAACTTATTGAAATTATTTTCAATATAGAATATGAAAAGCTATCGAAGGCAGGAACGCATGACGCATCTCGCTCAGCAATTTGCCGATTTCGTGATGATGTATGGGTCTGTTTATCGAAAAGTGCAAAACATACCGACTTCTTTTTTGTATTCCCGGTACTTGTCACCAAATTCCTGTATTAAGGCGCGCTCTTCAAACTGAATGCCAACAAACAGGTAAATCGTCAGCAATACGGCGAATACCAGACGGCTAACGGACATGTCCGGGGTTGCCCAGATCACAACCAGTAAACCCAGCATCATTGGGTGACGGCTGTACTTGTAAACCCAGTGTCTTTTAAATTCCAATGGCGTATAGGACCTTCCGGTGGCATAGAGCCACGCCTGGCGTATTCCAAGCAATTCAAAGTGATTGGCAACCAGCGTAGTGATCAACACATAGGCTACTCCAGCAAAAGCAAGACTCAGTACTGCCAGCCTGGCATATTCATTGCCAATCGACCAGATAACACCGGGAAGAGGCTGCCAATACCACAACATGAGTGCCATACAGACGCCGGCCGACAAAACAAAAGTTGACCGTTCCAGGTGCTCAGGAATAAGCCGAGTCCATATTTGTTTGAAGCTTTTTCTGGCCATAACGGTGTGCTGCAAGGCAAACATAAATACCAGGAAAAAATTTATACCCAACGCCGCAAGAATACTGTCAGTTTCGATACGGGAAAGCGAATAGGGCGCAAACCCAACCGACGCCAGAAAAAACCAGAATAACGTACTGGCACCGACACAATAAGCAAATAGTGCATAGGCTATTGCAAAACCACGCATCAACCTATTTGTTTTGGTATCTGATCTGGCCGCGACTTTACTAAAAATTTCTGACGTCATGACTGTCTCCTGCAAAAAAAACTAAACCGATCAGTTGTACCAGTCAATACTTTTTTTAAAAAATATCTGGTAGCATAAGCGGATAAAACCGAGAGTTAATCAACTTTCCCACAACTAAACGTTGATTGTTTTGTATATGCTAACCATCCCGTTTTCATTTTGGGCTTTTGGAGATTGTCCAGCCATCATTTACTTTCGCTGCGGGTACTCGTGGATAAGATAACTATGGGATGACGGCCAATTACATTCAGTGATTTGCACTTAACCTTAATTTACACCCATTGCAACAGATAAAATTTCATTAGAAAGCAAGGAGAAGCAATCTATGCAATTACCACTACAAATCACTTGGCGCAATCTGGAAGCGTCGGATGCCATAGAGTCTGTAATCCGAGTAAAAGCCGAGAAACTGGAACGTTTTGCCGAACATATCACCAGTTGCAGGGTAACCATCGAGGCGCCACATAAACACCACCACCAGGGTAATATTTACCATGTCAAAATCGATATCACATTACCTGGCACTGAGATTCTCGCCAGCAGGCATTCCGACAAACATCACGCGCATGAAGATGTCTATGTCGCCATTCGTGACGCCTTCGATGCTGCACGAAGGCAATTGGAAGATTATGTGCGGAAACGTCACGGAAAGACCAAGGCACATGAATCAATGCCGCACGGCAAGGTAATCCGACTGGTGCCTGATGAGAACTATGGCATCATCGCGTCAAGTGACAATCGGGAAATATATTTTCATCGCAACAGTGTTTTCGACGCGGATTTTGAAAAACTCGAAGTGGGCACATCCGTCCATTTCATTGAGGAAACCGGTGAACAAGGTCCTCAAGCGAGCACTGTCCATGTTGAAGGCAAGCAACATGCGACCTGATTCACATCCGCCACAGATATCATGACTGGTTGAAAATTGACAGATACCAGCAAAAAACAGCGTTCGGGCGAATAAAATAATTCTGGTTATTTATAAAGGTAACGTTCACACCAGTTACGCATCGCCTCATGCACACAAGCTGTTTTTTCTTCATTACTCATGTAAAAAGCGCGGGAAAGTTCCACCTGCAACCAGGGTAACTCTGACGCATGGGCCCGCGTGATATAGCCGCCCGAGAACGGATCATTTAGCGTTACGCTATGCCTGCCGAAAGCCTGCCGGAAACATGCCATCAAAGAATCGCGCCATTCAGCCGGGATACTTCCATTGGCATCACCCAGGTTGACCGCCGGCCGCTCCTTGCCGGGATCTGGCGCTGCGGGCGGTGCAATTTCGGCCATGGTATGACAATCAACACCAAGCGCAACACCGGTCTTCGCAAGTGACTTGAGTCGATCATGATATGGCCTGTGATACTTGGCCAGCAAAACTTTAATCATTTCTGCTGAAGGAAATTCACGGTAGACTGAAACATTCCAGCAGGTATGGGTTTTAATAACGCCGTCTTTTCTAAAGTCATCTTCTGCCCGGTTCAGATCAACAATTGCCCGGGCAATGTCGGTGGTGAGAAATTCGGCCACATTTTGCTTCAGCGGATAATAAATTGCTGCAGCGTGCTCATCACCGTCCTTGACAATGTCATCCTCGCTCAGAACACATAAATCTTCGACCTCCTGCGGCACCCGCAAACCCGCATGCGGGACAGAAATTAACAGCGGCAATTTGTTCATCAACAAGTTCCTCCAAAATAACAGACAAAAGTTTTCAAGTCGCACAATGACTACACAATTCGCGAAACCTGTTTGTTTTCATCCCGTTTATCTGCATCGTAATTATGTTGTTGTTTAGGCGTTTCCTGCAAACTTATCTGTATCCTGATAACACGCCATCGCCACTTGCATCAAACGATCCACAACGACAGGTAATTCTCTCATTCATGATTTAGAGTTTGCAATGCATTCTCGATACGTTGCGCATTGCGCAACGAAAATATTCGGTTGTCAGTTATTGGCAGAACAGTTTAACGTGACGCGTTTGTTTTCTGATTATGAATGATTATCGCTAAGCAGTGTTTACGCTCTCTTCGAATTAAATGCGGCAAAACTTCAGCTTTATGTTGACATAATACAAACAAATAGTAGACTACCTTTGCCGGATAGTATAAAAAATCACATAGAGATCTGGCACTTGAAAGTGGGGGTCTTTTCGCCTGTTTGTGTCACTACAAATATTACATATGAAATAAACTGGCGGGAATTGGTAATTTAATGTCATGATTAGGAGAATAATATAATGAAAAGTTTTAAATTAAGCTATTTTTTGCAGCTTACGCTTGCACTCGCATTGTGCGCTGCTTTGGTCGGCCAGGTGCGCGCGGAACCGACCGTTGTTTTTGTTGACGGTACAACATCCGTAACGTTCGATGAGGGCTTCACAACAGGACTCGAAACACTTGGCGTGACAGTTGACGCGTCCGATCCCGGGACGATTGATGATGCCAATGTTGCCGTCTTCCCAATCGTTGCCGGCGCAATTGATTTGGCAACGTCTATCGGCGATATTTCTCATTCTGGCGGCCTGTCATTTACTTCTGCGGATGGCGCCACGGTTGTTGATTTATTGAATTTCGCTATCGATAATTCTTCAGGTAACAGTACGATTGCACTGACAGGACTGGCTGGCGTTAATGACAGCCTTGCCGGACGCACGCCACTGTTTAACATGGACTTTTCGAACGTAATAGCCGTTTCATCCGATACTGAACTAACGGTTAATGACGTTGCATTGACCTTAACAGCGGAAGCTGCTGCGGCACTTAACGCTGCTTTTGCAGTAGAATCATTCACTGAAGGGTTTGTTGTCGGTACGGCAGATGTTGCAGCAATTCCTCAGGCAACGGATGACACAGACGACACAGGAACTGGTACAGACGGCGCCGGCGGTACTGATGGTGGCGATGCTGGCACAGCTGATGGTGGCGATACGGGTACAGACGGTGCTACCGATGATGGCGCCACCGATGATACCGGTGATGATGCTGCCGACGATACCGGTGATGATGCAGCTGATGACACAGGCGATGATGCAGCTGACGACAGCACCGATGCGTAATTTTCTAATCGTTATCGTTCAGCGTTAATATTATCAGGCGCTATTCGAGAAAGATTGGATTTCAAATTTTCCAGTAGTTAGACGTAGTCGTATGCGTCTGGCTACTGGGTCAGCATGACAAATAATACTGCACCAATTATGACCAGACAGGCAGCTATTGCACATACTTCTGGTCTGTTACGCGCACAGAGCCAAATAATAATTTCTCTGGTTATCGCCGGATCGTGTTTGCGGCTGAATGCAGCTAACTCAACGACATGATCCATCAACTAATTTCCGCAATCGTTCTTTTCTTCTGCAGATAAATCCGTCGGTATTATGCCGACTTGACTCAAGTAGTAATATATTTATCTATCGATGATAGGTCAGACTGATTTATCGCGGCATCAAATCAGCGCTTGCGATGGGTTGCTTAACGACCACACATAATACGCGGCAAACGTTAAAAACCGGTCACTTTACTGTTATCCGCAGTGCAGCGTGCCCATGATCAATTGTAAAATCAACGAAGAAATCCATTTTGCCAATGAATACAACCGCAAAAAACAGCCGAGGCACTGAAATGCCGCACATAATTTTTCCAGGCTTGTTCAGCAGCAGCTATAGTCGCATTTAATTTATCAATCGGCGTTATAATTCTTTATTTTAATAAACTCAGTTTAATCTTATGACCACAATAGTTTCAGTCAGGCGTGGTTCAAAAGTTGCGCTCGGTGGTGATGGCCAGGTAACTTTAGGAGCCGTTGTCGCAAAATCCAGTGCACGCAAAGTACGCAGACTTTATCATGACAAAATTCTTGCAGGATTCGCAGGAGGGACGGCTGACGCTTTCACCTTATTTGAGCGATTTGAAGGCAAACTGGAAAAACACCAGGGGCATCTCCTGCGGTCTGCCGTTGAATTGGCAAAAGATTGGCGAACCGACCGAATTCTGCGCAGGCTGGAGGCCATGCTGGTCGTCGCCGATCCGGAAGTCACACTCATTATTACCGGTGCTGGCGATGTCATCGAACCCGAACTCGGTCTGGGGGCAATCGGCAGTGGCGGCTCCTATGCGCACGCCGCGGCACGTGCGCTGCTTGAAAACACCAGTTTGACACCCAAAGAAATCGTCAGCAAATCACTTATTATCGCGGGTGATCTTTGCATTTATACGAATCAGGATGCTGTCATCGAATCCATCGATTAAGTTTTAGAATTCTGAAACTGCAATCTATTTGTTAATCACTAATAATTCAGAACAAATAACTATGTCACAAATGACCCCGCAAGAAATTGTCCACGAACTGGATAAACATATTATTGGGCAAGATACCGCAAAACGTGCTGTAGCCATTGCACTGCGAAATCGCTGGCGCAGACAACAGGTTGCCGAACCGTTACGGCAGGAAATCACCCCAAAAAATATTCTTATGATCGGCCCAACCGGCGTTGGTAAAACTGAAATTGCACGACGGTTAGCAAGATTGGCCGACGCGCCATTTATTAAAGTCGAAGCAACAAAATTTACAGAAGTTGGTTATGTCGGGCGAGACGTGGATTCGATTATCCGCGACCTGACAGAGGCGGCTATCAAACAGTCCCGTGAAAAAGAAACCAGGAAAATGCGGCCTCACGCAGAAGACCGCGCCGAAGAACGTATCCTGGACACACTCCTTCCGCCAGCAAGAGAGTATGATCTACGCGCAAGTTCTGAAGAAGATAAAGAACGGGATAATAATACGCGCCAAAAATTCCGCAAAAAATTACGCGAAGGCGACTTGGATGATAAAGAAATCGAAATCGAAGTCGCGATACCACGCGCCAGTATGGAAATCTTTGCGCCGCCCGGCATGGAAGATCTTACTTCTCAAATCCAGGGTATGTTTCAGAATATGTCTGGCGACAAAAAAAAGACACGCAAATTAAAAGTCCGTGAAGCAAAAAAACTATTGGTCGAGGAAGAAGCAGCCAAACTTGTTAATGATGAAGATTTGAAGTTACTTGCCACCCAGAATGTCGAGCAAAATGGCATTGTATTTCTGGATGAAATTGACAAAATAACCAGCCGTTCGGAAACTTCCGGCGCTGATGTATCACGTCAGGGAGTACAACGGGATTTGCTGCCGCTGGTTGAGGGTACCACGGTATCCACCAAATTTGGCATGATTAAAACGGATCATATCCTATTTGTCGCCAGTGGCGCGTTTCACATTACCAAACCTTCCGACTTGATTCCGGAATTGCAGGGACGCTTTCCGATTCGTGTCGAGCTGGCAAGCTTAAGTGTGAGTGACTTTGAACAAATCCTGACCAATACAGACGCCTGCCTGACACGGCAATACGAAGCATTAATGAAAACAGAAGGCATTGAATTGACATTTAACGATGATGCCATCAAGCGGTTGGCTGAAATCGCTTTTTCGGTAAATGAAAAAACCGAAAATATTGGGGCAAGACGCTTGCATACGGTTATGGAGAAACTGTTGGAAGAAATTTCTTATGACGCATCAAAACATAGCGGCGAAACAGTTGTTATTGATGCATCTTATGTCGATGCCCGACTTAAGGATCTGTCTCAAAGTGAAGATTTGGCGCGTTATGTGCTGTAACCCGCCTGAAAGAACGACTCACCTTACATATAACCATTGTACCAGTTCATCCATTGCAGTTCGGGCAGAAGCCGCTTTGGCATGATTCACAAAAAAAACCACTGCGATTCGCCGCCCGGACTGGTCAAGCATATAACCAGCCAGTGCCCTGACATTATTTAACGCACCGGTTTTCATATGCGCCAGTCCACTCACTGCCGTATTGCTCAGGCGGTCTCTCATGGTGCCATCAACCGAAGCAATTGGCATTGATGCAATAAATTCCGGCATCACCGGGCTTTGGAAGGCTGCCAGCAAGAGTTTACCCATATGATTCGCACTAATTCGCTCCTTGCGAGACAGGCCTGAGCCATTTTCAATGACCAATTCAGGAAAATTCAATTGCCTTGAAGCAAGCCACTGTTTAATTACCGATTCCGATTTGGCTAATGTGGCAGGCGGCGGGTTACGAAATGTCGCTGAAGCCGTTCCTAACGTTAAATATAATTGCCGCGCCGCGATATTATTACTATACTTGTTAATACCACGAATAATTTCTGCCAATGGTGGCGATTGATAGACTTTCAACGGCGTTAAGCCATTCGGCGCCTCATCATCAATCACCACGCTGCCATGCAATTCCCCACCCTGCTGCTCCCATAATCTTTTAAACAAATCAAAAGTATACATTGAGCTATCATGCAAGCCTAGGGGATATGATCGCTTGCCGCAGTGAAGTGAATAAGTGCCATTTAGCTTAACCATCACCCGGCTGCTGTTGTCCTGATCCAGAAGAATATCCGCATCCAGCAAATGACGCCAATCGCCACACCGGTTACGGGTCAATTTCAGATCATTTTGCAGAAACAATGTATCCGATGCTGGTTCAACGACCACCCGTACGCTGTTATGACTCGGTTGTGGTATTAAATGCAGGGTCGTCGTCCGGTAGTTTATCAACAACGCTTCAGGGAGAATATTGTAAGTCCGGTAAGGCTGACCATCAAAAGCACCTGGATCTTCTCTTGGTATATCGTAATGGCTGTGATCAAGAACCAGATCACCGGTAATTTTTTGCAAACCCGTCTGACGTAAACGATAGACAAGTGACCAGAAGTTTTCCAGATCCAGCTTGGGATCACCATAGCCCTTGATAACCAGATCGCCTTTTAACACCCCTGACTCCAGTTTGCCATGCGCATATATGACGGTTTGCCAAGTATAAGCCGGACCCAGCAATTCCAGTCCTGCAAAAGTTGTGACAAGTTTCATCACAGATGCTGGATTCATCGCCATATCTGCATTGACGGCTAACAAGGGTTGCAGCGCGCCAATTTCATGCGCATAAACGCCCACAGCGGATACGGGCACGCCTGCGCGCTTAAGCGCCTGTTCAACAGGCGCGGGCAGATTGCCGGAAAAAACAGGCAATGTAAAATTAAACAGTACGAAACTTAGGATGATGCGGCGCACCGATTGCGTCATATGCAAAGCCTGCAATGATCAAATAAGATTACTTGGTTTTAGTCTGGCACATATCAAAGCCGTCATCCCAACCCATGCGGTACTGTCCATCGGTGGCATAGCGACTTTCAATTTTTTGTCCATAAGGCGTTTCTTTAGCCGTTTCACAACCATCAATATAACCATCTTGCATCGCAGGCGGATATCCGGAGAGATTATAAACAGGGCGCGTGCTGGGCGGTAGCGGCCCGGGTGGGCGTTCCTTGATTTCCGGTTCGGGCGGTGGCAGGATTGGCTCCATCACTGCGCAATTTGTCAGCGCAAGTAACATTAAAAAGATTGGTATTGTCCGTACAAATTGCATGGCAGTTCTCTCGTTAGGATTCCGTTCATCTTAAAACAGATTTCAGCAAACTACCCATCTCGGCAGGATTATGCGTCACGCGGATTCCGCATTCCTCCATGACTGCCAGTTTTTCTTGTGCTGTACCTTGCCCACCGGAAATAATTGCACCGGCATGTCCCATCCGTTTACCGGGCGGCGCAGTCACACCCGCGATAAAACCGGCGACTGGTTTTTTCATATTTGCTTTGATCCAGCGCGCGCAATCCTCTTCATCCGAGCCACCAATCTCGCCAACCATCAAAACAGCATCAGTTTCGTCATCGTCGTTGAATAATTTCATAGCATCCAGGTGCTTTATTCCGTTGACGGGATCACCGCCAATACCAATGCACGTCGACTGGCCAAGCCCTTGTTCCATCAACTGTGCCACGGCTTCATAGGTCAATGTCCCAGAACGGGATATTACACCAATACGCCCTTTTTTATGGATGTATCCCGGCATAATACCGATTTTAATTTCATCGGGCGTAATAATACCCGGGCAGTTCGGACCTATCAGGCGCGTTTTCCGTCCCTGCATATTGTAACGTGTACGTAACATGTCGCGGACAGGAATCCCTTCGGTAATACAAATTACCAGGTCCAATTCCGCTTCGACGGCTTCATCAATAGCCGCGGCGGCGAAAGGCGGCGGCACATATATCACTGAAACAGTCGCGCCGGTTTCTTGTTTTGCTTCCTGGACCGTACCGTACACGGGAATTCCTTCAAAATTTTCACCGGGTTTTCTTGGATTTACCCCGGCGACAAAACAATTTTTTCCATTCGCGTAATCGCGGCACATGCGAGTATGAAATTGCCCTGTTTTCCCGGTTATGCCCTGCGTCATGACCCGGCTGTGTTGATTGATGAGGATTGACATAAGTGCTAACTCCTTATTTGGTTTTATTCTTCATCCACTTTAGAACCGGAGGCAGCCGCAACGGCTTTTTTAGCTGCATCGGCCATGTTATCCGCCGATATAATCGGCAAACCCGATTCAGCCAGAATTTTCTTCCCCAATTTCACATTGGTTCCTTCAAGACGCACGATTAATGGTACATTGAGTTTTACCTGCTTTGCCGCCATCACGACACCTTCAGCAATCACATCACATTTCATGATACCGCCAAATATATTGATTAAAATCGCCTCTAAATTGGGGTTATGCAGCATCAGTTTGAATGCTTCTGTGACTTTTTCCGCTGTTGCGCCCCCGCCAACATCCAGAAAATTCGCAGGATTTCCACCGAATAATTTAATGATATCCATCGTTGCCATCGCCAGCCCTGCGCCATTAACCAAGCAACCAATGTTGCCATCCAATGAAATATAAGACAAATCATGTTTAGCAGCTTCAATTTCTTCTGGATCTTCTTCTTCCAGATCACGCAGCGCGACAATCTCAGGATGTCGAAATAACGCGTTATCATCAAAACTCATTTTTGCATCAAGTGCAATGATGTGCCCATCCCCAGTCATCGTCAGGGGATTGATTTCGGCTAATGATGCATCCGTTTCATCAAATGCCCGATACAACGCTTTCAGCAATTCCCTGGCTTCGATTATGCAGGAATCCGTAATACCGATCTTGCGCGAAATATCATCAACTTCCGGGTCTGCCAATCCCGTCATGGGGTCTATCAGGACCTTATGAATTTTTTCTGGTGTGCTGGCAGCAACCTGTTCGATGTCCATGCCACCTTCTGAGCTTGCCATCAAGCAAACGCGTTGATTGCTCCGGTCAACCACCAGGCCGACATAAAATTCCTTACTGATATCGATACCTTGCTCTATCAAAAGTCGATGCACTGTTTGTCCGTGCGGTCCTGTTTGATGCGTTACGAGCGTCATATTTAAAATCGCTGCCGCATGCTGTCGCACTTCTTCTATTGTTTTGGCAACCTTCACGCCCCCGCCTTTTCCTCGCCCACCTGCGTAAATCTGCGCTTTTACCGCCCACAAACTCCCCCCCAGTTTTTCTGCCGCTGCTACCGCTTCATCCACCGTAAAACAAGCAATGCTGTTGGGGGTGGCAACGCCATATTTACGCAAAATTTCCTTAGCCTGGTATTCATGGATTTTCATTTGCCTTCTTCCTTTATTTTTTAATCCTGTGTTGTATTATAGTGCGCCAGAAATGCTTCCACCTTGGCCATTTCCTTATCGAAATCAGGCAGCAAAGATTCCAATGTCTTAACATCATTCGCTTTCCCGGCTTGTTCTAATTTAGCACACAGCTCTCCTAACGCCATTGCACCAACCGAGCGAGAAGAAGATTTCAGTTTGTGCGCTGTCGAACCAACCGTTGACCATTGCCCGGCCTGAAAAGCAGCATGCAAAGCTTTTGTTGTCGCGGCGGAATTATCACGATACTCCTGTAACAAATCTTTGATCATCTCCGCATCATCGCCAACCAGATCTTTGAGAACTTGTATGTCTACCGGCACTTCAGTTGCTGATGGCGCTGCCTTTTTCGGCGATAACGACTCCACACCCGGCTTACTGGTTCGCAAAAATTTTTCCAAGGTGGTTTGCAAACTTTCAAGCTGCACTGGCTTACTCAAATAATCATCCATGCCAATACTGCGGCAATGCTCCATTTCTCCTTTTAACGCATTGGCAGTCAACGCAATAATTGGAATATCTTTATGCGCCGCCTTACTGGCGCGAATTGTTTTGGTTAATTGATAACCATCCATATTTGGCATATTCAAGTCTGTCAATAATAACGCGTACTCGCCACTTTCCCAACGTTTCAGCGCTTCACGACCATCCACTGCAAGATCGGCCGCATAACCAAGCAAAGCAAGCTGCTGACGAATTACTTTCTGATTGATTTCATTATCCTCAGCCACAAGAATTAACTGGCCATGCTGCAAGGCTTCTTCTCTGGTAGGTGGAACGGGTGCTCTCTCCAATCGACCTGTTTTGGGCGCTTCCTCTTCCATTCGTATTCTTCCGGCGGCAACAGACACTGCATGCAGGAAGGAATCACGGTACATAATATCGCCATCCAGCGTTACAATATCTGTGTCTTCAATTCGTTCATGCCGGCGCCGTCCACGCTTTATTATTACAAAACGTGGCCCTTTCTTGTCCAGCTTGGCAATCGGCTTATCCGGCGCATCAACGTGATCTTTCACTGAGTTCGCTTTAAAAGCAGCGCGAATCTCATCCATTTTCAAGGGGTCATGTTCCGCGTCAATAACTATCACCCATAAAGTAGAAAGCAAACTGTTCATCTCTTTTTTGGCGGCGGATAAATTCGCTGCTTGCACTATATCAGCGCCCGCGCTACTTAAATAGGTCGCTAAATCATCGCTTAAACCCTTATTTTTCCCAAGCACCAAACAATGCACACCCGTCAAGTTAAACACTTCAGTTTCTGCTTCATCTTTTGCAGGCAATGATTTAAACGGTATTTTAATGATGAATGTGGACCCCTGATCGGGCGCACTTTTCACTGAGATTTCTCCACCCATTAAACTCACCAGTTGCCGGGAAATCGCCAAACCCAGTCCGGTACCGCCAAAACGGCGGGTGGTCGATGCATCACCCTGGGTAAAAGAAGTGAAAAGCCGCCGCTGCGTTTCCTGGTCCATACCGATTCCGTTATCAATCACCTTGAATGACACCACAATCCGGTCGGCGCTGGAATCGGTCAACTCAGCCCGTAACGATACTTGGCCTAATCGATTTAAACCGCTAGAGAATTTAATTGAATTGTTCACAATATTTATCAACACTTGACGCAATCGCATGGCATCGCCCATTACTTGCGCTGGAATTCCCGGATCGGTGAACAATGTTAATTCCACATTTTTTCTCGCGGCGAGTTGTTCGAGCACACTACAAGCTTTCTCCGCCACGCCTATCAAGGACATTGGCACGCGTTCAATTTCCAGTTTACCGGCCTCAATTTTGGAAAAATCGAGGATATCCTCAATGATATCCAGTAAATCGTAGGCGGAATCACGGATGAGATTGGCCATATCCACTTGGTACCCGCCGAGACTCGTCTGTCTTAACATGTCGATCATGCCAACGATGCCGTTCATCGGCGTACGGATCTCATGACTCATCGCCGCCAGAAAAGCTGATTTAGCTTTATTCGCCTGCTCTGCGTCGTTCCTTGCCTGCTCTAGATCATTCATGATGCGCACATGCTCACGCATATCGCGCATTACGCCGGTAAAATGCCGTTCATCCCCGACAAAATATTCACTGACTGCAAGATAAACGGGAATAAGCTCGCCATTTTTATGCGCCGCTTCCACTTCACGGCCACGACCTATCCCATGCGAGCCTTTTATATACGGACGTCCTACATATTCCTGCCCTTTTCCAGTTTTACAATACCGTTCCATATATAACTGATGCATGCTGCGATCGGGTTCCGGTACAAGCATTGCAATATCCTGGCCAATGGCTTCTTCAGGGGTATAACCGAATAATTTTTCCATGACAGGGTTGGCGGAAAGAATGAGACCCCTTTGATCAGTCGTCACCACGCAGTCAACCATATGTTCAACCACGGAGCGAATTTCTTCTTCCTTGATGGCCAAAGCTGCGTTGGCACGTTCTAAATCCTCTGTACGCAACCCAACTCTCTCTTCCAATTCCAGATTAAGCTGCCGCAGTTTTTTTTGCGCGTTCTCCCGTTCCTGGTTGCTGGCATTCAAGCGCACGGTCATATTATTAAACGTATGCGCAAGTTCGCCCATTTCGTTCCAGCCTTCTACCGGGGCACGCTGATGCAGATTCCCCGCAGCAATATCCTGTGCGCTACGATTAAGATTTTTTAAAGGTGTGACAACCCGGCGATTAAACAAAAAAGCGCCAAGTACTGCCGCAATAAGCGTTAATACAAGAATAATCAAACCCGTAATACGGATACGATAAATGGGCGCAAATGCTTCCGCCACATCCATTTCCACGACCATCCCCCAATCCATCAGTGGCAGATAACGCCATGCAGCCACTACTTCGTTACCGCGATAATCAATTGTGAGCGCACCGCCCGACTGACCATCCAGACCTTTTTGCACCGCCACAGAAGAAGGCGTGTTAAGCGGTATAATGCGTTTCAGCGCCGCATCCGGATCATATTTTAATGGCGCCATTACTAACGCCGTATCCTCATCTTCCAGACGTGTGACGATTGTTTCGCCACTTCTGCCCAGCCCGACATTATTTGTTAATACTTCAAATACGCGTTCACTAAAGAACTGCAATGCCAGCACCCCTATGACATTGCCATCATCAATTATCGGATAAGCGATAAAAGCCGCGATTTCCCCATGCGACGGCTCGTAATATTCAAAATCCGAAATGCTGAATTCCAGCTTTTCCAATGTATGGCGGGTAACTTCCCCCAGGCCTGTGGTACTGTAGGGGCCCGTAAACAGATTGGTGGCAAAATCAGATTCATGAATTTGTGAATAGACAAGCCAGCCATCCGGAGAAATCAAGAATAGATCATAATAACCCGCACCTTGTTCAACATAGCGTTGGAAATGATCCCGGTATTTGGCATCTAACTGGCGATAGGCTTCTGATTCAACACCGCTTTGATTAAATATCTCGGTGAATTCGCGCACTGCTTGGTGGGTTGTACTGCCACCACGTATAAAATTGGCATCAAGCAGGCGCTCGCGCAAGTAAGTCTCAATCTGCTCTACCTTTTTATCAGCGATGACAGAAACCTGTTGAATCGCTGTTTTTTGAATTTCATGCTCAAAAGTATGCAGCAATGTGTTACCAATCAACAAAATTGGCAGCAACGAAACAACCGTAAACCAAACTGCAAAACGTTGAGTCAGAGAGGTAAACTTCATCGGTAAATCTCCGCGATGTTTACAAAAGCCTATCTTAACGCTTAATTTGGCGATTTAGAAAAAATTGCGCTTGAATTTTCTCTTGCAACAGGTTACCTGCCGAAATAACAAAGGCAGGCAAGCCCAGATTGCATGGAACATACCGGATTAATTCGAAAAAACAGGTGGCGTAAAAATTTCATTAACCTGACTAAAAGATCCCCCTGGCGTTGGCCCGCCGCTGATCACATAAAGACGTCCACCAACCACCGCCGCACCGAGCCCATGGCGCGGTGTTGGCATTGGGGCCATGGCGAGCCATTTATCCGCATCGGGTATATACGCTTCATTTGTTGCAAACGTCCCTTGTCCGGACTCACCGCCCAGCACAAAGATACGGCCATCGATTACACCGGCAGCCATACCACTTCGGGCTGTCGGCAGTTTGGCGCGCGATTGCCATTGGTCCGTTTTCGGGTTGTATTCCTCAACAATCCCCGTATTTTGGTGGTAATCCAAATCAGAGCGCCCACCGATGGCATAAATTCGGGATCCGGCAGTGACAATCGCCAGATGATCGCGGGGTGACGGTATTGATGCAGCGGATGACCAGGTGTCTGACTGTGGATCAAACACTTCCACTGCCGCGGTATTGCGTTCGCCATCATAACCGCCAATTGCATAAAGGCGATCTCGATAGACGGTTACACCAAGTGCGCCGCGTGCGGTAGGCATTTGCGCCAGTTCACGCCACACCGCCGTAACAGGATCATACTGATAAACGGTTGGAACCGCTTTCCAAACTGACAGAAGTGACTGGGCAAATCCCCCGATCACATATAATTTGCCGTTAAGCACAGCAATACCTGCATGATGCCGGCCTTCCGGAAGCGGTGTGGCTGTGGTCCAGGTATTCGTTTCGGGATCATACACTTCAACCGCGCGACTAATAGCATAGTCCAATGCATTTTTCAAGCTGGGTTTATTAAAACCGCCGACCACATAAATTTTTCCTTCGACAGTCGCTACAGCCACTTCCGTTCGTTTCGTGGGCGCGGGTGCGCCCGTTGCCCAGGTTCCCAGCTCAGGCGCATCAGCAAAAGTTACCGTTATGTTAATGAGAGAAAAAAATAAAACAAGTGTGACGATAAAAACCTTTAATATTGACATGAAAAGCACCTCCAGCGAAATTGTTTCAGTATACCGATCTCCAATTAACAATCAGTTCATATTATCTCTGTATGACAACACAAAATTAGAAAAAAAAGTATTATGATAGTTGCTCGACATTCCTCGCACAATTCATGACCACCCGACCTGCCACGCCAATTGCGCTCGCACCTAAAAAAGAATGCTTCGCCTGGGCGATGTATGATTTTGCCAATTCCGGTTACGCCACGGTTATTTTGACCGCCGTGTTTAATAGCTACTTCGTTGGCGTCATTGCAGCTCACGACTACAGTAGCGGTGACGCCACGCTGCTGTGGACAATAGCCATTGCAATTGCGAATTTGCTGGTACTACTGACCGCGCCCGTGATTGGCGCGATTGCAGACTACAGTGCCAATAAAAAAACCTTTCTGGGCTTTACCACAATAGGCTGTGTCCTATTTACCGCGCTGCTGGCCATTACCGGACCCGGTGACGTTGCATTGGCGATGACGCTGATTGTGCTGTCCAGTCTGATGTTTTTTTCCGGAGAAAATCTGATTGCTGCTTTTTTGCCGGAAATCAGTCCGCCGGCGCATATGGGTCGGCTATCTGCGTATGGCTGGACACTGGGTTATGTGGGCGGCTTATTGGTGTTAGGATTGTGCCTGGTCTACGTTCAGTGGGCGCAGGCTCAGGGACATGAAGCGCAGGAATTTGTACCCGTCACGGTATTAATTGTCTCAACCGCATTCGCGCTGGCCAGCCTGCCAACCTTTATTTGGTTGCGTGAACGTGCACAACCACAAGCCACCACCCTGCGTTTTTTTGTTTATATTCAGGAAGGTTATGCACGCCTGCATAACACCTGGCAACATGCACGCCATTATCAGGATTTATTCCGTTTTCTCATTGCCCTGATGATTTATTATTGCGGTATTAATACCGTCGTGGTGCTTGCAGCCGTTTACGCGCAGGAAGCCATGGGCTTTGAGACCCAAGACACGATTATGCTCATTCTGGTCGTCAATATTACCGCTGCTGTCGGCGCATTTCTGTTTGGCCAGGTGCAAGATCGCATTGGTTCGAAACGTACCCTGATTATTACGCTCCTGTGCTGGATTACGGCCACAATACTGGCGTATTATAGCCACGACCGTTCCTCCTTTTGGCTGGTCGCAAATCTTGTTGGGCTGGCGCTGGGCGCCAGCCAAAGTGGCGGACGCGCCTTGGTCGGTTTATTTTCCCCACCCGAGCGCAGCGGTGAATTCTTCGGTCTTTGGGGTTTGGCAACCAAATTGGCCGCCGTTATTGGCCCGTTGGTTTACGGCACGCTGACGTCAATCACAGAAGGTGATCATCGTGTTGCGTTATTATCAACAACCGCGTTTTTCCTGGTGGGCTTACTGGTGTTATCGCTGGTCAATGAGCAGCGCGGGCGGCAAGCCGCCCACGGCGCGACCCAATAAGAAACCCACTACTTGACAGCCAGCTAAGCATTGTCCTTCTTCGCCGAGCCATTTATAGCTCGAACACAAAAATCTCAACTCGGCGATTCTTTGCTCTATTTTCTGGCGTATCATTTGACGCAACGGGCTCATAAGACCCGCGGCCATCGATACTGATGCGCTCCAGCGCTACGCCACGACTCACCAGGTAATCACGTGTACTTGCAGCCCGATTCACTGACAACGGATTATTGATGGCGTCACTTCCCGAATTGTCGGTATGGCCGATAATCGTCACCATCGCATTGGGATTATTCATTAAGCTGTTTGCAAAACTATCCAGTACTGGCTGCATGTTTGGTTTGATCTCAGCATGATTGGTATCGAATGAGATATCACTTGGTATTTCTAATTTCAAGCGATTATCTTCCGTTTGGGTAACTTGCACGTCTGTCCCTGCGGTCGCTTCTTCCATCTGCTTTTTTTGTTCTTCCATTTTCTTGGACCAGAGATAACCTGCTGCAGCGCCAACACCCGCACCAGCCGCTGCACCGATCGCTGCCCCCTTCCCTTTGCCTGCTATAGCACCAATCAACGCACCAGTTCCGGCCCCAATTGCGCTGCCCTGGGCGGTGCCACGCTGAGTCTCGCTCATGCCGGCACACCCGCCAAGCACCCATACTGTCGCCATAACAAGAATAAATAATTTAAAATGCATCACATCCCTCCATTGGTTATTGATCGTCAATGTAGCAAAATACATAATAATCAATCTTGCGATTACGAGCCAATTTCCCATTTATCTGGTAGAGTTTAAAGTCCGAATTATCAGAGGACAGCAATCATGCATCAAGACACCATTTCTTGTGACCTTCATGATCATATTGAAGTCGTTTGCATGTACGGTTACCAGGTAAAACTCGAATTGAAAAACCAGCAAGTTATCGAAGGAAAAGCAATCGATATTATTACTTCACCTGACAAACATGAGTACCTGTTGATTAAAAACGAAAAAAAACAAGAAGTTGCACTGACACAACTGGCAAAACTGCATGTACTCACGCCTGACGCCCGGTTCAAAGTCGTTGAATTCATATAGTATCGTCTGAAATAACTTACGTCGCTCTGCTAGCATGAAGATCTACCTGATGCGCCATGGACACACTAATTATAATGAACTTGGCTTATGTAACGATGATCCCAGCCGGGACGTTCATTTAACGGAGACAGGCATAAAACAGGCGCAGTCTGCAGCGCAAATGTTGCGAGATGTGGCATTTGAGCGTATTGTGGTGTCACCACTGCCGCGTACCCGCCAAACGGCAGAAATAATCAATCGTTTTCACTCAGTGCCCATTGAAATACATGCCGATCTCGCCGACATCCGTTCCGGATTTGACGGTAAGCCGGTATCAGATTACTTTGCAGCTATTAGCCTTAATCCGTTACGAATGCGTGTGAATGGCGGTGAATCATTGCTCGACCATAAACAGCGGATTCTGCGTTTTATTGATAACTGGTTAAAAGTGGAAAAATATGAAACGCTGCTGGTCGTCGCCCATGAAGAAACCATACGGGTATTTATCGCCTATTTTGAAGGCGGTGTTGAAGACCATCAATTAAGAGATATTCATATAGGCAACTGTGAATATAGGCATTATATTTTGAATCACGCAGAATAATCACGCGGATTGGCGTACCATACTAACTACGGCGGCAACAGTCCAGTGAATATGAAATAATCGTGTGATTTTCGGACATGGTGGCGATAGAATAACCCCATTTATTTCCAAATGAATAAATGAACCCCGTTAATATGAACCCGTTAGCTTTGAAAATTCACCGTGTCATTCCTTTTTTTATTTAAGAAACCGGCGAATACAATCTTTTCGTCAGTTTCTTTGCAGTATGCATTTAATTATCGCGGCAAATTTTACCTCTAAAACTTTCGAGAAAACTTAAGCCATTCATGTATACACTGATCATCGTTTTCTTTCTCGTCTCTATTACCTTTTCATTTTTGTGCTCTATCTGGGAAGCAGTACTGCTCAGCATCACGCCATCGTTCACTGAAAAGAAATTACAGGAGGGGGGCGATATCGGTCATACGCTGGAAGCTTACAAGGCCAATATCGATCAACCGCTGTCGGCCATTCTCACACTCAATACCATTGCACATACTGTTGGCGCCATTGGTGTGGGGGCGCAGGCCGCCATTATCTGGGGAACATCAATTGTATCAACAGTAGCCGTACCCGTTGTCATGACGTTGGCAATCCTGCTGCTATCGGAAATCGTGCCAAAAACCATCGGTGCCAACTATTGGCAGGAGCTGGCAGGTTTCACTGTAAAGAGTCTGAAAATTATAATGCTGATCTTAGCGCCGTTTGTGTTTATCAGTCAAATCATTACCCGTACTTTAAAGAAAGACAAGAATGCAAGCGTGTTTAGCCGTGAAGATTTCTCAGCCATGGCCAATCTCGGCGCCAAGCAAGGTGTGCTCGACAAAGAGGAATCCACCATCATGCGCAACCTTATGCTTTTTGAGTCTGTTCTGGCACGTGATGTGATGACGCCTCGCACAGTCATGGTGGCCGCCCCGGAAAATATAACGGTGCGCGAATTCCATGACAGCCATCCTAATCTTAGGTTCTCACGCATTCCGATCTTCGAGGACTCGCTTGATCATGTGACGGGTTATGTCCTAAAAAATGACTTACTTATCCGGCTGGTGAATAAAGAAGACAGTACCCCATTATCGGCTATCAAACGTGACATGATCGCAATTAAAGAAAACTTTCCAATACCAGAATTATTTAATCACTTCACCGAGAAACGCGAACAGGTGGCACTGATCATCGATGAATTTGGCGGCACAGCAGGACTGGTTACCTTGGAAGATGTCATTGAAACACTTCTCGGTTTGGAGATCGTCGACGAATCCGACCATATCGTCGACATGCAGGTGTTAGCTCGCAAAAAGTGGGAAGAACGTGCACGTCGCATCGGTTTGCTGGAAGAATTGAACGAAGAAATTGCCGAGCAGCAATCGGAAACAAAAGTTGTCAAAAGAGCGCCGGACACGGATAATCAGAAAAAGTGAAATACCACGGCTATGCCTATACGAATGTCGGGAAATGACTTCGCATGCCAGTTTTTCTCAGACAGTGTCCCTGACCTGCAGCATTGGCTATCGTAGCGGGAAATGTTCCAGGAAAGGTCTCTGTATGGGCGACTCGAGCAATATTCTTTCCCAATCCGGTATTACGCCCGCCTGCCGCAGCGCCAATTTGGTTGCCGGTCAGATCCATGGCTGCATCTCTACTGAGCGGTCAACAAGGATGCGGGCCCGGTTTGTGAAATTTTCTGCTCAATCCTGCGTTCCAAGCGTCAGGCCGCGCCCACACCCCTACCGGACATATCAGTTCTTACATCTTCAATGCACCGCCCATCACCGGGTAATGCTGTCATGATACGCTTTAAACGCGGCAGGGACTGCACTGCCAGTGTTCAAAATATTTTATATCCCACCCGGTTTTGCAGTTGCGTATTCATCCATGAAACGGTTCTTTAAATACAGCCTGCTGGCCATATCACTCACGACGATTCTGATAGCCGGACTAGTGATTTTTATTATTTTTTTTCTGGACCTAAACAGTTACCAGCCACTGATTAGCCAAGCCGTAAAAAAAGAAATGCAGCGTGAACTGGCGTTCGAAGGTGACATCTCTTTTGCCGCATTTCCTAAAATACGCCTCAACCTGAGACAATTTTCGTTAAGTGAATACAAAACCCGTAAAAAATTTATCACAGCCGATTCTATCCACCTCACTTTGCCATTGAGGCAATTATTTGATAAACAGCTGACCCTTGATGAGATCAGCATAAAGGGCCTGAAAGCAGCATTGATTCGTTATCCAGATGGTCGCACGAATATCGATGATTTATTGACCGCTGATGATAAAAAAAAGGAAGTTGTTCTTGGTCAGGCACGAATCGAAATTACCAGGTTCATTTTCCACGATGCCAAGAATAAAAAACAATTCACTTTATCGGGCTTGACACTTGAATCTGTCAAAATCACCAATAAAAACTTAAACAATCTGGCATTAAAAACCAAAGGCAGTATGAAGAATCTCCGTAACCATGCCAGCTATGATTTTGCCATCAAGCTCAATGTACCCGACATGCTATTTAACCATGATCATATATCAAGCAACCATATTCGATTGATTACAACAGTGGCACATTCTCAACAGAAAATCTCTGCAGAACTCACATTAACCAATCTCATTGCATCCGCGCATTGTTTCCATAGTGATGCCATGGTTATAAAAATGCTGGCAAAAAATGATACACAAATCATTAAGACCCATCTAAGCAGTCCAATGAACGGAGAACTGGATTCGCAAGAATTACATTTGCCTGATTTAAAGGCCGGGATTGCGGTCTCTGCAAACCACTCATTCAGCCAGTCCATTCATGGCAACCTGCTGGGCAGCATGTCTATGTCAAATTCATCGGAACAGATTGATGTAAATCTTACTGGAAATGTTGAAAACAGCGCTATTCAAGCAATATTTAATATTGCTGGTTTCGATGAACCCGTTGTTAACTTTGACGTAACGATTGATCATTTAAACACGGACCAATTTCAATTTAACTATAACCAAGCTGAATCGAATAATCTCAGAAACAATAAACCACCGGATAAGGCGGTTGATTTTTCTCTATGGCCCGATTTAGACGTAAATGGATCAATATATATCGGCACAGCACAAATAGCCGATACGGCTTTGTCTGGTGTAACGTTTAAAATCCAGTCTGACGGAAAAAATTTGAATTATACGGCCGATCTCATAAACCGTGCTTACTAAAATATTGTCAAGCGGATAGAAGTTGTGTACTTTTTTTATCAGACTAATCTTTTTATTTTGTTATGGTCCAAATCGATTTCGGGTCTGGACATGAGTGGTTGAGCGCCAGAAGAAATGCAGATTATGCCACTTTTCACATTGCACTAGGCATCAAACATTACATTAAAACCAGTCGCTTAAAATCATCGGTCGGGCTAATGAAACAATTTTTGGTTATCTAACGCACTGTCAATGGCTTGAATCAACTGGTTAATCTGTGAGGGGGTACTAATGTACGGTGGCATCAAATAGATTAGTCGCCCGAACGGGCGGATCCATACCCCTTGTTCAACAAAATGGGCTTGAATCTTCTCTATATTCACCGGACGATTTGTTTCAACCACACCTATCGCACCAAGCCAACGAACGGCTACTACGTGTTTATGCCGAGTCAATTGTGGCAGCAAGTCAGAAAATTGTGCTTCAATGGTTGCGGTCTGGGTTTGCCATGATCCTTGAGCGAGCAAATCCAAACTGGCGCAGGCAACAGCACAGGCCAGAGGATTGCCCATAAAAGTCGGACCGTGCATGAAGCAGCCTGCTTCGCCCCCACAGACTGTATTGGCAACATGGTTAGTGGCCAGCGTTGCGGCTAAGGTCATGTAACCCCCGGTTAGCGCCTTGCCTAAGCACATAATGTCAGGTTTTATTCCGGCATGATCGCAAGCGAATAGTTTCCCAGTGCGTCCAAATCCCGTCGCAATTTCGTCCAGAATCAATAAGACACCATATTCATCACATAGCTGGCGTACACCCTTTAAAAAATTTGGATGATAAATCCGCATTCCGCCAGCGCCTTGTACAATGGGCTCGAGAATCACCGCAGCAATTTGCCTGTGGTTTTCTAAAAGCTTGTGTTTAAAATCCGCCATGTCGTTATCATCCCAGTTTTGCCTAAAACCGATTTGCGGCGAATTGGCAAAAATATGCTGTGGCAAAAAGCCCTTATACAAGCTATGCATCGAGTTATCCGGATCGGTTACTGACATCGCCGCGAACGTATCACCGTGGTAACCCTGTCTGAGCGCAAGGAATTTGGGACGCTGCTCCCCTTTGGCTTGCCAATATTGCAATGCCATTTTTAAACTGACCTCAACGGCAACAGAGCCTGAATCGGTCAAAAAAATGTGCTCAAGATTATTAGGCACCAATGCTAGCAATTTTTTACTCAATTCGATGGCTGGACTGTGTGTAAGCCCGCCAAACATCACGTGAGACACATGGTCAATTTGTTGTTTTGCTGCCTGATTAAGCGCCGAGTGATTATAACCGTGAATGGCCGACCACCAGGATGACATGCCATCAATCAAATGTTGACCGTCATCTAATTCGATCAACACACCATGTGCTTTCTTGACCGGATAACATGCAAGCGGGGAAAGTGTGGAGGTATATGGATGCCAAATGTGCTGGCGATCAAAAGCTAAATCCATCTGATAATCCTAAATTGTTCCAAAATAAGGCACTGAATAATCCAGTTATTAGAAGCGTTTGTTGAATATCTTCATTTTTTATCATCGCTATTATTCGAAGTACCGGTTACAACGATTGCAGCCCCAGCTTTTTGAATAAAGCCTGATCACTGTTTGCTTCAGGATTACCCGTTGTAAGCAATTTGTCACCATAAAAAATTGAATTGGCCCCAGCTAAAAAACACAACGCCTGTATCGCCTCTGACATTTCTTGCCTACCCGCGGATAAACGCACCTTGGTTTTAGGCATGGCAATCCTTGCTGCGGCAATTGTGCGTACAAATTCAAATGGATCAAGCGCTTCGGTACCGTACAAGGGTGTACCCGCCACTTGCACCAATTGGTTAATAGGTACAGACTCTGGATAAGGCTTCAGGTTTGCTAACTGCGCAATCAAACCGGCACGGGATTGGCGCGTTTCGCCCATCCCGACAATACCACCGCAACAGACATTAATACCCGCATCGCGAACTTCCTGTAACGTATTAAGACGATCCTGATAATCCCGCGTTGTAATGATTTCATCATATATTTCGGGTGCGGTATCAAGATTATGATTGTAATAATCCAGTCCGGCATCACTCAGCTGTGCGGCCTGTCCCGGCTTCAGCATTCCCAATGTCGCGCAGGTTTCCAGACCGAGCGCTTTCACTGCACGCACAATCTCTGTCATTTTGACCATATCACGCTGCTTGGGACCGCGCCACGCGGCACCCATACAGAATCGCGATGCACCCTGTGATTTGGCGGCGGCGGCGGCTGAAACAATCTCATCTACGGATAGCATATCCTGATTTTCTACGCCCGTATGATAGCGGGCGGCTTGCGGGCAATAACCACAATCCTCAGGACAACCCCCCGTTTTTACCGAAATTAACGTCGATAATTGCACCGCATTGGCATCATGGTGTTGACGGTGGACTAATTGTGCTTGATAGATCAAATCGTTAAATGGCAAATCCAGTAGTAATCGGATCTGTGCAACGCTCCAGCACGCCGATTTCTCAGTTATATCGGCCGATTTGTTTAATTTAATGTCTGTCATTTTTGAAGGCAATTGATTTATATTTACTGCGCTTTTATTTCCGCAGCTGAGTCGATGACGAATAACCAAACACAACAAAGTGCATCACTATCAATTCAGCTGTTTCAAGTATTCACGCCATCCACCTGTGTGACTGATATCGATAGCATTTCTCACGGCATGGTGCTCACATAAAAAACCCTGCACCATTTCCCCGTTGGTTAAAGTGATCGTGCCTATTCCTAAAGGCTTTGGAATGCCCGCTACAAAACTGCCAAACTCGACAACCGGCAATGCCCAGACTTCAACGTCAATAGCATATCCCTGTTCACCTTCATTGACATGCACCATACCCGGACGACTTGGCATTTCTTCAGACAGCGCATAAAGCCGATAATCCGGGGATGTCTTGGTACGCGCCAATAATTTTCCACTGCGAGCAGTGAGCTCTCCATTGAGAGGCAATCCAGATAAATGCGCGCCACACACGGCTACTCGTACTTGATCATTTTTTTCAAATTCAGAAAGTTTTTTATTATCCATCTGAACTGGATCCAGAATACCGGTAGCACCCAATGGCAGTTTATAGGCTTGCTGTATACGCCCGGCAAGATGTAACAGCGCGAAATCTTGATGAGCCGGTGCCACCAGCGTTATCCCGAAAGGCAAACCATCGTTCTGGAATCCAGCAGGAACCGCCACCGCTGCATAATCCAGCAAATTCATAAAATTAGTGTAATATCCCAGGTTGGCGTTCAGACCTATGGGATCTTGCAACATCGTCTGAACTGTATAAATAGTTCCGGCAGTGGGTGTCACCATGCAGTCCACCTCATTCCAGATAAGATCTGCCTGGCGTTTCAGCGCCCGTAAATGATATATGCTGTTATAAGCATCGGCAGCCGAAAATTGTTCGGCACCGGCGATAATTTCACGTACCGGTGAAATTACCTTTTCGTTACTCTGTTTAAAAAATGCCCGAATCGCCGCATAACGTTCGCCAACCCATGGACCCTGGTAAAGTAAACGTGCCGCTTCCAGGAAAGGACTAAAATCGATATCTACCGCTTCACCACCCAACGCCTGTAAAAGCGCGATATGCTCATTAAATAATCGTTCGCTCTCGACATTTCCAAAGAATTGGCGTTGCGCCGCCTTAGGAACACCAAACCTAAAATGCATCGGCAGTTCGGCATCGATGTTGTACGCACTGCGCTTCCGAGAATAAATATCTTCGTCATCATAACCTGCCGCCACAGCCAACACGTGCGCTGCATCTTCAGCCGTAAAGGTAAACACAGCTACGCAATCGAGTGAACGGCAGGCGGGTACAACACCACGCGTAGAAAGCCAACCCCGGGTCGGTTTATACCCCACAAGATTATTGAACGCGGCAGGCACTCTGCCTGAACCCGCCGTATCAGTTCCAAGACTGAAACACACTAACCCTTTGGCGACTGCAACGGCCGATCCTGAACTTGATCCACCGGCAATATAGTCAGAGTTGAACGCATTGTGGCAAGCACCATAAGGTGATCGGGTACCGTTCAATCCCGTTGCAAATTGATCGAGATTGGTCTTGCCGATTGGAATGGCACCCGCATTAATCAATTTTTCTACAACGGTCGCACTACGTTCGGGTATATAAGAAAACGCTGGGCAGGCTGCGGTCGTCGGTATTCCTGCCAGATCAATATTGTCCTTGATAGCAAAAGGTATTCCATACAATGGCAATGATGCCATCTCCTTGGTTTCTACTTCACGTGCATAGCACAATAATGAGTCCAGTGGCAATTTGTGTATCCAGACGTGATCTTCGTCGTTGATAATTTGTGCGTGTACCGCTCGCACTACCTGGCTCGGCTTTATTTTACCCGTCGCATAACCCTGCAACAAGGTTGAAACGCGCCCAAGTGGCATTAACGGGTGCATACTCAGTCCTCCTGTATGATCAACAGCAGTTGCCCAGTGGAAACATAACTCCCTTGCTTGCAAAAAATCTGCTGAACGGTGCCATTTACCGTGGCGTCAACTGAGAATTCCATTTTCATCGATTCAATCACGACTAAAGAATCACCCGCTGTGACATGTTGCCCTTCTTTAACCTGCAACTTCCAAACCGTACCCGTAATATGCGAGCCAACCGCACACGCGCCCTCTGGCATGTCCAATTCACTCTGCGCGTCAGACTCTTCCAGACTGTCTTCACTGGCATACTCTGCCTGGCCATGCAACGTCCAGCGTTCACGTTCAGCTTCAAATGCAGCTTGCTGTCCGGCTTTAAATGCTTTAATAGACATACTGTTCTGTTGCAAAAACTGGTTATACTGTTTTAAGCTGAAATTGGCTTCTTCGACACGCAATTTAAATTGTCCGGTAATGAAGTCTTTACGTAACGTCAGCAATTCACTTTCACTCACCGGATAAAAACGAATCTGATCAAAAAAACGCAGCAGCCAAGGCTTGCCATCAACAAAATCTTCAGTTTGACGGTAACGATTCCACATTTGCACCGTACGGCCAACAAATTGATAACCGCCCGGACCTTCCATGCCATATACGCATAAATAGGCGCCACCGATCCCTACTGCATTTTCCGGCGTCCAGGTTCTCGCCGGATTGTATTTTGTTGTCACCAGACGATGACGGGGATCGATCGGTGTGGCAACCGGGGCACCCAGATATACATCACCCAAGCCCATTACCAGATAGCTCGCTTCGAACAAAATCCGCTGCACCTCCTCAACACTGCTCAGTCCGTTAATACGGCGAATAAATTCGATATTACTTGGACACCAGGGTGCATCTTTGCGGACAGATTGTGTGTATTTCTCAATTGCCAGCCGTGTTGCCGCATCATCCCATGATAACGGCAAATGAACGATCCGAGTTGGCACTTCCATCTCTTCAACCGCTGGTAACTGTGTTTCTGCTGTAATCAGGAAATCCAATAATTGTTTTCGTGACAACACTTGAGAATCAAAATGTATCTGTAGCGAACGAATGCCGGGCGTCAAATCCACAACACCATTCAGATAACCTGAATTTAGCGCACACTGTATCCATTCCATCAATGCATGGGCGCGAAAGCGTAAATTCAAATCGAGTATCAGTGGTCCATATTCAATCAACAAATATTTATCGCCAGACTGGCGATAAATTACTTGCATCTGTTGCGCGCTTTCTGGAATACAGTGCAGAATAGGATTATCCAATTTCAGGGCACTGGATTGAGACTGAATCTGAGGCGTTTCTGCCGGACGAAAACTTTCAATCAATTCATTCTGGCGTTTTTCCAATGCCTGCGCCTGTTCCATAGTCAGTGAATTGAAGCGTATTGTATCGCCTGGTTTTAATTGCCCCAGTTTCCATAATTCAGCATGCGCAATGGTTACCGGACAGACAAAACCACCCAGGCTGGGGCCGTCCGGGCCTAATATCACCGGC
Source organism: Nitrosomonas sp. (assembly GCA_021604405.1). Lineage (GTDB taxonomy): Bacteria > Pseudomonadota > Gammaproteobacteria > Burkholderiales > Nitrosomonadaceae > Nitrosomonas. The sequence continues at coordinate 38,701 of BQJA01000001.1, read as the reverse complement.
ATATCCCCGGTAAAGTCCACCGCGCCTATAGCATAGGCATTATCGTGAATATTAGAGGGATGCAACCCGGCTTCACCGCCATCACTTCGTGCCCACTGTGGCTTCGGTCCCAGCAACCTGACACCGGTGCGGCTGGAATTATGGTGTACACTCCAGTCCGTGGTAAAAAAATCGCCAATATCTTCATCCGTAAAAAAATCGGGTGCACCATGCGGACCATACAGAACGCCGATATCCCAGGTATTTGTATATTGTGGAATAAGTTCTTTTGACAACAATTGATGAGCGTTGCTTTGCTTTGCCTGAATATGCAATACATCACCGTTTCGCAGAGCACGCCCGGCATGCCCGCCAAATTGGCCGAGCGTAAAAGTGGATTTACTTTCCAAGTAATCTGCTACTTGAAAACCGCCCTGAACTGCGAGATACGCCCGGCAGCCATGTTCGCCGGTTTTGCCGAACTGAAGTAATGAACCCGCCTTGATATCATGGGATTGCCATAACGACAACGACTCCCCATCGAGACGTACATCAATCGGTGCACCGGTAATTGCAATCACGCTGTCAATGTTGAATTTCAGTGTCGGACCTGCCAAGGTAATCTCGAGCCCTGCCTTATCTTCGGTGTTATCCACGAGCCGGTTGGCCAAACGAAATGCATAAGAATCCATTGGTCCGGACGGCGGCACACCAATATGCCAGTACCCAAGCCGTCCAGGGTAATCCTGTATCGTGGTCTGCACACCCGGGCTTAATACGTCAATAGTTTGCGCAGTGTAATGAAAGCCATTAAGGAAATTAGTGCTGTGCTGTCCGTCACGAAAAGCCGTACATGACAAAATCTGCTTCAGATAGTCCAGATTGGTTTCAATACCGTGCAGCATCGTCGCGTCGAGCGCATTGAGCAGGCTGCCAATTGCTTGCTCACGTTTTGGTTCATGCACAATAATTTTAGCCAGCATCGGATCATAGAATGGAGAAATTTCTACGCCACTTTCAATCCAGGTTTCAATACGTGCCGTAGCTGCAAATACTGCAGCAGTCAGTGTACCGCTCGAAGGCTGAAAGTCTTTGGCCGGATTTTCAGCGTATATACGGACCTGAATGGCAGAACCGGCGGTTGTTATTTTAAAAGAATCCAGTTGTGGCAAATTTCCGGCGGCCTGTCGTACCATCCATTCAACCAAATCTATGCCGGTTACTTCTTCGGTAACACCGTGTTCAACTTGCAGACGGGTATTGACTTCCAGAAAATAAAATTCGTCACTGGATGCATCAAAAATATATTCCACCGTACCCGCAGATTGATAATTTACTGATTTGCCAAGACGCACGGCAGCATCTAACAATGCTTGCCGCAGACGGGGTGTAAGATTAGGCGCAGGGGTTTCCTCTACCACTTTTTGATTACGCCGCTGCATTGAACAATCACGCTCGCCTAATGCGATCACGTCCCCTTTGCCGTCACCAAAAATCTGGACTTCAATGTGACGCGCATTCTCGACAAATTTTTCCAGGAATAGGCCGGCATCCTTGAAGTTATTTTGCGCCAGATACTTGACTGCATCATAAGCTTCAACTAATTCATCTTTGTTCCAGCATAAGCGTATACCAATACCGCCACCACCGGCTGTGCTTTTTAACATTACCGGGTAACCGATATGCATGGCGGCATGCAATGCTTCGTCAAGGTTATTCAACAGGTCCGTCCCGGGTAGCAGCGGCACTTGATTTTGTTTTGCCAGTTCACGTGCGGTGTGCTTCAGGCCAAAAGTGCGCATTTGTTGCGGACTGGGACCAATAAAACAAATATTATGTGTCGCACACTGTTCGGCGAAATCCGCATTTTCACTTAGAAATCCGTAACCCGGATGAATAGCCTGTGCATTGGTCTGTTGCGCAATCTGCAATATTTTATCCGGGCGTAAGTAGCTATCCGCCGCCACCCCGCTGCCGATACAATACGCCTCATCCGCTTCCACCACATGGCGCGACAACGCATCAGCCTCAGTGTAAACAGCCACGCTTTTCACACCGATGCGACGCAATGTACGAATAATACGGCAGGCAATTGCCCCACGATTCGCAATCAGCACTTTATTAAACATCTTCTGCTCCTTTGGTGAATACACCTTTGACAGATTTCTTCGTCGCTAACCGGGTTAATTCCAGATCAGCAATCTAATCGGTGTGGGATTGTATGCATTGCACGGATTATTGAGTTGCGGACAGTTTGAAATCAGCACGACCACATCCATTTCAGCCTGCATTTCAACATATTTGCCTGGCGCCGAGACCCCATCGACGAATTCCAGATCACCCTCCGCCGTTACTGGCACATTCATGAAAAAATTGATATTACTGGGTAAATCCCGTTTGTTCATGTCAAGATGCTCGCACAGCGGATCATGTGCCAGTGCATGCAGGAAATTATCGCGACAACTGTGCATCGGATACTTTTCCAAAGCGTAACGTACGGTATTGCTTTCAGCGGCGCAGGCCCCGCCCAACGTATCGTGGCGTCCGCAGGTGTCTGCGACGATAGTCAGCATCACATTGCCGAAATTCGAGTAAAGTTTGCTGTTTGTCGTTAAATAGAGTTTTTTTTGCCGACTTATCGTATCGGTTGCGCTATAGCGTTCCGATGCATGTTTAGCATTAAAGAACAATGTATCGACCGCCTGATTGCCTTCCAGGTCAACAATACGAAAAATTTGTCCTTTATTCACCCGTTGAACCCATGGTTCACCTGCTGCACAAATTTCATTCACGATTGCTTGATCGGGATCAAGCTGACTTTCAATTAAATGCTGCCTATTCATGCTCCACCCCCGTGACACGCATAAAAACGTTGTGTATTTTGAAAAGCACGCATGTTTTCAGCAATGCGCGCACATTCCATGTTTGCCTCAGGTGACGTTTCAAATAACGTCAGATTAACATCGCCCGGTTGATAGGATTCTGCAGTATCCAATGGGTGCGGCGCTGCTGACAGCACCATTAATGTATTCATTTCAAAACTCAAGTCGATATAGTCCCCCGCTTTGCTGTTACCAGCATGGAAAGACAGTTCACCAGCTACATCAGCGGTCACTTTACTGAAAAAGTTAATATTGGATACAACGTCGCGCCGCCCCAGCCCCCATTTTCCCAACTCTATCAGCAGGCCATCCAAACCGCTGCGATACATCTGGTTGCGATGCGCCTGATACCGTGCAACACCATATTTCTGCTGGATCAATTCGGCATCACTTAAACCACAAACCGTATCGTGCCAACCCGTGGTATCTGCCGTAATACAACAAAATATCCGGCCCATATCAGAATGACAGGCATAACCTTTGGTTAAATAGAAGGTATGCTGGGACTTCAGCGTATCGGCCATATTGTAGCGCTCCAGCTTTTCTTCCTGATTGTAAAAGAGCACAGCCGCATTGGCGCCACCGTTGATAGCGGTCAAACGCAACGTCATACCGCGGCGTACAATACCGGACCAGTGGCATCCACCTGGAATGTTTTCTTGCCAAAGAATAGGATTTTGTTGATTCATCATTACCTCCATTTAAACCGGAATTTTTGAATTGTTTTGGAATTTCTTTACCAGAATAGACACCGTGGTTACACTGAGAATGCTACCCAGTACCAAGGGTATCGCCCACAACTGCCACCAAGGCGCATCAGCTGCCACGGCATAAGAGCGGGGCCAGGCAATATTGATTAATTCAAATACTGACCAGAGAAAGGCCACGACATTGATGATCAATCCCCAGACACCCAGCTTGAGTTCGCCAAGCGCCGGATTCCAGCGGCCCGTAAGTCGGGTAAATAAGCCGACGCCGGTTGTCATGGCAAACATGGCATACAACCCACCGGTACCGAAAGCAATCACCGTCGCGACTGCGCCGTCATTCAGCCCCAGCAGCAAGCCAAGCCCCGCCAACGTTACTGTAAAAAGGATTGCGTTACGCGGGGTTTTATCAGCCGTTACGTTGCTCAATAGAGCCGGCATGTTACCTTCTCGCGCCATGGAATAAACTATTCGGGAAGTGTATTTCACGACGGATGCCCCACAGGCCAGAAACGCAATCATGACAATTCCAGAAAAAGGTTTCTCAATCCATGCACCAAAACTACTGGCTATTAGTGGGGTAACCGGGTCAGAGGTTTTACTGGTATTGACCAGCGTGTCATGATCGAAGGATAAAATCAGCGCGGCAGAATTGAATAATACAATGGTGCCTACGCCCATCAAGGCGAAGAAAATGGCGCGCGGTACCATTCGTTTGGGTTGATGGGTTTCTTCTGCAGTGGTCGAACATGCGTCAAATCCAATAAATGCCCAGCCGGCAATCGCCAGCGCTGCCAGAAAAGCGGCTGTCTCAGTTGGCGCTGAACCGGAGCCCATATGTTGAAATAGTTCGGAAAAGCCGTACTGGCGGAAAAAGAAAAATAACAACAAAGCGATACCGAACGACCCAATAATCTCCGCATAAACACCCAGTGCGATGATTGACTTAAAAATATTGACAGGGGCAAGATTGAGCAGCATGCATAACAATAAAAACACAGCGCCCCAGAATACCATTGTGGGACCACCGCCATCGGCCGATCCCCAGAAGGTTGCCAGCCAAATACCACCGGTATACGCAGTCGTGGTTAGCATCGCGATAGTGGAACTGACATAAATGACACCTGCATATTGGCCCGCCGTAGCACCGCCCAGCTGGCGCGACCATTTATAGGATCCGCCCGCAATCGGAAATTGTGAGGAAAGCTCAGCATATACCGTAGCTACCAGCAGCTGCATCACCAGACAGATGGCCAATGCCGCAAACCAACCGCCACCGGTTACCGTTGTCTGCACGCCAATAATGGCATAGAGCCCAACCACGGGCGAAACAACCGCAAAGCCCAGTGTAAAACTGTGCCAGACACTCATACTGCGATGCAGAATATCGGTATCAGCCGTATCGCTGCCAGAGGAAGATAATTGCTGTTGCTGAAGAACGTCAGATTTAGACATAACAAGACTCTTTAACACGATTTATAAAAACGCCGAGAATAAATGTATTGAAACATTTCAATCTCCCGGGCTTTTATCCCTCCGTGGAGCCTCATTATCATGAGACCGGAAACTCTCGGACCAAGCGCCTGATGATCAGACCGGAACCCTAGTTTCCCTATTTTCGAACTGTATTACTTATTGATTAACATATAATCAACGGCGTAGGTTAATCAAACAGAACTATAAATCATTCTACATACCTAAATCCAAAAGTCAACCTAAAACGCCTTAAAATCCTTATAAGCAAATCAAGGCGATCCTGTATCGTTAATGGCTATCAAATAGCTAACAGAAATATATGGTTTTTTCCAGATCATGACATTCCGGCCACGCTGGGCACATCATGATGTGCCATTGAAGCAGAACGCCTGTGATGGTTACAAATTCGACCATAGATCCAAGCTGGCAAATGCATAAAACCTTTGTGATCGCTACAATAAAATATATTCAACAGCAAAACGATTTATAATCGGCATGCTCAAATCTGTATCGCCATGAAACATTAGATTCTTCTCCATAAGGATTCAGATGGTTTTGTAACTTTGATTTATCGACAAAAAATCACTGCCTGCGACGGTTTTATAGCTAGCGCGGTGGTGATGCCTGGCCAGCCAGGTTCTCAGCCAGCACCAGTATCACTTAAATAACTTCAATCAGGTTGCTTATATGGGTCGATGTTTAGCATAAAGAAAAAATAAGCGCTGCAAAGTAATACAGCCGATGAAAAAATGTCTGGATTTCCTTTTTGCACAAAAAGTTGTGCGCTAACGAATTAACGCATAACCATCCGTTATAAGCGGCTGATTCATCAGAATCCAAAATAGTATTTGTAATTAATTCGTATATTATCAAACAAAATACCAGTCCATTAACATAGCACCACTCCCGACAACAATAAACTGATGTGTAAAATTGCAACCCGATTAATTTGCTGGCAGAAACTTCATGGCCGCCATCACCTTCCTTGGCAAGGCACACATGATCCTTATGCGATTTGGTTGTCTGAGATTATGCTGCAGCAAACCCAGGTATCAACGGTTACACCCTATTACCAGCGTTTTATGCAACGTTTCCCAAACATTAAAAGCCTTGCATCGGGACCGCTCGACGACGTCCTGGCATTATGGAGCGGTCTCGGTTACTATGCGCGCGCCAGGTATTTGTATCAAACAGCACAGTTAATTATGAGAAATTACGATGGCAAATTTCCCCGGCAATTGGATTTGATTCAACAATTGCCGGGGATCGGGCGTTCAACTGCCGCTGCAATTGCTGTTTTCGCATTTGGCCAACAATGCGCAATACTTGACGGCAATGTTAAACGGATTTTCACACGCTACTTTGGCATTGAAGGCTATCCGGGAAACCGGAAAATACAAAACCGGTTATGGAATAAAGCGAGCGCAATCCTGCCGGACAATAATGTAAACGGAAATATCGAAATTTACACCCAGGCATTAATGGATCTAGGCGCGACGGTTTGTACACGCAGCAAACCCAAATGTGTTATCTGTCCACTACAAAAAGACTGCATTGCTTTAAGGGAACAGCGGATTGACAGGCTACCAACGACCAAATCCCGCAGACCGTTACCTGAAAAAGAGACTGTTCTCCTGCTACTAACGAAACAAAAAAAGATTTTACTGGAAAAACGTCCCCCTAAGGGTATTTGGGGGGGATTATGGTGCCCACCAGAAATGACAACATGTAAAAATGTCACAACCTATTGTGTCCAGAATTATTGTTTTAGCATCATAGTTTTGGACGATATACCACCGTTGCATCATTCTTTTACGCACTTTAAGCTGCGAATTTATCCGAAATTGTTGGAAGTGGTTTCTCCGATTGATTCACAACAAAATAACATTATGTGGTTAACACTGGATGAAGCACTGGCAGCAGCAATCCCTGCCCCTGTCCGTACATTATTAAAACAGATCGGGACTAACCCAATATTTACATAATGAATGACTGGAAAAAATGGCGAAAGCTTCAGCGTGCTGACTTAGTTGCACGAAGAGAAGCAATAGCGGAAAAAGATCATGATGCCTGGAGCGCCGCAATTACTTTATTGCTCCAGCAAGGATTTTCTACACTAAGAAAGAATATTATCGGTTCTTATGTCCCGATTCGTGGTGAATATGACCCGCGTCCCGCAATGGATTTTTTTGAGAAAAATGGTGCCACACTGGCGATACCTGAAGTAACGCAAAAAAATGCGCCATTATGTTTCCGAAAATGGTGGCGGGAGGCGCCAATGAAACAAGGGGCTTATGGAATCCCTGTCCCAGATAATACCGAGCAGGTCAGCATTGATGCCGCATTGATCCCAATGGTAGGCTTTGATCAGCAAGGTTACCGACTTGGCTATGGTAGCGGCTATTATGATCGCACACTGGCTTCATCCAATCCATGCCCATTAGTCATTGGCATCGCATTTGAAATGTTTCGGCTGGATAGTGTTCATCCTCAGGCACATGATATTCCCATGGATTTTATTATCACTGAAACAGGTATTTATCAAACCGTAGAAAAAGAACTGATTTTAATTTCTTCTGACAAATGTGCCGCTAAAAAACCCGCAGGTAATCAATAGCGATTCAGCGTACTCTGGTGTCTGCCACTGCCATGATACAAATTGATCAATGACAGAGTACAAGCGCACGCTTTGTACTTTGATATGATGAATTATAAACGCACTATGAACAATAACTGTGTTGAACCAAACAGTTACAGCAATCAATTCGCTTTAATTTCCCGATCCCCACCGGGATATTAACGCATGCCTAACTCCTAAATGATCAAGTATGCGTGCAACGACAAAATCAACCATATCCTGTACGCTTTCGGGGTGATGATAGAAACCTGGATTAGCAGGCATAATCACGACGCCGTTACGTGCCAGTTTCAACATATTTTCCAGATGAATTATGGAAAAAGGCATTTCTCGTGGCACCAAGATCAATTGACGATTTTCTTTTAACATTACATCAGCCGCGCGCCCAATGAGTTTTTGGCTCATCCCGCTTGCGATATCTGCCATCGTCCCCATTGTGCAAGGGCATATCACCATCGAATCGGCAGGATTAGAACCGGACGCTATGGGCGCGAACCACTCTTCCCGGCCAAAGACGCGTAACTGACCTTCAGTTGCATTAAAATGGCTGCAAAAAAATTTTTCCGCTTCTTTGGCGCGGGATGGTAAAGCTAACTTCATTTCCTGCTGTGCGACAATTTGAGCTACTTGGGAATATAGAAGAAAAACACAAACACCTTCTGCCAACAGTAATTCCAGCAAACGAATACCATAAGGCATGCCAGAAGCACCGGTGAAGGCGAGTGTCACAGTTTTTTTCGTAATTTTGCTCACGGACAGCGTAGCAGCCTATTAGATTAGTTTGTCAAATATCAATTCACCAGCGATTGTTTGATTGAACGCCACTTTGTTCCAATTCTTTCTGTTGCCGGTTAATAAACTCCTGGGTGCTGTCAATTCCACGTATCTGTAAAATAAAATTTCGGACCGCCGCTTCTACCAGCACGGCCAAGTTTCGTCCTGCAGCAACAGGAATGACAACCTTGCGAATATCAACATTCATGATACTTTCATTGAGATGACTAATTGGCAAACGTTCCGTCGAATTGACATCAGACCCATTAAATTTTTGCAAATAAACAATCAGCTTCATGTTTTTGCGCCGTCGTACTGCGGTCTCGCCAAATATTGTACGAATATTTAACACGCCCAGTCCACGCACTTCTAGAAAATCCCGCAACATAGATGGACAGCTTCCTTCTAGCGTTTCGGGTGCAATACGACGCAACTCCACGACATCATCCGCGACGAGCCCGTGCCCCCGGCTAATTAGCTCTAATGCAAGCTCGCTCTTACCGACACCACTTTCTCCGATAATCAACACCCCCAGCCCCAATACATCCAACAGAACGCCATGCATGGTACTGGTCGTTGCCAGTACGCGCCCCAAGTAGGTACGCAACAACCAGATGACTTCGAGACTGGGGAAAGGCGAACAAAATACAGGTGTATTTGTCGCACTGGCCAATTCGCGTATAGAGGCAGGCACTTCCGCATTGTCTGCAACAATAAAACATGCGATGTTACTGTCGGCAAGTAATTTTATTTTGCTTTTTAATCCTGCGGGCTGTAATTGATTAATATAGTCAATTTCAGCGTGACTTAATACCTGTATCCAGTTTGGGTGAATAAAATTAAGATGGCCAATGATTCCCTGGGTGGATTGCGCGATAATATCGTTATTAAGGAATTTACCATCATTGCATTCACCATCCACCCAGCGTAAATCGAGCTTATCTTTTTTATCTTCAAAAAGTTGTTTAATACTAATTTGGGACATTCGATGTCCAATCTTCAATCAGTTGATGAATCTCAGTCGCATCCTTACTACGCAGCAGGCTTTCCCGGAATTTCTTATCACTAAACATTTGCGCTAACTCACTCAGAATCTGCAAATGCTTGTCAGTGGCTTTTTCCGGTACTAATAAAATACACGCCAGATTGACAGGCTGTCCATCCGGTGCATCGAATGGAATCGCTTCTTTCATCCGGATCAACGCAGCAACCGCTTCACGCAAGCCTTTTATTCTGCCGTGTGGTATCGCCACACCCTGCCCCAAACCGGTCGAGCCAAGTTTTTCTCGAGCAAACAAGCTATCAAAAACCTGGCTGCGCGCAATATGTTGCGTATTTTCGAACAGCAATCCTGCCTGTTCGAAAACTCGTTTCTTACTGGCAACATCCAGATCAACAATGACATTTGACGGTGGTAATAATTGTGAAATAAGGTTCATAGAAAAATAGTTCGAAACTAAATAATAACCGTAAAATATAACGATTACTCAGGTTGATTAAACTCTTGGGTTTTTAGTGAACCGTGGTTACGGCGCTCAAGATTCTTTTCCTTATGTTTAAGAACTTGCCGATCTAGCTTATCAACCAGACTGTCAATTGAAGCGTACATATTTTCACCATCCGCCTCGACAAAAATATCTTTACCTTTGACGTGCACGTTTGCTTCGGCTTTTTGTTTATGCTTTTCAACTGAAAGAATCACGCTGACATCGATAACATGATCAAAATGGCGCGTAATCTTATTTATTTTAGAAGTAACATAATCGCGCATTGCAGAAGTAATTTCCACATGGTTACCGGTAAGATTGAGGTTCATCCTGTCTCCTTGATTCTAATTAAAATGATTTTCGAAGATTAGCCGGGGGAATTTGCATCAATTCCCGATACTTGGCTATGGTACGACGGGCCACTACAATTCCTTGTTTCTCAAGAAGTTGAGATATTTTACTGTCACTAAGTGGCTTTTTAATGTTTTCCTCTTGAACGAGTTGCTTGATCAGCGCACGAATTGCGGTTGCAGAACAAGCACCGCCGGAATCAGTTGCAACATGACTTCCAAAAAAGTATCTGAGTTCAAAAATACCACGCGGCGTACGCATGAATTTCTGCGCCGTCACGCGTGATACTGTCGATTCATGTAATTCCAATATTTCAGCGATTTCTCGTAACACCAACGGACGCATGGCAACTTCTCCATGTTCAAAAAATTGCCGCTGACGTTCAACAATCGCGTTAGATACTCGTAGAATTGTATTGGCGCGTTGATGTATGTTCTTTATTAACCATTTGGCTTCATTTAATTGCCCAGCAAGCCGACGCGCCGAATCATCCCGGTTGCCTCGTAAAATATCAGCGTACAAGCGGTTAATACTGAGACGAGGCATGGCTTCGGGATTTAAATTTGCAGCCCATGCACCATTAATTTTTGTTACGACGACGTCTGGCACAATATAACGTGCGGCCGAGCTACTGAACACTGCACCTGGTTTAGGATTCAGACTTACAATAAGTGAATGTATGGACCGCATTTTGTCATCATCACAGCCCAATATTTTCTTGATTTGTGCAAAATCATGAGACGCCAATTTGTCAAGATGATTGCTCACCAGCAATAGCGCCTGGTCGCGGCAAGGGGTCTCCGCCGGCAATGCACGCAATTGTATTGCCAGACATTCTTTTAAATCACGCGCACCAACACCCGATGGATCCAATAACTGCAGACGAGCCAGCGCCGTTTGCAGATTATCCATCCCTATATTAAGTTCTAGCGGCAACAAAGCGATCAGTTCGCTCAAATCCTGTTTAAGATAACCATCATCATCCAGGCTATCAATTAACAGCCCGACAATCTTTTGTTCGTGCTCAGTAATTTGACTCAGACTGATCTGTAAATTGAGATGCTCTCTCAAATTAAGCGGATTAGCTGCTACCGGGATGTCATCATTATCTTCGTCATTACTTTCACGTCCGCCGTGATAGAAGTCATATGCCTGAAAATCATCAGGTATACGACCCTGCTCTATTATTTCCACTGCGCTATGATTTTCAGCTGATGGTGCCGTTGGCTCAGGTTTAACCTCCGCATCCGCCACACCTGAAGAAATCGGTTCCTCTGGATCCGCGGTGCGCGCATCCCAGTTATTATGACCATCCGCTAATTCCAGCATGGGGTTTTCTTGCGCAATACGCTCTATTTCCTCGTTTAACTCATTCGTCGACAGCTGCAGCAATCGAATTGATTGTTGCAGTTGTGGCGTCAAGCTCAACTGTTGAGATATTTTTAGCTGGAGTGTTTGTTTCATAATTTCTAAAAACAACCATCAACAACAGTTGGATAAATTTTGAATTGCTATCATCACAATCGGAAATGCTCTCCCAAATATACTTTTCTAACGGCATCATTATAAATTATTTGATCCGGTTTGCCGTCAGCCAGCACATTTCCTTCACTAATAATATAGGCCCGGTCACATATGCCCAGCGTCTCCCGAACATTATGATCGGTAATCAGTACGCCAATACCATTTTCCTTGAGATAACGGATTACGCGTTGAATATCCATCACGGCAATCGGATCGACACCTGCAAACGGCTCATCCAAAAGAATAAAACGTGGTTGCGAAGCTAATGCTCGAGCAATCTCCACACGACGACGCTCGCCACCTGACAAGCTAATTGCCGGACTGGTGCGCAAATGACTTATATGCAGATCGTGCAGCAGATAATCCAGATGTTGTTGTATTTCGGCATAATCGAAGTTTTGCAACTCAAGCACTGCGAGGATATTATCCTCTACAGAAAGACGTCGGAAAACTGATGCTTCCTGAGGCAGGTAACTTAAACCCAACCGAGCACGCTGGTGAATAGGCAGCTGACTTAAGTCACAATCGTCTAGGTTTATCTTACCCCCATTTAATGGCACCAGCCCAACCACCATATAGAAACAAGTGGTTTTTCCAGCACCGTTTGGCCCTAATAGTCCAACCACTTCTCCGCTATCAAGATAAAAAGATACATCATGTACGACGGTACGGGATTTGTAGCGTTTATTCAAATTGCTGGCGCTTAGCTTGCTCATTTTTAGGATTAATATCCGCTAGTTAATAGCAATTTTAAATGCTACGGTGTCTCCGAGTCCGGCTCTTCGGATTTATTTTTTGGCTGTATCACCACACGCACTCGACTATCCGGGCCAGTTTCGTCGCCTCGTTCTTTACTGCTGGCTACATGAAAAAATTCGCTGGTGGTATTATAGGAAATATAATCTCCCTGCACTTCATCCTCTCCCCGTTTCAGGCGCGCCTCGCGGAACAGTTCAATTTTATCCGCATTATTATCAAACTCGACGCGCCGACTCCAACCCTCAATATATTCATCCACCCCTTCCCGTTTTTGCCGAAAACTGACTAAATTGCCCAATGCAGTCACATACCGTAACCCATCAATATCTTCCTTTAGAATCACTTTCTCTGCACGAATAATCAGTGTTCCCTGTGTAAGCTTGACATTGCCTGTAAATATACTCACTCGATTTGCATCTTTACGCTTTACGTCTTCCACCGTTGCCCGATCCGCTTCTAAATGTATCGGCTTGTCACGATCAGCCTTTTCAGCCCAAGCAATATTGACTGAAAACAGGCCAAGCAATACCGCAACTACCTGTAGTTTCATAAGTATACGGAAAAAGGATAGACGTTAATCTTCAACGGCTCTAACGTTTGACAACAATTGCAGAACACCGGTATTGTTATTTAACTGCAGACCCACTGCATTCATCGTAGCGTTCTTCATCATAATCGATACGGCTTTGTTTGTCCTTGCAATATTGTCGTCAGGCATAAGATGCAAAAAACTGGTGTCCATGGTAATCTTATCCTCGTCTCCATCGTCCCCTCTTAGCACGGTAACATTCTCGATTAAATAGATATTTTCCCCGCTCTCCTGTAATTCAGCTTTCCCTGCTGTTAACCGCATTACGGGCTTATTCGGTTCATTACTGATAAAATAGGGTCGCTGCAGATAAGTAATTTCATCGTCCAGATAATGCAACATTTTTTCCGCAGAAAAAACATGTTGAATTGCACTTTCATGATTCATCTGAATACCTGAAAGATTCTCTATAATATAGTCCGGTTGATTAAACAGGTCGTCATTCTGCGCCGTCATCGGCGGCACAACGACGTAATTCAAACCGAACATCAATAACGCAAGCACGGCAATAAGGATAATCGGAAAACTGAAAGACAAATGGCGCTTCATTTATAAAATACAATCAGACTAATTAGAATTTTGGTTTTTGGATCAATCCGGCCGATAACAGAAATTTTGCATAGACAGCATTATAACAGACATACCTCATGCGAATGACCTGCATCTCCACCTAACAATCGCACAGGTTGCTGGTTTCATAAAGTGTTTGATGAAAAACAATGTCGTTAAAATTCTTGGTTGCGATAGCAGATTACACATCGCCGCATTTGAGTAAAGCATTCTGTTTTTAATGAAGCAATGGGTATCGCTTTTTCAGCTATTCAATCCAATAACTCACCGGCATGCCATATAGTTACGACATTGTAAAATCAAAAACTATCCAATTGCGGCTATTCGCGATCCTCATTTTTCGAAAATAATTATTAAGACTTTTTTTTAGCTTTTTCCATCAAACACCAATTCTACCCTTGCACTTTATTGCAAATTTCAATCTGCGCCCCAAATATGTTAAGGTACTTTTTTGGTCAAGCAACAACATCACAAATTATGCAAGCAGAAGCCATTGAATTTGAGCATTTTGATGAATTACAAGACGAAGTGTGCGAGCAACGCATTATCGCGGCGAAGGAAAAACTTGGAAAACGTGCGGTTATTCTCGCCCATCATTATCAGCGTGCAGATGTCTACAAACATGCCGATCTTACAGGCGATTCGCTAAAACTTTCATATCTTGCCGCGCAAACTGATGCAGATTATCTGGTATTTTGTGGGGTGCATTTTATGGCCGAAGTGGCTGATATCCTCTCCAGCCCACAGCAGATTGCCGTCCTGCCTGATTTAGCCGCAGGTTGCTCTATGGCTGATATGGCGAATCTCACCAAAGTAGAGCGCGCATGGCGTGAGCTGGCAACTGTGATAAATCCCGAAGAATCGGTCACGCCCATAACGTATATCAATTCCGCAGCCGATCTAAAAGCATTCTGTGGCGAACATGGCGGTATCGTCTGTACCTCCAGCAACGCGACAAAGATTTTGCAATGGGCGTTTGAACGGCGCGGAAAAGTTTTGTTTTTTCCCGACCAGCATCTGGGTCGATGGAGCGGCCATCAATTAGGTATTTCTGAAGAAGAAATGCCAACTTGGAATTTTGATGAGCCGATGGGCGGTCTAACCCCGGAACAAATTAAAAATGCCAAGATTCTATTGTGGAAAGGACATTGCTCGGTCCATCAAATGTTTCAACCGCAGCATATCCTTCGATTTCGGAATAAATATCCCGATGGATTGGTGATTTCACACCCGGAATGCAATTTCGAAGTATGCAAAGCATCAGACTTTGTGGGCTCTACGGAAACTATCATCAAAACCGTTAGCAAAAGTAAACCCGGTACACGTTGGCTGGTTGGTACCGAATTAAATCTGGTCAGTCGCATCGCTGAGGAATTAAAACCACAAGGGATCATCGTCCAATTTATGTCGCCAATGGTTTGCATGTGTTCCACAATGGCTCGTATTGACCCGCAGCACCTTGCTTGGGCATTAGAGAATTTAGCCGCCGGAAATACTGTCAATCAGATAAAAGTACCGGAAAACGAGACAAAACTCGCCAAGCGCGCGCTGGATAAAATGCTGGAAATCTCTTAATGTGGGTATGGCTGGCATCAGGTTGCTGATGTAATTGAAAATGATAAATTTTCAGAATCAGACAGCTGATCTGATATTACAACGTTGTCCGGCAAAATTATCCGCCTATGAGTAATCTTGATTTTATGTGCGGTAACGCCATTACCTTGCTGCACAATGGAATGGAATATTTCCCAAAATTAGAGGCGGCTATTGATTCAGCACAACATGAAATATATCTTGAAACTTATATTTTAGAATATGATCAAATCGGTATTAGGATTGTTAACGCATTAAAACGTGCCGCACGAAGAAATGTTACGGTACATTTGCTGATTGATGGTTTTGGCTCCCGCAAATTGCCGGGAAAAGTTATTCAAAGTATGCTTGATGCAGGTGTCAAAATACTCATCTTCAGACCGGAAGTTTTTGGCTTGCGACGCCATCGATTCCGCCGCATGCATCGAAAATTGGCGGTGCTGGATGCGCGAGCAGCATTTGTCGGCGGCATTAATATTATTGACGACCTGGATGGGCCAGACATGCAGGCGCCGCGTCTCGACTATGCAGTTCATATTACAGGACCGTTGCTGTTAAAGATTCACCAGGCTGTACAGTATTTGTGGGCACTCGTTGCATGGGCGCATTTTAAGAAACGCTGGATCAACCGAACGCTATTACAACAAGCAGGCAAACCGCAGGGCCACCAATGCGCAGCGTTTTTAATTCGTGATAATCTGCGCCATCGCCGTGATATTGAACAAGCGTATCTTGATGCAATTAACAATGCGCGCAGCGAAATTATTATTGCCAACGCTTATTTTTTACCGGGAAGGCGTTTCCGTCAGGCACTGAACAAAGCTGCCCGACGAGGCGTTATTGTTATACTGTTACTACAGGGAAAAATTGAATACTCCTTGCAACATTATGCCACCCATGCCCTATATGGTAGCCTGTTAGATGCAGGTATCAAAATCCATGAATATAACAAAAGCTATTTACATGCAAAGGTCGCTGTTATTGACCATCACTGGGCAACGGTTGGATCTTCAAACATTGACCCCTTCAGCCTACTACTTGCGCGCGAAGCCAACGTTTTCATCGAAGACAAAGCCTTTGCCAATGAATTGCGATCAAGCCTCGAGCAGGCAATCACGAAAGACTCCGTATCCGTGGTCCGAAAAAACTGGTTAGCGCAATCATGGTCAAGCCATACAATTCAAAAGATCTGCTACCACCTCGTTTACTTGATGCAAAGTATTTTAGGATATGACCAAGGAAAAAAAACCACAAATTGACGCCGGGAATTCTACCGTTCTCCAGTCGATGCCAAATCCTGCCTTATCGCCAGAACAACAGCAACAAATTGCTGCTGCAGTTAAACAATTGCAGGCAGGCGGAACTGTTGCTTTTCCAACGGAAACAGTTTACGGCCTTGGCGCAGATATCGCCATTCCTTCCGCGATACGTCAAATATATGAAACAAAGGGGCGGCCCGCAGATCATCCCCTCATTGTCCACTTTGCGCATATTTCTCAACTGACGCATTGGGCAAAAGAGATACCGGAATCCGCCTGGAAACTAGCAACGCATTTCTGGCCGGGGCCACTGACATTAATACTCAAACGGAGTCAACATGTACCGCAATACGTGACAGGCGGTCAGAGTACGGTCGGTTTGCGCATCCCCGATCATCCAATTGCGCTTGCCTTATTAAACGCGTTAGGGGCAGAGACAGCATTAGCTGCGCCCTCAGCCAATCGTTTTGGACGGATAAGCCCAACAACCGCCGCACATGTACAGGATGAACTGGGGAAAAATGTTAATATGGTGCTGGATGGCGGCGCATGTCAAGTTGGCCTGGAAAGCACCATTGTTAGTTTTGACGATGACGCGGTTTCCTTGCTTAGGCCCGGCGGTATCCCGCTTTCAGCTTTGGAAACTGTACTGAATGATAAAATTACAATTAACAATCATTATAAAACGACCATACGCGCACCGGGCACCCTGAATTCACACTATGCACCCGCAACACCATTAGAAATCTGTCCAACGCAAACCATATGCCAACGTACTCGGGAACTGGAAGCACAGAACCTGTGTGCAGCCGTAATCACGTGGTCAGTTGCGAAATCAAACCCCATGATAAACAAAAACATCGTTCAGTTTGCCATGCCTCAGGAACCCATCGCTTATGGCATTCAATTGTATGCTACATTACGCCGGTTTGATCAAAAAGGTTTTGACCGCCTGCTGGTAGAAGCACCCCCTGACAATGCTGCCTGGCTGGCAATTACTGACCGTTTTCAACGTGCAAGTCACAACAATACCAATAATGAACTCAAATAATCCTCAAAAACTTCGCGCCGTTCTATTTGACGTTGATGGCACCCTGGCCGATACCGAACGAGACGGCCATCGCCCAGCATTCAATGCCGCTTTCAAGGAATCCGGATTAAACTGGCACTGGGATGTAGAACTTTATGGGCAATTACTTCAGGTGACTGGCGGCAAAGAGCGCCTTCACTATTTCATCGAAAAACACAAGCCCAGCATACCAAAAGGCCTTGACATAAACAATTTGGTCCCGGCTTTGCACCAGGCTAAAACCAAGCATTATGTTTCCATGTTACAACTGGGAAAAATTCCTTTACGCCCTGGTGTAGCCCGCCTGTTACAACAATTACGTAATGAAAAAATAATTATTGCCATTGCAACGACAACCACGCCTGAAAATGTAACGGCGCTACTGAGATCGACATTAGGCGAAGATGCGCCAGACTGGTTCGATATCATCGGCGCGGGTGATATTGTTCCGGAAAAAAAGCCCGCACCCGATATTTATCACTGGGTACTTGAACAACTTGGGCTCCCGGGACACCAGTGCATTGCAGTAGAAGACTCGGAAAATGGACTAAAATCAGCCCGGGCGGCAAATATCCCAACACTTATTACTGTGAATGACTACACCATTCAGCATAATTTCGAGGGCGCTTCACTTGTTCTATCTGATTTAGGTGAACCGGCGCAGCCTTTTACCGTGCAAGCCGGAATCAAGCCTGAGAAAGGATGGGTAGATGTCGGAATGCTACGAAATTTACTGAACGAGAAACCTTAGATTCATTCACGTCGTAGGATAATGACCAGAAAATGCATTGAGCATGTAGTTAGATAAGCTCAAAAAAGAAACACATATTTGGCTCGCAAATTCAGGCAACATCAATACCAGTGGCGTAATCACTGTATTTTTAACACGGCTCTCCGCAGATGAAATCAATAAATATAACCCTTCCATTTCTCGGCGGAGAAGCAGCTTACATGCAGCGGCTTGGAATCAAAGACAGCCATAGGATCAGCAAGCCGGCACGAACAGGCTAGATGATAGCTATTTGGCGAGTAGCGTCAGCATCGTCTTAGTTCAGCGGCGCCCGTATTTTACCGAATATTTTGCTCATGATTGAAGATGATGGTTTTTTTATCTTGTCATGAACCATTAGCTGATCTGCATGCAGGGCAATTTCTTCTAATGTATTTTGATAAATTTCTACCGCACCCAGCCTGACACCCAATCTGTCTTTGGCTTGAATAAGCGCTTGCATGGCAAGAATCGAATGTCCACCGAGCGTAATAAAATTATCTTCAATACCCACTTCCTCGACACCAATCAATTCCTTCCAAATGTCTGCCAGGGCCTCTTCTGTTTCAGTTCTTGGGGGTGTCAAATGGCGTTCTTGCATATCACCGGCGAATGGATCCGGCAGTGCATTTCTATCAATCTTGCGATTCGGCGTCAGCGGAAAAGCGGCTATTTCCACAACTTGCTGCGGAATCATATATTCAGGCAATGAATGCCGCAAATACTTGCGTAAGTCTGTACCCGTGATATACATGCCTGCAGACGGTTTGTAGTATGCAACCAATCTTTGGTCATTTTTCTGGTCCTGATAAAGAACAACAGCGGACTGTTCAATGCTATCATGATTATTCAGCACGGATTCTATTTCACCAAGTTCAATTCTGAATCCTCGAATTTTTACCTGGTGATCCATCCTTCCCTGGTATTCAAGAACGCCATTCTTAAGCACACCGTAATCCCCAGTTCTGTAGATTTTCTTTATCCCTGCTGCTGGCAAATCAATATTAACGAATCTGGATGCAGTCATTTCAGGGCGATTTAAATAACCGCGAACCACGCCGTCGCCAGCAATGCATATTTCTCCCTTAACGCCAGCAGGAACTGGCTGCAATTTATCGTCAAGTATAAATATTTGTGTGTTTGCAATTGGTTTGCCAATTGGAATAACGCGTTCCGGATTTGCTACATGATAAAAAGCTGACCATATTGTTGTTTCAGTCGGGCCATAAACATTTATTAAATTGCCAGCCATTTTTTCGGATAATACCGAAACGAGTTGTTCGGTCAGCGCTTCACCGCCAACAAGCATGGTCTTTAATTGTTTAAAAATGCCTGCGGTCTCAGGATCATCCAGAAGCATTCTGGCCATTGAAGGCGTACATTGAAAATGTGTTACATTATATTTTCTCATCAGTTCATTGATAGCATAACTTCGTTCTTCTGAATATCCCACCTCATTATTGGATTGAATGCGCAGCTCGTTAAGATATGGCAGACTATTCAGGACCGTAGCAGTTGGAATTCCATAATCAATGAGACAGGCAATTTCATCAACGCCAATTAACTTTAATTTATCAACCATTGGCAGGCAATCTTCAGGTGTTCCGAACAGGCCGCTGGTTTCATAGTAACGTTCGAATGCAAATTCCAATAACGTATCAAGATCTTCATCGGTTATGGTTTCAAAGTACTCATCGATTGTTTGGCCGGTACTGGCGGATAACTCTTTAAATGTGGGAAAATTCCAGGCAGCTTGTTTGACCAGGAAAATTGCGCTCTTCAAGTAATTTTTCATCGGACCGCGCGCCATGTTCTTGACGTGCTCAGAATTGTCACCAACAAGCGTATGCAACATTAATGTGATACATCCCCTGCCTTCGTGTCCACATTCCTCCCATGTTTTACGATATAGTTCAACCTTCTCGGCGACCTGCTCGACGGACTGGCCCAGCAGATGCGTCAAAATGCCAGCACCCTTCTCGGCAGCCATTTTAAAAGTTTCCGGGTTACCGGCAACCGTTATCCACATTGGTAGATCTTTTTGAACAGGACGAGGCAATGTTTTGACTTCAACATCGCCTTTGGGACCCTGGAAAGTAACAGCCTCACCACGCCAAAGCCTTTTCACTTGTTCCATGGATTCAAATAAAATTGACTTAGCATTAGCAAAATTTTCTGGTTTGATAACAAAATCATTTGGCTGCCATCCGGAAGCAAATGCAACACCAACTCTGCCATTGGACAGATTGTCCACAACAGACCATTCCTCAGCAACCCGGACAGGATGATGCAGCGGAAGAACGCAACTGCCTGCCCTTATGTGTACATTCTTTGTTACGCTGGCCAACGCAGCACCCATTACGGAAGGATTAGGAAAGAGACCACCAAAGTCGTGAAAATGACGTTCTGGCGTCCAAACAGCAGAAAAACCATGCGCATCACCAAATTTAGCACTTTCCATTAATAACTTGTATTTTTCTTCATGTGTATCTTCTTCACTCGCCAGGTTCCAGTAAAAGAGACTGTAATCAATATTTATTTCCGGGTGTTTCGTCCTGGCGGATATATTGGCAGATGCACTGTCTTCATTAACATAAATAACAACAGTAAATCCGCGTGTAAGGGTCCAAAATAATTCGAGCACCGAAATATCGAAGGAAATACTGGTGACAGCAAGCCAGGTTCCGGGACTGTCATATGCGATGCAATCATCCATTCCGGCAAAAAAATTAGTCACATTTCTATGTTCTACCACAACCCCTTTGGGGTGCCCCGTTGAACCGGACGTGTAGATTACATAAGCAGAATTATCAGCCGTCACCTTGATGTCAAGGTTACCGGTGCGCAGAAGGCTGATTTCTTTCTGATCGCTTAGGATGTTAATGGCGCACGTGTCGTCAATGCCAAGCGGTTGATCTGTATCCGTCACTACAAACTTCAAGTGGGCATCTTCCAGCATGAACTGAGTGCGTTCTCGCGGATAGGTGGGATCAAGTGGCACATAGGTTCCACCCGCCTTCAAAACACCTAATAGCGCGACCGGCAATTGTAGGGATCGCCCCATGCTAACACCGACAAATGTCTCCGGCTTGACACCTTTTTCAATCAGGTGACAAGCAAACTGATTGGCGTGTTCATTCAGTTCGCGAAAGGTATATTCCTTGCCATTGCAGGCTGCAGCAATTCGATCCGGTGTTTTTACTACCTGTTTTTCAAAAGCTTGATGGATACATTCACCGGCATCATAATCTTTAGCGGTTTTATTCCAGTTAATGAAGGTTGATTGAATCTCTTTTTCAGAAAGTATAGCTATTTTCGACACCGGGACCGAACCCGTTTTTGTGTCAGCCAGTACCGTCAAGAATTGTTCTTGCATTGCATCGATATCATCAGCAGAAAATACACGTTCATCGTATTGCCATGAAATGGTGGTCACTTCTTTGTCTAGATAAATGTAAAGCGATGTGTGTAAAGATGAACAATTCGCGCTTGAAGAATCATACGGGCTACTGCTATCCCGGAATATCACAGGAAAAGGTCGGTTGTCCGTATAGTGAGCAACGTCGTTCAGGAGTGGCTCGCGTAAAAAAAGATCTTTTGTGAAAAATAATCGTTGAGATACTGAAGATTTTCTGTCTTGATATTTCCTCAAGAAACTGTCAAATGTCTCATTTTCTTCAAAACTCACATGAAATGGCAAACGATTTTCATACAGATCCCTGTGTCGGTCCGACGGGTCTGATGTATCGCTGATTTCGAAAGTAACATCAAAGCTTGGTTGTCCGCAAAGGCGGTATAGATAAATTAGCAATGCAGCATAGGTATAATTTGCTCTGTCTGCAGAACGGCTTCCAATAAAAGCAGGCAGATTGATCGTGCGTGTTTGGGTGGACAGCGAGCTGTCAGTCACTGATGTTATTCTGCCATAAGGTATTTCAAGTGTGTGTTGCTGTTTAAGGGCAGTGCTCCAATAATTTTCCTGTTTGCAGACAGCTGGTTCTATAGCATTGATCTCATCAATCACGGATTGGGCGAGTTGGGGCAGCGTATCACCTGTTTGCAAGTAGTCCACTGGCGATACCGTTTTACCATGCTGATTGTAAAATCGACTAATTCGGATGTCGCAAGTAGATGTACTGACAACCATACTTTCTGTATCAATTTCGACAAGCGTACCGGGTGCATCGGCCGACTCTGTCGCCAAAAGTTCCGAATCGCGAATCAGCAGGTAATCGTTCTTTAGAAAAATTTTCGCGCAGCCGACCGGATTGGTGTACGGGCCAAAATCAAGCGCCCTTGTTAGTGCGTTGATCTGCTCAGCAGGCTGCTGAAATGAAATTGAACAAGCGGCGGCGGGTTTCTTACACGGGGGGCAATAGGTGCTCTTGTCTACCGTTTGCGGCGTTGTTACAAGATTGTCAGTCTGTAAATCATCAAGAAGTTCTGTGAAACAACTTAGCCCATATTCCAGACATTTCATATTCAGTGTAAAGGATGTTTCATCAGGGGCGATGGAAAATATCGCTTGCTTCAGGATATCCCCTTCATCTGCCCCTTCAGTCATGATATGCCAGGTCACGCCATATTCTTTTTCCTGGTTAATAAGCGCCCATACCGGCGTGTTAATGCCCGCATAGCGGGGCAAGGGCCCATCATGAAAATTGATTGCCAGTTTTTTCGGTAACCGTAACACCTCGACTGAAAGCAGCTTCAGATTGACAATACTAAATAAGTAATCAAATTGTTTTGATTTTAGCGCTTCATGATAATGATTATCATAGGCGATACTTGTAACCTGGTTATTTTCACACCACTTGATAACTTCCGCATCGTCGCTCACAACAGCCGCAATGGAAAATTTTTTCTCGTGCAGTTTTTGCGCGCACTGTATTAACAGTGATTGTTGACCAATCAGAACACAGCTTTCAGATTTATCGTTTGGTAACATGACAGCTTCCCTTGAAAAATGCCTTGATTCTATTCGAATTCCAGTATATCGCTATGGTTGTTGCATATCATTTAAAATAAGCGCATAAAAATTATGCTTTATTGGGAAAGTTGGCGCCAAGCCAATTTTTGATGCCAGAGAATAATAGTTTTTGCTGCGACATAAATGTATAGGTATGATCAGACAGCGCAAATAAGTCAACACTAAGCAGATTACCAAAACTCAGGTTTTTAAAACTATCGCGTATCTGGTTTGTATAGTTGAATGATAAAATCTGCTCTTCGGTAAAAATAAAATATAAACAAACACTTCGGCTAATCAATTCGGCGTATTCTTTAGCCGCCTGTTCCTTGTGCGGAAGTTTCCAATAAACATTCTCCATATATTCACTTGTATCGGCATTGTCCCGCGCAGTTATTCTTTTGGTTATTTTTCTCGCCAAATGTATCCATTTTTTTGGATTGACTATTTTCTGAGTCAATTTATGCGCCTTAGGCAGAATTCTGTATAAATAGAAACGAAAAGTCGGATAAGCATAGCCATCTAAAAATACGCAACCAATCACGCGCTTGTCAGCGACCGCCACCCTGTGTGCGTTATCAGCGCCAGTGCATAAGCCAATGATGATGAACTTATTAACACCATATAATGATGACAGGAAATTCATTGCCTCCTTGGTTTCGTCAACGGCACGCTCTTCATAACTTAGCCGGGATTTGCGAGCTGCACTATCCCCTATGGCGGAAAGATCAAATCTGAATGTCATGTAACCCTGGGAAGCAATGGTGCGGGCCAGCTCAACGGTCATCCTGTGCGGCCCGGCATGATGAACCAACCCTGCGTTCAGAATAATGACAATTGGTTGCTTATTTTGTCCCGGCGTGCCTGGCTCAGTTAGAATGCCGGCCATTGAGTTGTACTGGCCGAATGAAAAAGCTTTTTCCATTAATTAACCCCATTTTTGAAAAAATCTACAATACCTTGAACAATCGCTGGCGGGATGTGAACCACCTCTAAGGCTTCAACACTATCCCATGCCACACTGCTTTCAACAAAATTATAAGCGCCTTTGATTTTCTGTTCATTTAAGTAAGCGCGTAATTCTCGAAACTCAGGTTTTTCTTCCGTCACGCAAAGATATGCATAATTCGCTTTAACCTTGGTTTTAAGAAGCGCCACCTCTGATATGGATGACAAAATGCTAGGTGGCAATTTAAACCCAAAGTATTCATTATCTTTTAACAAAAGTTTATGAACCGGTTGTCTTACTTCTTGCAAATGCTGCTTAACATACGCATTATGCATGTCTTTCATATTTTGAATATACGATTTTCCATTTACAACCGGATCCCATAAAACAAGCTTATTGATTTGCGTTCTTTGGGAGATCAGCGCAGCCAGCGCGGCGCCGAAACGCAACCCAACAATCGAAACCTTGCTGGCGGCAGATAAATCTTTTAGTTCGGATATCGCTGTTTGTATATCCTGAAGCCACTGTTCTAAACTGCATTCTTCTGTATTTCCAGCCGAGTCACCGGTCGCAGAATAATCGAACCTAAGTACTGGAAAACCAGAATCAGCAAGTTTATTGGCCAGCTGGGTAATTGCTCGATGGGTTCGGAAATATTCTCTCCATAATGGATAGCAAATTAATACCGCCTCGGTATTCTGCGAATGAGCGGTTGATGGATGATATACACCGTATAGTTGTTTTTTTGAATCACCAAAGTAAAAAGGAGTCATTGCCAGTATTTTTTATATATAAAACCAAAAACCACAGAGAGTTTGTTAATATTCCGAAAATACATGCAGGTAATTAAGTTGCCTGTCTATTTGTTTTGAAACATAACACCGTTCGCATTGAAGCAACATATTAGCCGGATTATTTCTTCAGCTTCTATTTATTAAAGCGTTAAATTCTACCATTATTCATCATTTAACTTAACTTAACTTTAACTTAACAAAACTTAATATAATATTTAACTTATTCTTTTGTTGGATTTTTTATCCGCATTGCTGCATTTTCTTCGGACGGCGACAAAGCTTGCACTTCATTAAATTTTTATTAACGGCTGTATATTTTTGTTTATAACTGTGCTATAAGTAAATGACATTCTAGATGGTTCGCAGCCGCGAAACATCAACTGCTGCGGTCCTGATAGATAGAATGGATTGAGAAATCTAAAATAATAATTACAAGAACATGACCGATAAACTCACAAAATAAGGAGTAATTCCTATGAAACCAATCTCAACAACATTCGCAATTGGTGTTTTAGCGCTTTTCCTCAGCAGCCAAGTACTGGCAGGCGATGCAGCACATACATCTGAAGCTATGGAACACGCGGGAGAAGCCGTTGCGCATGGCGATGACGGCCATGCAAAGGAACTGCTTAAACACGCCAAAGAAAGCCTGGCACACGCCAAAGAAGCAGAAGGAGAGCACGCTGAAGCGCACAAACATATGACAGAAGCGGTCAAACATTTAGAAGAGGCGATCAAGCATGCCGAAATGGGTCATGCCGATGAAGGCTCTAAGCATATGAGAGAGGCGATAGAACACATGAGAGAATCAGGGCATTAATTCTAAAACGTAGAGGTGCCTACAGAGTGACTGATCTGATAAGTATTTATCAGCGACCTATTCTGCAAGCGCCTCTTCCTCTTTCCAATCAGCGCGTATACAAAAAGATTAAATACCATGAAAACAGTCTCAACGATACTTACAATGGGTTGTGTAACGTTTTTTCTCAATAGCCAGGCACTCGCAGGGGATGCGGGACATACATCTGAAGCCATGGTGCACGCGGGAGAAGCCGTTGCGCATGGCGATAACGGTCATGCAAAGGAACTGCTTAAACACGCAAAAGAAAGCCTGACACATGCCAAAGCTGCAGAAGGAGAGCATGCCGAGGCACACAAACATATGACAGAAGCGATCAAACATTTAGAAGATGCGATCATACATGCCAAAGCAGATCATGCCAACGCTGCCACCAAACATAC
Organism: Nitrosomonas sp.; assembly: GCA_021604405.1. GTDB lineage: Bacteria > Pseudomonadota > Gammaproteobacteria > Burkholderiales > Nitrosomonadaceae > Nitrosomonas. Next base: position 12,321 of record BQJA01000001.1, on the reverse strand, counting down.
TAAAGAGGCCATCAGCCATATGCGTGAATCAGCGCATTAATTTGTACCTGGATATATGCTACCCGGCCCCTCCACCAGGTAGAAATTTGAGTGGATCCACAGGCTTGCCATTTTTGCGTATCTCAAAGTGCAGCTTAACAGAGTCGGTATCGCTATTGCCCATTTCCGCGATTTTCTGCCCTTTGGCAACGGTCTCACCTTCCTGTACCAGGATCCTGCTATTATGCGCATAGGCGCTGAGATACGTATTATTATGTTTAATAATAAGAAGCTTACCATAGCCGCGTAATCCACTGCCGCTATATACCACCTGTCCCGCGGCGGATGCCAACACAGGCTGGCCGACGACGCCGGATATCCGCACCCCTTTGGATTTGTCCGAAAAGCCTTCCAACAATTCACCTTCGGTCGGCCAGATCCAGTCAATATTAGAATTATTTGAAATCGACACGCTGGTGCTTCTTTGCGGTGGCTCTGGCGCATTCTCAATTCGAGTAGTTTGACCGGTTGCAGTTGCGGCGACCACCTCGTGACTTCTTAAAGAAGATGAAGGGGGCGCCATCAAAGCAGGATGAGCCAACCCTTGTAATTGAACGAGCGCCTGATCTGAATACGGTAATACAGCCCCCTTGGGTTCAGACACTACTCGAGGCGGTATTTCCTTCACTTCACTCATCCAATGAGGCGCTTCCGTTCCCGTTGTCTCTTCAGCGGGAAAGCCATGGGGCGGCACCGTAATCGGCATGGATTGCGCTTGCCTGGAAGGTACTGACAAGCTGATCTGCTGCCCTAGTTTTATTGCGCCCGGATCAGTAATATTATTCCATTCCGCCAGCTCTCTAAGATTAATACCATGATCGAGCGCTATGCTGTAAAGTGTATCGCCACGCTGCACAACATAATACTGCGTCGCTGCGCCAGCCGTACTATCGACGCTTTCCTGCGGCATTTGAGGATCGCTTAGCGTACGGTCAACAACTGGTGCGGAACGCTGGGTTGATCCACAGCCGACAACAACAAGAAAAAAAATAATCAGCAACAAACGATAAACAAGCGCGAAATACCGTGAAGTCACAACTTCTCTTGGTGCTATTAATTGTTTGATCGTTCTGCCTCCCATGTTAACCCCCCTGCGTCACTACTTTCTCACGACACCAGACAGCATTGGTACAAAATTTACGGTTTCCAGGATAGTTTCGTTGTACCCCTGGGAATGACGTTCTATAACACACAAGCGTTGCTCCACACTCCCTTTTGGATAAACCATTCTACCACCGACGGCGAGCTGCTCGAGCAATATTGGCGGCACATGAACAGTCGCAGCCGCCATAATAATGCCGTCAAATGGGCCAGCCTCGGAAAAACCATGAAAACCATCCGCATGCTTCAAATAAATATTGTTAACTTGCAGCTCTCTCAGCCGAATACGGGTCCGCGTCAAGAGCAAACCAACACGCTCAAGTGAGTAGACCTCGCGCGCGAATTGCGCCAGTATTGCTGTCTGATAGCCACATCCGGTGCCAATTTCAAGCACTTTGTCAAGATCTGAATGATCCCGCAACAGTTCGCTCATCCGTGCAACCGTCCACGGACTTGAAATTGTTTGCCCGAAATTAATTGGCAGCGCTACATCATCATAAGCACGGCTCGCAAACGCCTCCTCTACAAAGACATGCCGAGGCAAAGCACTCATGATTGACAGTACTTTTTCATCTGCGATACCCTGCGAACGTAACCGCTCAACCATGCGCATGCGGGTCCGTTGCGAAGTCATCCCTATTCCAGAATGACGCGCTCTCACAAGACAATATCCATCAATGTAATTTAGAAACAAAAAGAACCAAAAGAAATAACCACGCTCAATTTTTTAACATAAAATCTTTGGCATTTCTGCAATGAATTTGCGCACACGTGTAGAAAATACAAAAAGCAACTACATATAGATGCCTTGCCAAGAATCCCGGCATCGCGGCGCCACCCAGTGTCAGCCCTCATTTAAGCAACCTATATATTACTGATCCAGCCATGTTTTTACCAGATTCAATTGATCATATTGCGTCAGATCTATCTGTAGTGGCGTAATTGATACACGGTCATGTTGCACAGAAAAGAAATCCGTTCCTTCACCTGCATCCTGCGCCGCACCCGCCGCACCAACCCAATACACAGTATTCCCACGCGGGGTTTGTGATTTAATCACACCTTCCGCCTTGTGACGGCGGCCAAGACGGGTTACATCTATTCCCTGTAATTTATTATACGCAATATCTGGCACGTTAATATTAAGCAAAATCGGTGCTTTAAGCTTGTTTTTAGCAAAACGCTCAACCATATCCACCACCACACGGGACGCCGTCAAGAAATTTCCATCGGTCACGCCGGCGAGTGACACGGCTAAAGAAGGTACACCAAACAAAAACCCTTCCGTCGCTGCAGCGACTGTTCCGGAATAAATTGTATCATCTCCCATGTTCGCACCGTCATTGACGCCGGATATCACCATATCGGGAAGCATATCAAGCATGCCGGTAACTGCTAAATGCACACAATCTGTTGGCGTGCCATTGACGTAAAAAAAACCGTTGTGGGATTTGTGCAAGCTAAGCGGCCGGTCTAACGTTAATGAATTGCTGGAGCCGCTTCGGTCACGTTCAGGCGCGACCACAATAATATCGGCGATACGAGAAAGTGTTTCGGCAAGACAAATCAGGCCTGGCGCAAAATATCCATCATCATTACTGAGCAATATGCGCATCTCAAGAACTATCTATATAATTAATGTGGGTTTTTGTAATTAAGAAACTGCGAACGCAACGTTCTTCGCATTATTGCCAGATTACGTATACAAACTCAGTGGATTAGATTGGTCGGGGCGAGAGGATTTGAACCTCCGACCACTTGCACCCCATGCAAGTACGCTACCAGGCTGCGCTACGCCCCGAATCTACGGATTATAGCAAACAAGCGTTAACATTAAAAACTCAGTAATACAGATCGAGAGTAATCAAGAACGTAACAAAGAAATAACGCTTCTGATTTCTCCTGTTAATTGCGTCAAGTCAACCGCGACATGCGCCTGAATCCTTGGCGCATCGTTTTTGGCCGGTTGTATTTCAAATTTCTTTCGACCTAATTGATTTCGCGCACCATTAATAGTGAAACCCTGATCATAGAGTAACTCACGAATTCGCCGAATAAGTAATACCTCCTGGTGCTGATAGTAGCGCCGGTTTCCCCGGCGCTTAACCGGCCTTAACTGCACAAATTCCTGCTCCCAATACCGCAGTACATGGGGTTTAACACCACACAGCTCACCAACTTCTCCAATCGTAAAATAACGTTTTGCAGGAATAGGTGGAAATGTATTACTTTGTACGTTGTTTTCCATGATAGTTTTTCTCTACCATCTCTTTAAGTTTTTGGCTGGCATGAAATGTAACGACACGGCGCGCTGTAATCGGAATTTCTTCGCCAGTTTTTGGGTTTCGACCAGGGCGCTGTGGTTTGGCACGTAATTGAAAATTACCAAAACCTGAAAGTTTAACGCCCTCACCATTTTGCAGCGCTGCGCGCACTTCTTCATAAAAGGACTCAACCATGTCTTTTGCTTCACGCTTGTTAAGCCCTACATTTTCAAACAATAAGTCTGCTAGTTCAGCTTTTGTTAATGCCATGTATTCCCCACTTGATTATTAATTTTTTGTTGCTTGCCAGCTTTTTATGTGTTTAACAAAGCAAATACATAATATGTTGCTGACATTTACTTTATATGTCATTTCATGGGCAAATAGTCACTTGCAGAATCGGTACAATTCTACATACCTTAAGTAACTTATAAATGCCGAAATACGAATGAAATTAATGTTAATTCCGTAATTTTGCACCAAACTTACGCTCGAGAATATTAATCATACTTGTCACGACAAAATCTGCATCTTGATCGGTCAATGTTTTCTCAGTATCTTGCAATAAGATACGGAATGCAAGACTTTTTTTATCTTCTCCCACCCCTTTTCCGCGATAAATATCAAACAAAGAAATTTCTGAAATAATCGAAATCTTTTCCGCGTGCATGCAAGCTAAAATAGCTTGCGTACTAATATGATTAGACACAATTACGGCGATATCGCGACGTATAGGTGGATATTTTGGTATATCTTTTGCCACAGGTAACGGTCTTCCCACAAAGGCATCTAAATGCAGCTCGAACAATACAGCCGCCTTTGCTAAACCATATTTACTTTGCCAACGCGGATGCAGCTCTCCGATCCAACCCGCGTTTCTGTTGTTGACAATCACTCTTGCCGCTTTACCAGGGTGCAAAGCTGGATGAGAAGCTGCTTCAAAATGAAAATCACTCGGCCAGCATAAAGCTTCAATGTCGGCTTTAACATCATAAAAATCAGTGCTGCGGGAAGGCACGCCCCACTGCTCGGGGACAATATCTCCATAGCAGAGGCCCGCCAGATTTTCCGTCTGCATACAACTCTTTTCATCACCCTGCAGAAAACAACAACCAATCTCAAACAAACGTACTCTGGCCTGTTGACGGTTTAGGTTGAATTGAAGATTAGCAATTAATCCGCCGATCAGGCTACTGCGCATGACACTCATGTGACTGGCAATAGGATTTTTCAACGCAACAGGCGTTTCGTTGCCAGAAAAGTCAGATTCCCAGGCGGCATCTACAAAAGCATAATTGATCACTTCCTGATAATCACGCGCAACGAGGATTTGTCTTAGCTGTGATTGAGTCTGAACTGATTCGGTGGCGGGCAGCAAGGTAAAACTGCTATCTGGCACCCTGGCAGAAATATGATCATAACCATAAATACGCGCCACCTCTTCAATAAAATCTTCTTCTATTGCAAGATCAAACCGATAAGAAGGCGGCGTCACATAAAACGTATCCACGTTACTCGTAAAATCGAATCCTAAACGCCGGAATAATTTAGAAATCTGCTGTTTATCAATGCTGATACCCAGAACACGCCTTATTCGATCTACACGCACGCTTACGGTTGACCGCTGCGGTAATTCACTTTTAACTTCAGTAATCGGACCTGTCTTGCCACCACAAATTTTAACAATCAAATTTGTGGCGCGTTCCAACACATCTCTGGTTGCCGCAAAATCAACGCCACGTTCGAAACGGTACGATGAGTCCGTGCCGAATCCCAGATAAAATGATTTGCCACTGACTACTGCCGGATCAAAAAAAGCACTTTCCAAAAAAATATCTGTTGTTCCATCTACTACGCCACTATTCATCCCCCCCATAATTCCCGCCAGAGCGAGCGGCTCTTTTTGGTCGGCAATCAGGAGCATGTCAGGCTGCAAATTCAGCTGGTGTCCATTTAGAAGCTGTATTTGCTCGCCCGGTCTTGCGTTGCGCACTTGAATCGATCCAGTCACTTTTGCAAGATCAAATGCATGCATCGGTTGCCCAGTCTCCAGCATGACATAGTTTGTTACATCCACGACAGGGCTAATTGGACGGATCCCGCTTCGATCAAGGCGACGTAATATCCATGCGGGCGTCATCACGTCAAGACGGATTCCTTGGATGACTCTGCCACAATAAAGTGGGCAAGCGGTTGGTTCAGCAACCTGCACCACCAAGGACTTATCAATGTCACTGACAACTGCTTCATTCGCCATCGGCAAGAATGCTGTGTCGGTAATTGCCGCCACTTCTCGCGCCACACCCACCAAACCAAGACAGTCAGCACGGTTGGGCGTCAATGAAAGCGAAAATATGTTGTCCTCAAGCGCATAGTATCGACGGAAATCTTCGCCGATTGGTGCATCATCCGGAAGCAATAATAAACCCTCCGCTGCATCGCCTAACCCCAGTTCTTTGGTGGAGCACAACATTCCATAAGAATTAACACCACGTAATTTTGCTTGTTTGATAACGATTCCGGGCAAATGCGCACCAACTAACGCACAAGGAACCTTTGCACCGGCCCGGACATTCGGCGCGCCACAAACTATTTGCAATGATTTTTGATTATCTTCTGTTCCGGCATCAACTGAACAGATACTCAGACGATCTGCCGTCGGGTGCTTCTCAACTGACAGTACTTCCGCTACCACGACACCATCGAAATCTGGTGCGGCAGGCTCAATGGCTTCGACCTCCAAACCTGCCATGGTTAACAGATACGCTAATTCATCACCCGAGCATGATGGATTAACCAGGGTACGCAGCCAATTTTCAGAAAATTTCATGATATTATTTAAGTTACAACGTGTTATAGAAAGATATTCAGGTAAATTGCTTCAGAAAACGCAAATCATTTTCAAAGAACAATCTTAAATCGTTCACACCATATCGCAGCATGGTTAGTCTTTCCACACCCATTCCAAAAGCAAAACCAATATTTTCTTCACCATCAATGTTCACATGTTTTAAAACATTGGGGTGTACCATCCCGCAGCCCAGCACCTCCAGCCAGCCGGTGTGGCTGCATACTCGACAACCTTTTCCATGACACATGACACAACCAATATCCATTTCCGCAGATGGCTCTGTAAAAGGAAAAAATGAAGGACGGAAACGAACGGGCAAATCCTCCTGTTCAAAAAATTTTTCCATAAAATCTGCCAGCAAGCCCTTTAACGCAGCAAAACTAACTTGCTCATCAATCCACAACCCTTCCACCTGATGAAACATTGGTGTATGCGTGACATCCGAGTCACAGCGGTAAACGCGTCCCGGTGCAATTACCTTCAGCGGTGGTTTATGCTTTTGCATATAATGAATCTGAACGGGTGACGTATGGGTCCGCAACAGACCGCCATTATCAACATAAAACGTATCGTGCATCGCGCGTGCAGGATGATTCTCAGGAATATTCAGTGCGGTAAAATTAAAAAAATCCGTTTCTATTTCGGGCCCCGAAGCTACGGCAAAACCAAGCGAATGAAACAATGATTCAATTCGATTTAGCGTACGTGTGATAGGATGCACGCCACCGATACCTATGCCTCTCCCAGGCATCGTCACATCCAGCGCTTCCGCTGATAATTGCGCTGCCATTTTTTCTTCTTGAATAGCCTGACGGCGACGGTTTAGCGTCACTTCGAACTGGCGTTTTGCCTGATTAATCCGACTACCCATTATTGGACGGTCTTCTGGCGAAAGCTTACCAAGACCCTTCAATAACTCTGTCAGTATGCCGCCTTTACCAAGATAACGCCCCTTAACCTGTTCAAGTTCAACAGCATTATCTATACCATCAAGCATGGTTATCGCTTCGGCGATAATTTCATCTAAGTCTTTCATGCTAATTCAACTAACATATTAACTACCATTGTTTTTTTTAAATATTCAGCGACGTTGTAAATCGTATTTTTGCTTCATTTATTGGTTGTTATTTCACCTGGAATACCGCCAGCGCAGTCCCGCTATCTCTGTCTGCCGGATTCTTCAATACAACCATCAAGTTCATACTAAGTTGACGCGTAATAATTCCTAATCTAATGCAGTGCTGAGTGTAAACGATGAGGACGCCTCGCATTTTAAGGCAGGCAGGCTATCGCAACTTGAATTAAGGTATTTAGCGGTAAAAAATAGCGCAGTTAAACAAAAAAAGGAGGGCTGAGGCTTCTTTCCTCCTCGACCTCCCTTTTTCGATATAAACTAACTGATCGTAATTTTATAGCTAATTCTAATTCACTAAGCTGGCCTTGGCTTGTTCGGCAATTTTTGCAAAAGCAGGCTTATCAAACACAGCCAGATCAGCAAGCACTTTACGATCCACTTCAATACATGCTTTCTTTAAACCATTCATGAAGACACTGTAAGATAATCCACATTCACGTGCTGCGGCATTAATACGCGCAATCCATAAGGCACGAAACTGGCGCTTGCGTTGACGCCGGTCGCGGTATGCATATTGCCCAGCCTTCATTACTGCCTGCTTGGCGACACGATATACATTTTTCCGCCGGCCACGATAGCCTTTGGCTAGACTCAGAATTTTCTTATGACGTGCATGGGCTGTTACGCCACGTTTTACTCTTGGCATTGGTTCTCCTTTTTTACTATGCGTAAGGTAACATGGTGCGAACAGACATTACGTCACTAGGATGAACAGTGACAATCCCTCTTAGCTGACGCTTGTTTTTCGTTGTTTTTTTCGTAAGAATATGGCGCTTAAAAGCCTGCGAACGCTTAATGCTTCCACTAGCCCGCACTTTAAATCGCTTCGCCGCGCCTCTTTTTGTTTTCATCTTAGGCATAAATACTGCAACTCCTTATAAATATGAAACTGGGTGTTTCCATGCCGGAAAACTTTATAAGACCCAGTGATCACTTATTGTTACACCACAAATAATATTACATAACTGTCCAGCGAACAGAAACCGCTGAATCATTACAACTAAAAATCAGGTACTCAGCTTGGCTGAGATATCTTTGGTTTCGTTTCTTTTGATTTATCTATCGTTGTATCTTTCTTTTTGGGCGACAAAACCATCACCATTTGCCGCCCTTCCATTCTTGGAAATTGCTCGACTACTGCATACGGCTCCAAGTCGTTTCTCACCCGTTCTAATAAACGTACACCAAATTCCTGATGCGCCATTTCTCTGCCGCGAAATCTCAGTGTGATTTTTACTTTATCACCGTCATTTAAGAAGCTGATTAAATTACGCAGTTTAATATTATAATCACCCTCATCCGTATTGGGACGAAATTTGATTTCTTTAATCTGCGTCTGCTTCTGCTTCAGCTTTGCATCATGCTTCTTCTTGCTTTCCTGATAACGATATTTACCATAATCCATCAAACGGCAAACCGGCGGTTTCGCTGTTGGCGCAATTTCTACCAAATCGACATCCGCTTCCTGAGCCATAGCGCTCGCTTCCGTTAACTGAACGACGCCAATTTGCTCTCCCTCAACCCCAATCAAGCGCACCTCCGGCGCATCTATTTCTTCATTTATGCGAACTTCTTTACCTCGAACGATGGCTATTCTCCAAGTCTAATAAAAAAAATGTTAAATCAGCAACAAAAACACCGCCACTTTATACTACAACAGCAATGAACACGAATACAAAATAATCAAGCATACTTAATTTTTCGCAGAAATTTCCGCTTGAATGCGATCGATTAACGAATCCAGGCTCATCTGTCCTAAATCGACCCCACCGCGCTTACGCACTGAAACTGAGCGCGTACGGACTTCTTCGTCACCGACTATAAGCTGGTAAGGCAGTTTCTGTAAACTATGTTCCCGGATTTTATAGGTTATTTTCTCATTTCTCAAGTCCAAACTGACCCGAACCCCATTGCGCTTAAGCGCAAAGGCCACTTCATGCGCATAGTCGCTCTGTCCCTGGGAAATATTCATCACCACCGCTTGCTCTGGCGAAAGCCAGAGTGGCAGCGCACCTGCATGATTTTCAATTAAAATACCAATAAAGCGCTCTAATGAACCCAGAATAGCGCGATGCAGCATTACCGGTACATGCTTAGTGTTATCCTCGGCAACGTACTCAGCGCCCAATCTGTCTGGCATAGAAAAATCAAGTTGCAATGTTCCACATTGCCATACACGTCCAATGCAGTCTTTTAACGAGAATTCAATTTTCGGCCCATAAAAAGCTCCTTCACCAGGCTGCAAATCCCAGTCCAGACGCTTCTCATTTAATGCTGCCTCTAACGCCGCTTCTGCCTTGTTCCACTGTATTTCAGAGCCGACGCGCTTCTCTGGGCGCGTAGAAAGTTTCACCAAAACCTGGTCAAATCCAAAATCTGAATATACGATTTGCAGAAGATCGATAAATTTAACGACTTCTGTTTGCACTTGTTCCTCGGTGCAAAATATATGCGCGTCATCCTGAGTAAATGATCTTACGCGCATCACACCATGTAAAGCGCCAGACGGTTCATTGCGGTGGCAGGAACCAAATTCCGCCAGACGTAACGGCAAATCGCGATAGCTTCTCAAACCCTGATTGAATATCTGCACATGACCAGGACAATTCATGGGTTTGATCGCGAAATGACGCTCTTCCGCATTGGTTGTAAACATATTTTCGCGAAAATTCTCCCAATGACCGGAACGTTCCCACAATGTTTTATCCAGCACCTGTGGTGTACGGATTTCTTGGTAACCATTATCATCAAGAATCTTGCGCAGATATTGTTCAATTTGTTGCCACAATGTCCATCCTTTGGGATGCCAGAACACCATTCCTGGCGCCTCCTCCTGAATATGGAACAAATCAAGCTGTTTTCCCAGCTTACGGTGGTCGCGTTTTTCGGCTTCTTCTAAACGATGCAAATAGGCCTTCTGGTCTTCCTTTTTTAGCCAGGCGGTACCATAAATCCGTTGCAGCATTTCATTATTTGAATCACCCCGCCAATAGGCACCGGCAACTTTCATTAACTTAAATACCTTAATCCTGGAAGTTGCTGGAACATGCGGTCCGCGGCATAAATCAGTAAAATTATCCTGGGAATACAATGACACATCTTCATTTCCAGGTATTGATTCTATTATCTGCGCTTTGTAATGTTCTCCCTGATTTTTAAAAAAATTGATCGCGTCTGATCTGTCCAGCACTTTTCTCTCAATTTTCAAGTTTCGTTTGCTGATTTCCATCATTCTTTTCTCAATGTCATGCAAATCATCAACCGTAAAAGGACGCTTATAAGAGAAATCATAATAATAACCATCTTCAATAACTGGTCCGATGGTTACCTGCGCTTCAGGAAATAACTCTTTGACCGCGTGCGCCAACAGGTGCGCGCAGGAGTGACGAATAATTTCCAGTCCCTCGTCATCTTTATCGGTAATTATTGTCAGTTCACTGTCGTGTTCAATACGATGCGACACATCAACCAGCTTGTCATTGACTTTACCTGCGAGCGCTGTGCGCGCCAGTCCAGCGCCAATAGAAGCAGCAACTTCTAATACCGTTACAGGATGCTCGTATTGACGCTCCGACCCATCCGGCAATCGAACGACCGTCACAAATTAACTCCTCAATATTGAATTGATCACTATTTATATCGTTTAACTGATGTTTCTTCCACAACTTCAGGTTTAATTACGCCACTCACTTTGCGCGTATATTTTCCGGTCAGCACCCACCTATTAAATTTTTGCAGGTAAACCAAACATATTGGAGCACAACCGATGGCCACCGCATCAACCAGGCAATACCAGGCAGCTACGCCGCTCGGGGGATTGCCTTGCGTCCAGCCAAATACCGGTTCTATCTTGGCCCAATACCATGTTCCGGCCGCTGTCCCAATAATCTCCAGCCATGTTGTGATGAAGAATGCGCCAAGATAGACTAGTGGCGAACGGCCTTTAAACAAATAAATTAAAAATACACAAAATAACACCGCGCCAACTTGGTCACCGTGCTCAGGGATACCACTGATACCCCAAAGCGCCCATGAACCACCGGTTACCACCACGACTATTGCTATTTTCCTGGCATGATTCAGAAATAAGCCCGAGCGTGCAAGTGCAACAGCTGTCAGATAAACCATACCGTGCCCTGGTGGCACATAAAGCGGCACATTTTCGAAGCGATACGTGTACCCTTCCATATAAATGGATGCAAAATGTTCCCCCGCGGTTGCAAAGGCAACAGCGATCGCCACCTGCATTCTTATTTCTTTATTCTCACCATAAAGTAAAGCAATCAGAAAAATCCATGCAATAACACCTAATAAATTCTGTATCGCCAGACTTGCACTACCATCTATTACTAAACTAACGCCGACGCAAAAAAAGGTGAATCCGGCAATAAAATAATCCCGTGTTCTATGTGGATGCACAACATTCGCTTTTGGAAAATGATTTAACATTCTTTACTCCATCGAAATAAAAAACCCGCCATCTGAAGGCGGGCAATCTTATTTAAATAACCATTCAACTATGATGCTTGGCGCTAATGTTGCGTAAAACATATTCATTTCCATCAGCAAACTTCGCATTTCACTATTATTTCCACATCAAACGGCAATAATCCGAATATCCTGTCAGCCAAGCTAATTCTAAACAACAGTTTGCTATTTAATCTTCAAAACAGCCAGTAATGAGTTCTGAAACGAGCCTGCCGGGTATAATCCATATAACACCCGGACAGGCACATGGTCAGACTAAACCGTAACCGACTTTCAGCAACGGCTTTTACAGCAGAAACGCCGACGCTTAATAGTCATCATCATCGTCGTCCCAATCATCATCATCGTCATCCCAATCGTCGTCGTCTTCTTTCAATACCATCTCGCCTGCAGCAAGACTGGCATCCAGATCAGTCATTTCGACTTCGTCATGAACCAGGTTC